>NZ_CP048265.1:1248715-1560893 GCF_019469205.1 Gilliamella sp. ESL0405 | reverse complement strand
TGAAAGTGTCATTAGCTCCCGCATTAAATGAGGCATTAAAGCTTTTTGATAACGGCATTGATCTGACGGCACTAATGGCACAAGCTATTTCAATGGGTGATGAGTTCCACCAACGCAATATTGCCGCTTCCGCACTTTTACTGCGCACTTTATCGCCTAAATTAGCTTTACTTAACCGTGATAAAGCGGAAATGGCGAAAATTTTTGAATTTTTAAGTGTCACCGATCAGTTCTTTTTGAACATAGCAATGGCATTTTGTAAGTCAGTTATGGACAGTGCGGCACAAATTCAAGCCGGCACAATTGTGACTGCTATGACCCGTAATGGTAAAGATTTTGGTATCAAAGTCAGTGGGCTAGGTGATCAGTGGTTTACTGCACCGGTTAATACGCCGCAAGGGCTATTTTTCACTGGCTATTCTCAAAAAGATGCCAACCCCGATATCGGCGATAGCGCCATTACCGAAACTTTTGGAATTGGTGGGGCAGCTATGGTTGCGGCGCCGGGGGTAACTCGATTTGTTGGCGCAGGTGGCGCAGATGTTGCATTAGAAATATCAGAAGAGATGAGTGAGATATTTTTAGCGCACAATATGCTATTTCAAATCCCTTCATGGAACTTTCAAGGTTGTTGTATGGGATTGGATATTCGCCGTATTGTGGAAACCGGCATCACGCCTCTTATTAATACAGGAATTGCCCATAAACAAGCAGGCGTGGGTCAAATTGGTGCAGGCACCGTACGTGCTCCATTAGCGTGTTTTGAAAAAGCACTCGAGGCGTTAGCAGAAAAATTAAAAGTGTAATTTATGAATCAAACACATGCAGTAAACGCAAAATTATTAAAAGCGATGACCCAATCGCAACTCAACGTTAAGTTATCTGCCGATGAATATCGGCAGCGCTGCATGTTATTGATGCCAAATTGTTGCTCTCCTATAAAGCCATTAGTAAGCAGTTCACAACTGCCTTTGCGTGAAGGCAAATTGACTGTTTTTAGTCAACATCGACATACCATTAATTTGATTAATCAGCAGCAACAATTAATTACTCTTCATCGCTATGGAAGTGGATTTGCGCCAATGGGTAGGGTGCTGAAAACCGCAGATTTTGACACTGTTCAAGCCGCACTAACGGATAGTCATTTAACTATCAATCAAACCATTAACGGCGAATTAAAGATTGGTCATATCAGCATCGATCAGGCGAGCCATGTTTGCCATTTAGAACTCAAGCCCGATCCTGCTCTATCCTTTGATAAAAAGGGTGTTGCTCAATTACTGCAACAGATCAATAATTCTACTGGGGTACACGGTCAGTTAGGCAATCTGATTCTAACGCCGTATCAAGCAGAATTAGAAAATTTATGTCTCCAATTATCGAATTTACTGGCAGGTAATCGCGCCGATCTCACCCCTTATATCGGTTTAGGCGTAGGATTAACCCCGAGTTATGACGATATTATCGTTGGGATCTTAGCGGTACTGGCGTGTGATGAGCGTTTTTATGCGCCGTTACAACGATTGCAAAAAGCTATGCAGTCTATGCCGTTAGATAAACTGACCACCACCATTAGTGCCACTTTTTTACAGTATGCGTTAAAACGCCAATTTTCTTTACTGGTTATGCAAGTGGTTAGAGCATTAGCACAAGGTAAATACCACCATGTATCGATCCATAAATTATTAAATTATGGTCATACATCCGGTGCCGATCTTTTACTTGGCATTTGGCTAGGTATCGATCGTTTTATTATTAGGGATTAAATCATGTTAGATACTGAAACAATGCGAACATTTACTAAAGTGGTTGAGTGCAATAGCTTTTCAAAAGCCGCTAAACTTTTATATAAAACCCCTGCCGCTATTAGTTATCGCATTAAATCATTAGAAGCAGATCTTAATACCCAGCTCTTTGAAAGGACAACTCGCACAGTCAGTTTAACCCTTGCCGGTCAGCATTTATATGAGCATTGTAGCCAGTGGTTGTTGTGGTTGACCACCATGCCTGATGAGTTACAACAGATTCGGGACGGGGTTGAACGTAAGGTGAATGTTACCATCAATAATTTGCTTTACGATGTTGATGCTGTGACCGATTTGTTAACCCATTTGAAAGAAAAATTCCCGTTTACTAATTTTAATTTTACCCGCCAGGTTTATATGGGGGTTTGGGATTCGTTGCTTCACGGTGAATGTCATCTTGCTATTGGTGCAACAGGTACTGAATCATTAGATAACATGGTAAATATATTTCCATTGGGCGAAATTAGTTGGGTTTTTATTGCGGCAAAAAATCATCCTATTACTCAATTAGAAGGTCCGTTATCCAACGAAATACTCCGTAAATATTCTGCTGTTAATATTGAAGATACCTCTATTCATATGAATAAACGTGTTGCATGGTTGTTGCCAAGTCAGTCTGAAATCATTGTACCAAATATCACCACCAAATTAGCTTGCCATTTAAAAGGCTTAGGTATTGGCTTTTTACCTAAGTCGATCTGTCAACCTTATTTAGATTCGGGTGAGTTGGTTCAATGCCAAGTGATTAATGAGCGCAAGCCTTCGCCGCTTTCATTAGCATGGAAAAAAACGCATATGGGTAAAGTGATGAGTGAAATTGTGAATCTGTTTAAGTTTCATCACCCCATTACCAATAATTTTTTGAAAAATATCGATAAGAAAAGATAGTCACCGCATCACAATGTAATGTGAATGTTAACAAGATTAAATCGAAATCAATAAGGGAAAAATACATGTTAGACCTAGACAAATATGATCAAATTAATCCGCCGTCTCGATTACTTATGGGGCCTGGCCCAATTAATGCAGATCCGCGTGTAACAAGGGCTATGGCTGCGCCATTAATTGGACAGTTTGATCCCGTGATGACAGATTATATGAATCAAACTATGGCACTTTATCGTGATATTTTTAAAACAAAAAATGAACAAACGTTCGTTATTGACGGTACTGCTCGAGCCGGTATTGAGGCCGTATTAGTTTCAACCATTCGCCCGGGTGACAAAGTGCTTGTGCCTGTATTTGGTCGTTTTGGTTTATTACTGTGTGAAATTGCACATCGGGCAAGGGCGGAAGTTCATACTATTGAAGTGCCATGGGGAGAAGTTTTCGATCCAAATGTTATTGAAGATGCAATCAAAAAAGTTAAGCCTCGATTATTACTTTGTGTGCAAGGCGATACTTCGACAACTTTAATCCAACCATTAGATAAAATTGGTGAAATTTGCCGTCGCCATGGCGTACTTTCTTATGTCGATGCAACTGCCTCGATTGTCGGTAATGAGCTTGAAGTTGATAAATGGCAACTTGACGGGGTTTCAGTCAGTTTACAAAAATGTTTAAGTGGTCCGCCGGGCGTTGCGCCTTTAACACTTAGCCCACAAATGGTAGATATTATTCAGTCTCGTAAATGTGTTGAACTTGGTATTCGTGCTGAAGGTGATAGTAGCGGAAGTGATGAGATGATTTACTCTAACTACTTTGATATCGATATGATCATTCGCTATTGGGGCGCTGAGCGTATCAATCATCACACCGAAGCAACCTCAATGCTCTATGCGGCAAGAGAGTGCGCCCGTATCGTGCTTCAGGAAGGGTTAGATAATGTTATCGAGCGTCACCGAATTAATGGCGCAGCAATGGTTGCCGGCCTGCAAGCTATGGGACTGGAGTTATTTGGTGATCTTAAACATAAAATGAATAATGTGGTTGGGGTAAAACGTCCCGATAATATTGATGATCTGCAAGTGCGCAATTTGATGCTAAACGATTTTGGCATTGAAATTGGTGCTTCCTTTGGGCCTCTTAAAGGCAATGTTTGGCGTATTGGTACTATGGGTTATAACGCAAGAAAACCGTGCGTACTGCAAACATTAACCGCATTTGAAGCAGTGCTTAATCGTGTTGGATTTAAAACTACGCAAGGTGCCGGCTTACAAGCAGCTTGGGATGTTTATCAAAAATAGTTGGTCATTAACATAATAATAAAAGCTCACAACAAGTGAGCTAGCTTTATACCCAGTGAAGTTATTGCTAGATGAGTTACTTCAAATGCGGCTGCATGGGCTAACGTTGGTAGCATAAAAATCAGGTTATTAACCATATTACCTTATTGCAACAAAAGGTAACCCTTTTTGCAGCAGGTTATTTGGGATGTTACTTTAAAATGCATAAGGAGATTCAATGAATATCTCAGCTAATAAAATGCCTACATCTGGGTATAATCAAAAAAAATGGAAAGGGCGTTATACCATTTTATTATTATTGTGGTCGGGTTGGTTATTATCGTTTCTTGATCGAATGGTCATGAATGTTTCGTTGCCTTTTATCGGCAGTGAGCTTGGTTTAGATAAAACCGTGCAAGGCTCGATAATCAGTGCTTTTTTTATTGGTTATGCGCTGTTTCAAATTCCCGGTGGCTATTTATCCGATAAATTTGGGCCCCGTAAAGTTATGGCATTTGCCATTATATGGTGGTCAATTTTTACCTTCTTTACCGGGCTGATCTATTGGTTGCCTTTGATGTTGTTGGTACGATTCCTATTTGGTGCAGGTGAGGGTTGTTTTCCGGCTTCATCGTGGAAAGTCATTGCCACTTATTTTCCCCCTCATGAACGAGGACGAGCAACCGCCATTCAATCTTCTGTTAATACCTTAGGTCCGGCAATTTCTGTTGTTGTGGCCGTGACTATCATTGAGTGGCTAGGCTGGCGAGAGGTTTTTGTCATTTTAAGTGTACCGGGTCTTATCTTAGGCTTGCTTATTTATCGCTATATTCGTAATCATCCGGCAGATAATCGCTTAATCAGTGCCGATGAGTTACATCTGTTAGAAGCTGATCAACAAAACGATAAGAAAAATATTGAGATGCAAACTCGATCGTTTTCATTGCTTGCGGTATTAAAATTGCCAATCCTTTGGAAGTTATCGCTGATTTGGTTTTTATTTGATATCACCTTTTGGGGATTTACGACCTGGTTACCCAGTTATCTACTTGAGGCAAGGGGCTTATCACTGTCTAAAACAGGGATTTGGGCTGCCATTCCGTTCTTATTTGGGGCTTTAGGCACCTTAGTTGGCGGGTATTTTGCCGATAAGTTTCAACAACAACTAAAATATCTTTATGGCATTACAGCACTGTTATCCGGCGCTTTTTTGTTTTTAATGTATCAGGTTGAAAATCTTAATGCTGCTATTGTCTTCCAATGTATTTCAGCTTTATTTATGTTTATCGCCTTTGCGATTTTTTGGGGAATGTTGATGCATCTTATCCCAACCGCCATTATGGGCAAAGCATCGAGTGTTGTTAACTTTGGTGGACAAGTTGCCGGCGTGGTTTCACCGTTTATCATCGGCTTTCTAATTGATAATGCCAGTGGTGGATATCATCATGCCTTTTTATTTATGGTGCTATCACTTATAGGATCAGCGGTTTTGACCTTTTTTATCCAAAAAATAACACTTTAAGGCAATTTAACTTAGGTTGTTATTGAAGGATTTTTAGAGGGAAGTAGCCAAAGATTAACAATTTAGCCAACGGCGCAATATATGCAGGCAACAATTAGACTGAAGATTTAATACTTAGCTTAATTGAAATTAATCAATGATTAGCATTTGAAGATAATATACCAACAAAAAAACCGTTCTTATGAAGTGAACGGTTTTTTTATTTTGCTAATTGATTAAAGCATTAGCCTTGATATTTTTTCATGACAATTGATGCGTTAGTTCCACCAAAACCGAAGCTATTAGACATTACTGTGGTTAATTCACGTTCAGTCGGCTCGGTGATAATGTTCATGCCGATAGCCGCTTCATCAAGTTCGTCGATATTGATACTTGGCGTGATAAAGCCGTGCTCTAACATGAGTAATGAATAGATAAGCTCTTGTGCACCTGTTGCACTTAAAGAGTGACCAGTCATCGATTTGGTTGATGAAATTGCCGGGATATTATCACCAAATACTTCCTTGATAGCCCAAAGCTCTTTAACATCACCAACTGGAGTTGATGTACCATGAGTATTGATATAATCAACCGGTGCATCTAAATCCGCAATCGCCATTTGCATACAACGCATTGCACCTTCACCAGACGGCGCTACCATATCATAACCGTCAGAAGTAGCACCATAACCAACCAGTTCACCATAAATGTGAGCGCCACGGGCTAATGCATGTTCAAGCTCTTCAACGACCACCATACCGGCACCACCGGCAATAACAAAGCCATCACGGTTGGCATCGTAAGCACGTGAAGCTTTTTCCGGTGTATCGTTATATTTAGTCGATAAAGCACCCATTGCATCAAACTCACATGACATTTCCCAGCACAGTTCTTCACCGCCACCGGCAAAAACAATGTCTTGTTTGCCCAGTTGGATCAGTTCGGCAGCATGACCAATACAGTGAACAGAAGTTGCACAAGCTGAGGTCATTGAATAACTCACACCTTTGATTTTAAATGGTGTTGCTAAACAAGCCGAAATAGCAGATGACATCGATTTAGTCACGGCGTAAGGTCCAACGCCACGTAATCCTTTTTCTTTCATACCAGCCACAACATTATATTGTGTTTTTGTCGATCCACCGTAACCGGCAATCAATCCTGTACGAGGATTAGAAACTTGTTCCGGGGTCAATTTAGCATCTTCAATTGCTTGTTGTAATGCCAGATAACCATAGATAGAAGCATCATTCATAAATCGGACAATTTTTCGATCAATTAGTCCTGTCGTATCCAGTTTTACATTTCCGCATACATGGCTACGCATTCCACTATCTTTCATTTCTTGTGAAAAAGTAATGCCGCTTCGACCTACTTTTAATGATTCGAGAACTTCTTTAGTATTGTTCCCTATGCTTGATAGAATCCCTAACCCTGTAATAACAACACGTTTCATTTAATGCTTTACTCCTAAATTATCTGGCTTTATATGAAAACTTCCGCTGATTATAGCGTACAGTTGTAAGCTGAACAATACCTTAACTCTTTTTTTATAATCAATTTCATATCAACTAGTTGATTAATCGAATTAATATTAAAAAATTTAATAAAACAAAATTCTATTGTCGCTTCATTTTTATGATTTAAACAACGCTTTTAATACACAATATTTACTTGCGATGCGAATACTCATTACGTTATACTGTACAAATATACAGTTTATGAGTGAGTGAATAAATGAATGAGAAAATGATAGCTAAGCTTGAAATATTAGCCGAATCGGCAAAATATGATATTTCTTGCGCTTCGAGCGGCACTTCTCGAAGTAATAAGCATAAAGGCATTGGTAATGCTAGTAGCTGTGGCATTTGTCACAGTTTTACTGCCGACGGTCGTTGTGTTTCTTTGCTAAAAATCATGCTCACTAACTACTGTATGTTTGATTGTGCTTACTGTATCAATCGACAAAGTAATGATATCCCTCGTGCCGGATTTACGCCAAAAGAGTTGGCTGATTTAACGATTGAATTTTATCGCCGTAACTATATTGAAGGGCTATTTATTAGTTCCGGAATTGTCAGAAGCCCGGATCACACTATGGAAAAGATGATTCGTGTGGTCAAAATTTTGCGCAATGAGTATCATTTTAATGGTTATATTCATATGAAAGCTATACCCGGCGCAAGTAATGAATTGATCACCGAAGCGGGACTATTGGTTGATCGGATGAGTGTGAATTTAGAAATTGCCACCGAAAAGAATTTAAAATTATTAGCGCCGGATAAAGATCATCAAAGCATCTATCAACCGATGCGCCATATCCAGCAAAACTTATTAGAGAATATCGAAGATCGCAAAAAAATTAAATCGACCCCAAAATTTGTTCCGGCAGGGCAAAGTACGCAAGTGATTATTGGTGCGACCGATGAAACCGATAATCAGATTTTGCAATTAACCGCCAAATTATATAAGCGACCTAGCATGAAGCGGGTTTATTATTCGGGTTTTATTCCGGTAAACAGCTATGACAGCAGATTGCCGGTTGTGCAAGAAGTGCCAAGAGTTCGTGAAAATCGATTGTATCAAGCCGATTGGTTGCTACGATTTTATGGTTTTGATGTGAATGAAATTGTAAATGAGCAATATCCTGATTTAGATTTAACGGTTGATCCTAAACTTGCATGGGCAATACGTAATCCACAATGTTTTCCGGTTGATGTAAATCGTGATAGCTATCAAAAAATTTTACGGGTGCCGGGCATTGGGGTTAAGTCCGCTAAAATGATAGTATTAGCTCGACGTCATCGTAAACTGAATTTAGAGGCGCTTAAACGTATTGGCGTGGTATTGAAACGAGCACAATTTTTTATTGTTTGTCATGAAATGAAAACATTTAAATTGCTTGAATCTTCAGCCGAATACATCCGCCTTTCCTTGCAAGAACCGCCACTGCTGGAAGCGAAAAATCTAAATGTGCCGCAACAATTGGTTATGGGGTGGTAGTTGATGCTTGCCTTTAGTTATGACAAAAGTTTTGAAGGTTTACTTTGTGCTGTGTTTGATGCTTTTAAACTCAAACAAATGCCGGAATGCTTATTAGGGCAGGGTGAGGTGGCGCCTTTATTGGTTTCTAACATCCATGATGTCGAATTTCGTAATAGTAAATATGAACGAGTGATGAGCGCGCTAAATAAAAAATTAGCGAAAATCTCACTCAATCATTTAATGTACGTGTGGTTATCCGAAATTCCGGAAAGTGATTTAATTATCTTTCGCTATATTTGCAAAGTGTTTAAGTCTCAGCAATCAATCGAAACCGATTTTGCCGATCCGGATGTACTTGCAGTACATGAAATTGCCAAAAAAGTCAGCAAAGAGAGACATCACTTAATTCAATTTGTCCGTTTTAATACTATTGAAAGCCCCACAGATCAGAATCATGCTAAAGAGAAAATCTATTTTTCTGTTGTGGCGCCTATTTATAATGCTTTGCCTTTGGTTTTGAAGTTTTTTAAAGATCGCTATGCCGATCAAAAATGGGCTATTTATGATGAAAAACGACAATACGGATATTTTTATGATTTAGAAAAGATCGAACAGATATCCTTAACTGATCAAGATGATTTGTTGGTTAACAGCAAAATTAATCAAAAATACTTAACGGAAGATGAAGTTTTGTTTCAGACTATGTGGCATCGTTATTGTCAAGCTTTGACGATTAAAGAAAGGGTTAATCCAAAATTACAACGGCAACAAATGCCTAGACGCTTTTGGCATTATCTACCGGAAATGCAGGGTTTATAAGAGTCTATTGAAATATAAATTTTGAGCGAACTAAGTAGAAATTGAGCTTTTATCGTAAATTGTGCCCCAACTAATAGTCAGTACTGTTGAAAGATGAAGTTTTTTTTCAGACTATGTGGCATCGTTATTGCCAAGCCTTAACGATAAAAGAAAGGGTTAATCCAAAATTACAACGGCAACAAATGCCTAGACGCTTTTGGCATTATCTGCCGGAAATGCAGGGTTTATAAGGGTTTATTGAAGTATAAATTTTGAGCGAACTAAGTATAAAATTGAGCTTTTATCGTAAATTGTGCCCCAACTAATAGTCAGTACTGTTGAAAGATGAAGTTTTTTTAGACTATGTGGCATCGTTATAGCCAAGCCTTAACGATAAAAGAAAGAGTGAATCCAAAATTACAACGGCAACAAATGCCTAGACGCTTTTGCATTATCTGCCGGAAATGCAGGGTTTATAAGGGTCTATTGAAATATAAATTTTGAGCGGACTAAGTATAAAATTGAGCTTTTACCAATATTGTGCCCAATTAATAGTCAGTACTATTGAAAGCGGTTTAATGATCATTAAAAGTGATATAAACAGAAACCGCCGAGCTTGTCGGCGGTTGTTAATGTTGATTCATCATTATTATTGTGAATCGATATCATTAATAAAGCTGTTAATGCTTTCTTCTCGTTGTTGTTGTTTCTGTTGATCGACTTTACCACCGGAAGCATTAAAATCATTACGTTGGAAATACGCATTTCGCATGAAGTTATAAGGATCATCACTATTTTTAAGCATATCTTCATATTCAATCGCAACGGCGCGAGCTTCAATACCGTCAACTACGCCACGGGCTAGTGCCCATTGCCAATCTAACCAAACCAGTGGTGGGTAAAGGGTATCGACAAGGTCACCACCTTCTTGTCTAAGTGTCGCTGATCCATAAAATGGTAAAACGACGTAAGGTCCGTAAGGAACATCATAATGACCTAACACATCACCAAAACTGCGTCTGTTTCCTTTCTTTAATTGCGGATCAGCCATGCTGGCAACATCAAATACCCCTGCAACACCAAAAACAGTATTGATAAAGAATCGGGCTAAATGGGTACCGGCTTGATGAACTTCGCCTTGAAGCAAGTTATTCACCATAGATGCCGGTTCAGATAAGTTAGATGAAAAGTTAACGACGCCTTTACGTACAGGAGACGGGACATAATCTTTCCATACTACTGCTGCTGGACGCAAAATATAGGGATCAAGCGCATAATAATTGACGTTGAACATCGCTTTATTAACCCCAGACAACGGGTCGCTATATGTATTGGTTTCAGGCTGATATGTAGCGCAACTGGTTAGCGCTAATGCAGTAATCATCATTCCAATTATTCTTTTTTTCATAATATATTCTTCTATTATTGTTAATATTATTGATAAGCTAATTGTATCATGTTTGTATAAAATGGAAAATTTTTGTTATTTAATTGGTATTATTTGTTTAAATTGATTAGAATAACCGACCCGGTGACCTCATAGTTAAATGGATATAACAAGCCCCTCCTAAGGGCTAGTTGCAGGTTCGATTCCTGCTGGGGTCGTATTCGTTCAATCAGGTAAAATCGATAACCCGCCTTTACAACCTTATCGGAACTTATTTTTTTCATTGATAACATATCTAAAAAAACGCCTTCAATTATTTCAGATTGATAACTTTTCTAAACTGTTTACGGTATATTTGAGGGTATTTTGAGATAACCTATCAAAAATACCGTGATTGGACTTATTCATAGAAGCAATTAAATTAACAAAGCATAATGATAAATTGTATAACATACCAAAAGTCGAAAGCTAAATTTCAAATAATTGTTTTATATGCACTATGAATTAACAACGTCATCAGTGTCTAAAAGGTTATGATCGTCGTTTGATCTGAATCTGTTTTTAATAGAATAATAAATATTACTTTCAATTGTTGGTTAGGAAGGATCTTTTATAAGTTAAGATTTATGATCATAATGATGAAATTGATCTTTGTATTTGAAGCGAAACGGATCAATTTCATCTTTGCTTAACATTTAATGTTGAGATTTGTGTTTAAGGTAATCTAATATATTTTAAAGAATTTAGTTTTCCATACCATTACCAACCACATGTTTCCCTTAGCGGTTTTATTGCTTCATCAAGCCCGGTTAATGTAAATGTTGTATTTACTGCTGACTCACCGTATGGTGTGACTTGAATAAATAATTTATTTTTTCCGATTAATTCCTTAATAAAATCCGTTGTCTTTTTTGATCGGGTGCTTGAATAGAATATTGCTTTATGATCATTTGAAATATCCCATCTTCTATTCGATACCGCTTTTTCAGAGTCAATACGTGTTATGGGCGTTAAACCATTAGAACGTAAAAATGTATCAAAATCGATATATAATTCAGTTACATTCTCTTTACATCTGATATATAAATGAGGTGTTATTAAATTATATCGCGCGTTTATTGGACGATCAGCATTCAGTCTTATGGTCACAGATTTACTATCATCAACGGGTGATACGCCTTGTTGGACAAACCATTTGCCCATGGCATTTTTATCTATCGAGCTTTCAGTTTTTTTCTCGAATATCTTATCGTAGCATGCAAGTCTTTGAGTTGAGTCAGTCAGCGATTTACAGCTGTCGATTTCTTTCTCAAGTTGATCATTAGCGAGGGCTAAAAAAGGTAAAGCAATTAAGGTAAATAAAGTCTTTCTCATAATAAAAATCAATAAGTTAAACGCTCTTTAATAGTATTGTATTTTTTGGGGGAAATCAATGCTTAATTGTATGGAATCTATTAATGATTTTAAGAATAATTGGCAATGGTGTGATCCATGTTTATCTGCGTTAATTCATATTTTTCTCAGTGATAACAATATTTGTTGATATAGATATTAAAATAGTTATACAGACATCCGGTGATTATAATAATCACAATTGATACTGAATAAGAAAAGTACATATTTGACCTATAGAAATTGAAAGTAATAAGCAAATAGTCTTATTAGTCATAAGATTAATCACTGTATTTAAAACTCAACAGCCTAATCTCAAGGATTGTTTATCATCAGCTAGTTTCTCCATTATGGAGACCGCTTAAAGTTGATATATCAATTTGTAAGTTAAACCAAATTTAGATGACGGATAGCACGTCATTGAATAGGCGGTTATTATGTGAAAAATTTAATAGTCAAATATATAGCACCTATTAATTTTTTAAATTTGTCTAAATTGCCTTTACTCTTTACCTTATGGTAATTATAATCAACTTAAGGTTGAGATCTTATTTTTCTCAGCCATTTTTATATAAAAACTTATGAGGTGAGTTTATGGGTCACGCACAAATAAAGGAAGTTCGTCTTTACATTCCTCCACGTGACAAACACATAGAGGTGAAAGCAAAACCTGCGCTAAGTGAGGACTGCAAGCACAATGATCAAGTTTTAAATGCCTTTGTCTTAGGGTTTGCTCGCTACAAAAAAGCTATGAAAGACTTATCAAAGGTTTGATGAATGTCTGTGTCACAATTTGGAGAGATAGTTGAAGGAATCAATTTTCTTTCAATTGATGACTTAAAGCTTATCAATTCATTGCTAATTAAACTTCAGACACCTAAAGAGCCTATATATATTCGTGACGAAAATGCCCTAGGCTCATCCCAAGCTAGACCAAGTATTTGTAGATATTACGAACAAAACGAGGATATTTTCAGGTTAACAGCTGTTCTTATTGAGAGTTTAATTGAAAATCATCCTTTTGCTAATGCTAATAAAAGAACTGCTATGTTTGCTGGCTATCTATTTTTACTATTAAACGGGCAAGAATTAAAAGCACCTGATGCAGAAGTTGTTGAAATGGCGGTTGGAATTGCTACTAAAAAGTATAATGTGGATGAGTTAGAAGACTGGCTTTTTAATTGGTCACACGAATTTGATTCCCGTAGTCTTTGCATTCGAAATGTGCACTCTATCGAAGACTTAATAATTTCTATTAAAAATTAGTCATAGAAGAAATATAACCTAAAGCTCGTATGCAAATGCGGGCTTTTTTTATTATTAGAAAAAATATGCAACATTCCATAAGTGGGTGAAAAACAATTCTACAACACCACAGTCGCAAATATTAAGGTTATTAAGTTTTGGAAAAAGCAATAAATAACGGAAATCGGAAGTATTAAAATTACTTCCCTACATAAAACGTTACGTTCGTAGGATAAATTAAAAACATTAATATATTCGAGATTTTCTAAGCCAGCATAATGCTTTTGAAGCATTTTTATGGAAAGAACGTTAATTAAGAGATTTTTTCAGAATTAAAAATAAAATTTAACAGCATCAAGTTAAATTGAAAATGTTAAAATTTGTGTTTGTTCCTGCATGTTAATTAAAGCTATACCTTAACATAAATTTTAAAATGTCGTTTCAAATGATAATAAATGTGTTATTTTATATAAAATGGTTTTCCACCATTATATAGGAAATAATTGATGGTTAGATTAGTCAAAATTTTTGTTGTCACTATGATTGCTTTCAATGTAGCGTCTTGTTCGAGTGACGGTGAGTTATGCGTGTTTGGTACATGGGTTAGTGAAGATTCTAATTATAAAAGGAAATATTGGCGATCGACTTTATGGAATAAATCTAAAGCTTCAAAGCATGATTTAGAAAAATGTAATCAAGAAGCAGAAAATATAAAGGTTAATCTTGAAAAGATCTTCCTCGATATATGTTCAACTGGGCATATATCTCAAGAGAATTTAGCATATGCAATCTCGATTCAGCACAATTATCTTGAGGGTTATCATTTTGGTAAAGACTCTGAAGAGATGAAAGGAACTATAGATCAGATTTTCACCAGATTTTTCATAAACAACGACAGTAAAAAAGCTTCTGAAGCTTATAAACTAAAACTGGCGTGCGCTCGTTATATACCAAAAGATGGTATTTACTATGATTATAAAGTTGTAGGTCCCGATTCTCTATTTTATAAAAGTTTTAATGAGTATAATTTTGAACAATGTATGCTTAAAAATAACTTTGAGCTAATTGTACCCACTAAAAAGACAACATACTGCAAGGGCATTATGTGGTAAATTTATGTGGGTAATCTTATGAGCTAATTTATTGTTATAACTGAGCGCTTTAGTTAAATAAAACTAATGTTTCTTAAAAGTTTTACAACAAACTATTTAAAGCATAATCGAGTAAGTACTCAATTTATGGAAATGAAGGACGCAAAAGTTTACTATAAAATAGTATGAGTTTTACCCTAGAAAAAAACGAGGTGATGATGAATTCTTGCTAAGCCTTTTCGGATAAGGCTTTAGAATGGTACGCCCGGGTGGACTCGAACCACTGACCCCCACCATGTCAAGATTAAGTCCTAATTTAGATTATATTCAAATAAATCAATTAATTATAATTTATTTACATGTGCATAAAAACAGTGATTTGAGTTAAAAAAGATATTAAAGATATCAATAACTTAGGTAGAGTTTTACCCCACCTAAATTACGATTTGAGCGTGGGGAACTTCTACTCATTCAATGTGATTTTTAGTATAAACCTTTAAAATATTGTTGATATATAGATAATATTTATCTAAAAATTTAAACCTTTGCTGATAAAGTATTGTCCTAAATGAGAATATTAATATAAAATCTATTTTACATGAATTATTTAGGAAATAATTAATGGCTAAATTAATAAGAATTTTTATTTTAACGCTGATGGTTATTAGCGTGAACTCCTGTTCAAGTAGAGGTGATTTCTGTTTGTTTGGCTATACTGACAGTGAATTTCCAGATTATGATAAAGAATATTGGCGATCAGTTGTAAAGAATAGAGCAAAAGCTTCAAAAAGTGATCTTGAAAAATGTAATCAAGAAACAGAAAATACAAGACTAATTATGGTTAATATCTTTACCGAGTTGTGTTCAAGTGGGCATATATCTCAGGAAAATTTACCTAATGCAATTGCGATTCAGCACAATTATCTTGAAAACCGTTTTAGATCAAGACCTAAAAATTTGATAGGAACAACGGACCAAATTTTTCTCCGGCTCTTAGGCGAAAATATCGAAAATAAACCGCTTAATCCAGATATACTTCATAAAGCATGTGCTCGTTTTATACCCCAAAATAACACATTTTATCATTATCAAGGAATAGGTCCCGATACTCTTTTCTTCGAATTTTTTAATAAGTATCATTTTGAACAATGTATGCGCAGAAATAACTTTGAGTTAATCACTCCTACAAAAACAGAGAGATGGTGTAAGGGAGTTATGTGGTAAATTTGCTATGCTATTATTTCGCTTTAGTTAATTTGGCCTGTTGTTTTAATTGGACTTAACTGCATTAATGACAACTTTAGACTTTGCGATATAAAAGTCTGGGACTTGCTTACTCAATCAATTCTATATCGACAGCATGAAGCTTTATGCATTTAACTTTATTCCCCGTAAATACTTTATTGAGAGATATCGATTGCAATAAATTAGAAATCAATTTCTTAAACACTACCGGTAAGGATACTCTGCCTTTTTGTGAATTTAACACAGTAAACCCTTTTAGTCATAAAGTTGATAGAAAAAAATTTCAAGATAATTTGCATACATTGCAGGATAAAATTATAGAAGGCTTTAAAAAACAGACTCCTAAAGATTTAGATGAATACACAGTATTGCAAGATGTTTATAAAAATAATAATGAATTGTTCTTTAAATTAACCATAAAAAATACTTCAATAAAAGACTCTAATGATGAAACATTAAAAGCTTTTTTAACCGTATTTGCGGTAGATAAATACTGTAATATTGATAAGTCTGACAATAAAGTACTGCAACGTATAAAATTTATATTCTCAAATGGGGCATCTTATGTATATTCTATTGATAATGGAGAGCCTTTAATCATTCATGTGGATAATAGTAATTGCCAAAAACAATGAAATAAATTGAGAAGCATATTTAATTAAAATAAAAATGAGCCTGAACTAAAGTTGGGCTTTTTATTGTTTTACTAAGAATCAAGGCGCCTAAAGTCGTTTTGTATTTTATTCATAATAAATTAATCTTCTAAAGTGTGAAGCAATGATGTGAAATTATGAATTAGTGGGTCGCAAAAATTTGCTAAAAATGGTGTGGGTTTTACCCCTTTAATAAAATTGAGGAAAAGATTAATTCTTTCGAGGCCTTTTCGTATAAGGCTTTAGAATGGTACGCCCGGGTGGACTCGAACCACTGACCCCCACCATGTCAAGGTGATGCTCTAACCAACTGAGCTACGGGCGTATATTTGAAACACGCAAATATTAGCTGGCAATTGGATTTGTAGCAAGTAAAAAAATTGAAAAATAGTTGAATTTTTAGTCTGTTGAATAAAATTGTATTTAAAATAAGCATTTTACGGTTAACTTTAAGATTAAATCTTAATATTGTCGATTATTTTTGGTGGTTGCAGAAAATTTTTCAGTATTATTTTTCAATTTTGGAATGAATAAAGGAATAAATATAAGTTGGCGGTAGTTTGTTATGCTTAAATTGGCTATACTCGCTGCATTAATTTATGCGTTATTTAGGTTAGTATGTCAATAAAAGATCAGATTGAAGATGTTTTACACAATACATTCGGTTATAAATCATTTAGAAATCAACAAAAAGAGATCATCGAGTCGATTATTGACGGTCGAGATATATTGACTATTATTCCTACCGGAGGGGGTAAATCGTTATGTTATCAAATTCCTGCTGTTTTGTTGCCCGGTACTGCATTAGTCATTTCACCGCTGATCTCTTTAATGAAAGATCAAGTCGATCAATTATTAGCTAATGGCATTTCGGCCGCATTTCTCAATGCCAGTCAATCTAATGTCGAGCAAAAACAGGTTATTGAAAAATATCTTAATAACAGTATCAAACTGCTTTATATTTCGCCGGAACGTTTAGCGTTATCCTCCTTTTCTTCTTTGATTGATACCCACCCGCCATCATTAATCGCAATTGATGAAGCGCATTGTATTTCACAGTGGGGGCATGATTTTAGGCCAGATTATCGGCAGTTACACCATTTATCCAATCGTTTTCCGCAAGTGCCGATTATTGCATTAACCGCGACTGCCGACAAAATGACCCAAACAGATATTATTCATCAACTTAATTTAGTTGATCCTTTGGTTGTGGTGCGTAGTTTTGATAGACCTAATATTCGTTATACTGTGGTTGAGAAATTTAATTTGACCGAACAACTTGTCTCGTTTATTGAAACGCAAAACGGTAATAGTGGCATTATTTACTGCTCGAGTCGATCTCGAGTTGAAGATATGACAACAAGACTTATCGCCAAAGGATTTTCGGCTATCGCTTATCACGCCGGATTAACCAATCATGAACGGCAAAATGCTCAAGAAAAATTTATAAAAGATGATGTACAAATTATTGTGGCTACCGTAGCTTTTGGTATGGGAATTAATAAACCCAATGTCCGATTTGTGGTGCATGCTGATTGCCCTCGAACTATTGAAAATTACTATCAAGAAACCGGCCGGGCAGGGCGTGATGGGGTACCAGCTGAAGCGCTTTTAATTTTTAATAATAATGATCTCAATTGGTATTATCGTCAAACAAACGAGAAAATGGATGGGCAACATAAAGACGTTGAACTGCATAAAATTAGTGCTATGGAATCTTTTGCTCAAAGTTTGACTTGTCGGCGAATAATGTTGCTTAACTATTTTGGCGAAAATCGCAGTGAGCCCTGTAATAACTGTGACATGTGCCTTTATCCACCTGAAATTTATAATGGGCTGGTTGATGCACAAAAAGTATTATCGTGTGTTTACCGTGTAGAGCAACGATTTGGCGCTCAATATATTGTAGATATTTTGCGTGGTTCAAAACGCTCAGCAATCTTAGAAAATGGTCATGAAAAATTGTCGGTTTATGGTATTGGTAAAACTCATCCGGCAGAGTATTGGTTAAGTGTTATTCGGCAACTGATTCATTTAGGGTATTTGCAACAAAATGTCTCAACCTATATCACTCTTCAACTTACGGAAAAAGCACGCCCAATCCTGCGAGGTGAAGTCGCCTTGTCGTTAGCAAAACCTCGATTAGAAATTGTTAAAAAGAGCCGTTTAAATCGCTATGCAAGATCAATTAATTTATCGACAATTTTATCTTATGAAGAGAGGATATTATTTACTAATCTCAAACGATTGCGTAAAAGCATTGCCGATGCTGAAGATATTCCACCCTATATTGTGTTTAGTGATGCTACCTTGCTGGAAATGGTTCAAACCAAACCTGAAAGTAAAAAGCAACTGATCAATGTCACCGGTGTGGGTAATATCAAACTGGAAAAATATGGCAATCTTTTTTTAGATGAAATTAAGGAATTTATAATAAAAAATAGCTAACAATGTAAAAAATTTAAAATATAATACATTTTTTGGTCTAATTGATTAGCTTTATTTGATAGTGAAATAATCTTTAAAGTAAAATGGAGTTTTTATGTCACCGATGATTGACATGCCACAGATGCTGGCACTGGTCTTGTTACTTATCATTTTATATCTGGGCGATGTGGTTTCAACACGCACTAAAGCTTGGATTCCTTCTGTCTTCATTTGTGCAGTCTTATTTTTAATAGGTTACTGGACATTCTTTCCAAAAGATATCGTAGCCCGGGCGGGTATACCGCCAGTTGTTGCTGTCATGTTTATGTACCTGCTCATCGTTAATATGGGAACGCTATTATCAGTCAAAGAGTTATTGTTACAATGGAAAACCATATTAATCTCGTTAGCCGGTATTGCCGGAATCATTATTGTTGCCATTATAGTTGGTTATCTGTTCTTTGATTTTAATACGGTCGTTGTGGCTATTCCGCCGTTAGTTGGTGGGATTGTTTCAGCCATTATAATGGCGCAAGGTGCAACAGATGCCGGATTGGCAGATCTTGCCGTTTTTGCCATTATTATTTACGTCATGCAGGGCTTTGTCGGTTATCCGTTGACATCTATCATGCTTAAAAAAGAGGGACGCAGAGTACTGGAACTCTATCACGCTGGAAAATGGAATTCAAATAACGATCCCAAATCCCCTGTCGAAAAAGAAGAAGCCAATTCATTAGATGAAAACCCGATGCCAAAATTATTTGGCAAAATTCCTGCCAGTTATAACTCATCTTATTTTATCTTTTTACGGATAGCTATTGTCGGGTTCTTAGCTTATTTTGTTGCTGAAATTTTAAAACCATGGGTCAGTGTAAGCCCGTTTGTGTTGTGTTTATTATTTGGCGTCATTGCCTCTTCAATTGGTTTTTTAGAACGTCATCCATTAAAAAAAGCCGGTGGTTTTGGATTGGCAGTAATGGGGTTGATGTTATTTATTTTTGATACATTGAGCCGCGCAACGCCCGAAATGCTTGTTCGCCTTATTACGCCGTTAGTGGTTTTCATTCTTGCTGCGGTGGTAGGCATGTTCATTTTCTCAGTTGTAGTAGGTAAGATTTTAAATGTAAGTCGAGCAATGGCATTTTCTATAGCGCTTACTGCATTATATGGTTTTCCTGCTGACTATATTATTACTAACGAAGTCATTAATAATCTATGTAAAAACCAAAAAGAAAAAGAGATTTTAACCAGCCATATGTTACCACCAATGTTAATCGGCGGGTTTATCTCGGTGACAATTGTATCAGTGGTTTTAGCAGGCATTATGGTCAATATGATTGTGAAAGCTTAAAGTTGCATTGTTATTTGATGTCATCTTTTTAGATTTATAGTAGAAGATGACATCTTCGATACGCTTATAAATGCAGATGCTAATGGATTTAAACGCTGTCTGTATCATTTAAATTATCCGCTCTTAAATTGTTGAGATCGGATAAAAATTGGAATAAAAAGGTCGTACTATGATAAATCAAAATATAAAAACATTAGTTAAGCAAAACATTGCTGAGATGATCGCCTTTCGTCGTGATTTGCATCGTCATCCCGAATTGCCATGGGAAGAGTTTAGAACTACTGATAAAATTGCTGAAGAGCTGGATAAAATAGGCATCCCTTATCGTCGTACAGAGCCAACCGGTATTATTGCAGAAATTCAAGGTGGAAAACCCGGCAAAAGGATTTTGCTTCGCGCGGATATTGATGCGCTACCGGTGCAAGAATTAAGTCAAAATATCGATTATCAATCAACCATTGCCGGCAAAATGCATGCATGTGGACACGATACCCATGCCGCCATGTTGCTCACTGCGGCAAAAGCCCTTTATGCCATACGTGATCAGTTAAAAGGTCATGTCAGATTGGTTTTCCAGCCCGCTGAAGAGGTTGCGCAAGGCGCAAAAGAGATGATAAAACAAGGAGTCCTTGAAGGTGTGGATAGTGCTTTTGGTATGCACATTTGGTCACAAACGCCAGTTGGTAAAGTGTCTTGCGTGGTTGGTTCAAGTTTTGCTTCAGCAGATTTATTAACGGTGCGATTCAAAGGTAAAGGTGGTCATGGTTCAATGCCGCATGATACGGTCGATGCTGTTATGGTGGCATCCGCTTTTGTGATGAATGTACAATCGATTGTATCACGTGAAATTTCACCACTTGAACCTGCGGTGGTAACAATTGGCCGAATGGAGGTGGGTACTCGTTTTAACGTTATTGCTGAAAATGCGGTGTTAGAAGGGACAGTTCGTTGCTTTAATGTTGCCGTTCGTGACAAAATCGAAGCAGCTATTCGACGTTATGCTAATCAAGTTGCTGCCATGTATCGAGCAACGGCCGAAGTGGAATATATTTATGGCACTTTGCCGGTTATTAACGATAAAGAGAGCGCTTTGCTAGCGCAAAAAGTTATCGTAGAGTCATTTGGTGAAGAGGCGCTTTATTTTGAGCCGCCTACAACCGGCGGTGAAGATTTCAGTTACTACACTGAAAATATTCCGGGAGCATTTGCCTTAGTTGGCTCAGGTAATCCGGATAAAGATACCCAGTGGCCACATCATCATGGTTGTTTTAATGTTGATGAGGACGGTTTGGCAATTGGTGCAGAGTTTTATGCACAATATGCATGGGCATACCTCAATCAAAACTAATCATAAACAATCCAACCATTTATTGGTGGTTGGATTGTCTATATAAAGGTTAATTCTTTTAGGCTGAAAATAGAAAACGCCAGTTATTGCGTAGCAATTTTATCGTTATGGTTTTTACATCAGAAAGGTTTTAATCGGTTATTTGGCGCAATAATGACAGTCGTGACTAGTCAAAGCATGATTGAAATATCGTCATTTAACTTTTGAGCCATATGAGTTTATCTGGATAAAAAAATAAATCTGTTTAGCGGTAGTGTTAACAAAATTTAAAAATTTATTAAGCTATAAAACCCTATTTGATTTAAGTATCAAAGGGTAAAATCCTTGTCAAGAAGTTTCAGAAATACCCTACGTTTCAGTATAAAAATTATCAGATCTACAGCCCACTTAATCGGCAAATTAAAGACTAATTTAACTCTTTATGTTATTATTAGCGCAAATTTATTGGCGATATATAATGGTGATCATGAGTTATCAAGTTCTGGCGCGCAAATGGCGACCAAAATCATTTACTGAAGTGGTAGGGCAGCAACATGTCCTTAAAATTTTATCAAATGCCCTTTCGTTAGGACGAGTTCATCATGCTTATCTATTTTCCGGCACACGAGGCGTGGGTAAAACGTCAATTGCACGATTATTAGCTAAAGGATTAAATTGTGAAAAAGGTATCACTGCAACGCCCTGTGGTGTTTGTGATAACTGTCGTGATATTGAACAGGGTCGATTTGTTGATTTACTTGAAATTGATGCCGCATCAAGAACAAAGGTTGAAGATACTCGTGAAATCTTAGATAACATTCAATATCTGCCAACTAAAGGTCGTTTCAAAGTTTATCTTATCGATGAAGTACATATGCTTTCTCGAAGTAGTTTTAACGCACTGTTAAAAACACTTGAAGAGCCGCCTGAACACGTTAAATTCCTATTGGCAACAACCGATCCGCAAAAACTGCCGATCACCATACTGTCTCGGTGTTTGCATTTACATTTAAATATGCTTGATACTTCTCTTATTGCCCAGCAATTAGCGCATATCTTGCAATTAGAAAAAATTGATAGTGAACCGAAAGCGTTACAGCTATTGGCTAAGGCGGCTAATGGCAGTATGCGTGATGCGTTAAGTTTAACCGACCAAGCAATCGCTTTAGGTAATGGTCAGGTTGATGCTGATTCGGTTGCGGCAATGTTAGGCACATTGGATAAATCTATCCCATTTTCGCTAATTGAAGCGCTTTATCATGGTGACGGCAATGCGATGATGCAACAAATTGAATCTGCGGCTATGCAAGGTGCAGATTGGGATAATTTGTTAGCAGAAAGTATCGCCTTATTACATCAAGTTGCGCTCCTGCAAATAGTGCCAACAGCATTAGGCGAATATACCGATAATGAGGAGCGAATACGATTTTTAGCTCAGTATATGGCACCTAATGATGTACAGCTGTTTTATCAAATTTTATTAATGGGTCGAAAAGAGCTTGCTTATGCGCCCGATAAAAAAATTGGTGCTGAGATGAGCTTTTTGCGCGCGTTAGCTTTTATGCCAAAAGCGGTTGGTGCTACACCAGCGGCAACCAATAACGCTAACTTTAATCAGCCGCAAGTTGCGCCAGCAAAGCAGGCTCAGCCTGTGCACGTTCAACCTAAAATCGATAGCGAAGTTAAAGCCAAATTAGCTGCGCCTATAGCACCAACGCCCGCTTCTGCAAAACCGGCAACAACAAACGAGGCGTTATCTCAGGCTCAGTCTAGTGTAGCAAATAATAATGTAGAGCCTATGCAAAATGTTATGACAGCAGATCTATCGATTCCCGATGATGCACCGTCTCTTACCAAAAATATTTTAGAGATGCGCAGTAAATTAATAAAAGAGGAACAAACACCAAAAAAGTCTGAATTGGTTGATACTAATCAACCAAAAAACAGGTTGATTAAAAAGGTATCATCATCCGCAACACAATCCGAGCAATCAACCAATGCCAATGTTGATAGGCAAAGCGATAGTATCGAAAATGATGATGAGCCAGAAATCACCGCTGAAAACTATCAATGGCAATCTTGTGGGCTTGTTGAAACCAAAGATGAGTTAGCTATTGATACCAAATCATTTCGGGAATCGCTAAATGGTGATAAAACCCCCGAAATGATAAAAAAATTAATTGATGAAATGGCACAAAAAGATGCATGGTGTGCCGAAATTGAGCAGTTAGATATCGCGCCATTAATTAAACAAATTGCTATCAACTCTTATATTGAACAACTTGATGATGATAATGTTGTGTTACATATGCGCTCTTCGGTTAAACATCTCATTAATACATCAGTAAATACAGTGAAATTAGAAAAAGCTTTAAGTGATAAACGTCAACAAAATTTGAAAGTCAAAGTGATTATTGATGATAATCAAGCGATAAAAACGCCTTTAGAAATGCGTGAAGCGTTGTATCAACAAAAATTAGCGCAAGCGAAGCAAACTATCATCGAAGATCCAAAAGTTGCGATGATTTGTCAATGTTTTGAAGCAAAGATTGATGAAGCGAGTATTCGTCCTGTATAATCTAAGGCTAACTGTTATTAATGAGGAATAATTATGTTTTCAGGTGGAAAAGGTGGCTTGGGCAATTTAATGAAACAAGCCCAACAAATGCAAGCTAAAATGCAACAAGCTCAGGAAGAGATTGCCAAACTTGAAGTGACGGGTGAGTCCGGTGCCGGTATTGTTAAAGTGACTGTTAATGGTGCACATAACTGTAAACGTGTTGAAATCGATCCTTCACTTCTTACCGAAGATGATAAAGAGATGTTAGAAGATTTGATTGCGGCGGCCTTTAATGATGCAACCCGTCGCTTAGAAGAAGCGCAAAAAGAGAGAATGGCGCAAGTTACTGGTGGGATGCAATTACCGCCGGGCTTTAAAATGCCTTTTTAATTAATGCATTAACCTATTTATCCAATATTATTTTGCCGACTTATGTCGGCAAAATTGTTTTGGGTTTTCCTGTCTATTTATACAGTTTATCTTTATTAATTTTTTTCTATCAGGTAAACTAATCGATAATCATCAACGGTTAAAATTAAGTGATTAACATTTAAAAATATGCAGTGCAAATGCGTAAAACATTTAGCATATTTAGCAACGAATGCCACATCGCTTATATTATTCAACCCTAAATTATTAAGGATAAATTGTGATAGGTCGTTTACGTGGGATCATAATTGAAAAACAGCCACCTAAAGTGTTAATCGATGTTGGTGGTGTCGGTTACAATGTTTTTATGCCGATGACCTGTTTTTATGAGTTACCAGATAATGGGCAAGAAGTGATTGTTTTAACCCATTTTGTTGTGCGAGAAGATGCGCAATTGTTATATGGATTTAATCATGAACAAGAACGAGAGCTATTTCGTGAACTGATTAAAGTCAATGGTATTGGTCCCAAATTAGCTTTAGCAATTTTATCCGGCATGTCAGCAGCACAATTTATTGCAGCGGTCGAACAAGGTGAAATTAAAACCTTAGTCAAATTACCTGGCGTTGGGACGAAAACAGCAGAACGCTTAATTGTCGAAATGAAAGATCGGGTAAAAAATATTGGCGAAGGGTTATCATCATTAAAAACTGTGATTGAGCAAGGTGATGTTAAAAAATCGGCAAATCAAATTGAAAGCGAGGCTATTTCGGCGCTTATTGCTCTCGGTTATAAGCCTCAAGAAGCAAGCCGTATTATTAGCAAAGTGATCAAACCGGAAATGGATTGTGAAATGCTCATACGTGAAGCTTTAAAATCAGCATTATAGATAGGAAATAATTATGATCGAAGCAGATCGTTTAATTGCTCCACAAGCTCAAAAAGAAGAAGAATCGTTAGATCGTGCTATTCGTCCAAAATATTTAGACGAGTATATCGGGCAACCGCAAGTTCGTGAGCAAATGAAAATCTTTATACAAGCGGCTAAGCAGCGTTGTGATGCGCTTGATCATGTTTTGATCTTCGGCCCGCCGGGGCTGGGCAAAACAACGTTAGCCAATATTGTTGCCAATGAAATGAACGTTAATTTACGTACCACTTCCGGACCTGTATTAGAAAAAGCCGGTGATTTAGCGGCAATGCTGACCAATTTAGAGCCGAATGACGTGCTTTTTATTGATGAAATTCACCGCCTTTCGCCTGTTGTTGAAGAGATTTTATATCCGGCAATGGAAGATTACCAGCTAGATATCATGATAGGTGAAGGGCCGGCGGCTCGTTCGATTAAAATTGATCTGCCACCTTTCACGTTAATTGGTGCCACGACTCGAGCCGGATCGTTAACTTCGCCTTTACGTGATCGTTTTGGCATTGTTCAGCGCCTTGAATTTTATCGTGTTGAAGATTTAGAGTATATCGTTGGTCGCAGTGCTAAATTTTTAGGTATGGACTTATCGAGTGAAGGTGCCCACTTAATTGCTAAACGCTCTCGAGGTACGCCTCGTATTGCCAATCGTTTATTACGCCGTGTTCGTGATTACGCTGATGTTAAATCAAAAGGTATTATCGATGAAAAGATAGCAACCTTAGCATTGGATATGCTTGATGTTGATAATGAAGGATTTGACTATATGGATCGTAAACTATTACTTGCCATTATTGAAAAATTTATGGGAGGTCCGGTTGGATTGGATAATATTGCTGCGGCAATTGGTGAAGAGCGGGAAACGATCGAAGATGTGCTTGAACCGTTTTTAATTCAACAAGGCTATATTCAAAGAACACCACGAGGCCGAATTGCCACACCACACGCTTATCGGCATTTTGGCATTATTTATGAAAGCTAATTGATTATTTTTTAAATTAGGTTAGCAAATCATTATAAAGACTAATTAAACCGAAAAAGCGCAATAATAGATTTATTGCGCTTTTTTGGTGAATAATAATTAACCTAGCTCTTTTTCAGTAAAAATGCCACTAAATAAGTCAGTACTTAAATAGCGTTCACCGGAAGAAGGCAAAATCACAACAATGGTTTTATTGGCATTTTCAGGTAACTTCGCTAGTCTATCAGCGGCAAATACGGCTGCCCCTGATGAGATGCCGGCTAAAATACCTTCTTTTTCCATTAAGATACGAGCTGTATCAATGGCTTCTTCATTAGATACTTTTTCGACTAAATCAACTAAGCTTAAATCGAGATTCGACGGAATAAATCCGGCACCAATACCTTGGATTTTATGTGGACCCGGTTTTATAGGCTCGCCCGCTAATGCTTGCGAAATAACTGGGGAGTTAGTTGGCTCGACAGCCACGGCTGTAATATTTTTTCCTTGAGTTTTTTTAATAAAACGGCTTACCCCGGTAAATGTACCGCCAGTGCCTACACCGGCAATAAAAATATCTATTTGGCCGTCAGTGTCTAACCAAATTTCAGGTCCGGTGGTTTTTTCGTGGATTTCGGGATTAGCTGGATTGCTAAATTGTTGTAGCATAATATTGCGTTGCGGATTGCTGGCAACGATCTCTTCGGCTTTTTCAATTGCCCCTTTCATGCCTTTCGCAGCTTCGGTTAATACCAGATTAGCACCTAACGCTTTTAACAATTTTCGGCGTTCAATGCTCATACTTTCTGGCATTGTTAAAGTTAATTTATAACCACGAGCAGCGGCTACTGCTGCAAGAGCGATACCGGTATTACCGCTGGTTGGTTCAACTAATTCAACATCGGGGGTTAATAAGCCACGTTTTTCAGCATCCCAAATCATGTTTGATGCAATTCGACATTTAACACTGAAACTCGGGTTACGTGATTCCACTTTGGCTAAAATGTTACCATGACCAAAATGCTTTAATCGCACCAAAGGCGTGTGGCCAATAGTTTGTGAATTATCATCAAATATTTTACTCATATCAGAATCCTTATTAAAAAACATTAAACGGAACAACACCAAAGTATTACCACAAATTATCGTTAATATTATAAATATAACTCAAAAAGATGATACTAATTAATAATTATAACAATATGCATTTTGGTAATAAGCAGAATATAAATGCTAGCAATTCGATAAATAAATTGATTAGCATAAAGTGGTAATTACTTGGTATTACCCGCGCTTTCCATTTCTAACTCAATCGCCTCAATGGCTTTTTCGCAACGATAAATACGATTATCCAGTGTTGCGATTTTTACATGGTCAATAGATTCGGCTGATAGTTCCAGTTCATACTTCATCTCTTGTAATCGGCGTAGGTAATCAAGATGCCTTGAGTGTTTTTCATAAAGTGTTTCGTGAAACACTGTATCGCTCTTGTTTTGGCGTAATTGGTGGGTGGCTAACTCTCGGGTTAGCGCTGTCATTTGATTGATCAGCTTGTCAGATAAAAAGGTCATCTGTTCAAGCTTATTGGAATGTACACTATCGCACAATGCCTGATAGGTTTGCTTAATTTTTTCTAAGTAATAATCACAGTTAGTGGCGATTTTAGGCTGATTAAACAGTTGTTCATCAAAATAGTGCTCTTGAAAAGGTTGTTGATCTGATAGTTTGATCTGTTGTTCAAGAGCTGTAATTTGTGCATCTAATTGGGCTAGAAATTTTTGCATTGTTTTTTAATCTTAAATATCAAGCTTATTGTCATCATCTTGACCAAAATAGCTGCCAAAATGGGTTTTTGATAGTTTAATTAGCTTCATGAAAGATTCAAATGTTAATTTTTCACGGTTGTTTTTATTTTCTTCGAGTACTTTTTTTTCAATAAGCTGAGCTTTGATGTGATTATAACAGTCCACCAAATTTAGCGGTAACGGGGATTGCGATCGTTTACCCAACCAACAGATACCTTGAATAGGTAAACTCAGTGCAAAAAGAATAGTTATCACTGTTACGGCTAATTGTGCCGGCATAAAATATTGCCAAACAGCAATAAAAACAATGATAGGCGGTAAATATTTTTTTGCGGTTTTTATGTGGTTTATGATTTTTAATTCAGGAAAAGAATAAGAAAGCGCTTTATCCATTGGGCAAAGCGCCATATATCTTTGACCTGCCTTAAAATTTTTAATTAAATTCATCTGTTGGGGATTCCTCGACATTCGTATTTTATTGTCTTAAAATAGTGCCATTCAAATTGGGGACTCTCTTTATTCTATCTCAAAACACAAGATATCAGAAGTCACCTTATAAAATCGCATCGATTGTTAAATCATGTGTTGAGTTACCAATTTTGATTGGTATATATCTTTTTATTCAATATATAGGAATTACTATGTCATCAAGTAATAACGCTCTTGTTCTTAACTGTGGAAGTTCATCATTAAAATTTGCCATTATTAACCCTGAAAATGGTGATGAGTTTTTATCTGGGTTAGCTGAATGTTTTAATCTTCCTGATGCTCGTATTAAGTGGAAACTTGATGGTGTTAAGAACGAAGCTTCTTTAGGTGCAGGTGCTGCACACAGTGAAGCAATTAAGTTTATTGTTAATAGCATCTTCCCACAAAAACCAGAATTATTAGATAGTATTAAATCTATTGGTCACCGAATTGTACATGGTGGTGAAAAATACACTCAATCTGTTGTGATTGACGATTCTGTTTTAAAAGGTATTGAGGAAGCCTCTGCCTTTGCTCCACTACATAACCCTGCGCACTTAATTGGTATCCGTGAAGCGTTTGCTGCTTTCCCTCATTTAAAAGATAAAAATGTTGCTGTGTTTGATACTGCATTCCACACAACCATGCCGAAAGAAGCATACTTATATGCGATTCCAAACGAGCTTTACACTAAACACGGTGTACGTCGTTACGGTGCACATGGTACTAGCCACTATTATGTTAGCCGTGAAGCTGCTAGATTATTAAATAAACCTGTTGATGAAACTAATGTGATTACTTGTCACTTAGGTAATGGTGCGTCTATTACTGCGGTTAAAAATGGTAAATGTGTTGAAACGTCTATGGGTCTAACGCCATTAGAAGGGTTAGTTATGGGGACTCGTAGTGGTGATATCGATCCCGCTATCATGTTCTTCTTACATGACAATTTAAATATGTCTGTTGCAGATATTAATAATCTTTTAAACAAAAAATCAGGTTTATTAGGTTTAACTGGTGTGAGCAGTGATTGCCGCTATGTGACTGATAACTATGACACAGATGAAAATGCTAAAAATGCTTTAGATGTTTTCGTTCATCGCTTAGTGAAATACATTGGTGGATATGCCATGTTATTAGACGGTCGTTTAGATGCAATTATCTTTACCGGTGGTATCGGTGAGAATGCTGAAGAAGTTCGTCGTATGGCACTTCAAAAATTATCTATTCTTGGATTTGAATTAGATCAAGAGCGCAACTTAGCTGCACGTTTTGGTAAAGGTGGTACAATCACTAAAGATGGTTCAGCAATTGCAATGGTAATTCCAACTAATGAAGAATTAGTCATTGCGCAAGATGCAGCGCGTCTAACTGCTTAAAAGACAAATAAAACCGCCTTCATGGCGGTTTGTTTTTATATTTAATAAAGAATTAAGAGGAAATCGATTATGTCTCGTACTATTATGCTCATTCCGACCGGAACCAACGTTGGGTTGACAGGTGTGAGCCTGGGTGTTATTCGAGCTATGGAGCGTCAAGGAATTAACCTAAATGTATTTAAACCGGTTGCTCAACCACGAGCAGGTGGCGATGCGCCAGATAATACCACCACTTTAGTTAGCCACAATACATCAATTCCGGCATTAAAACCGCTTAAAATGAGCCATGTTGAAAACTTGTTAGGTTTAAATCAACAAGATGTGCTTATGGAAGAAATTGTCGCTTTATATGCTGAAAATACGAAAGGCGCTGATGTCGTTTTAGTTGAAGGTATTGTACCAACCAGCGATTATCCTTTCGCAAATGAACTCAATAATAATATCGCTAAAACCCTTGGTGCTGAAATTATTTTTGTTGTTAATATGGGTAAAGATACGCCTGAACAACTTAAAGAGCGCATTGAAATTGCTCGTTCAAATTTTGGTGGCATTAAAAATGAAAAAATTGTTGGCGTAATTGTTAATAAAGTTAATGCACCGGTTGAAGAGCAAAGCCTTGCTCGTCCGGATGTAGCCGAAATCTATCATACCCCTAAATTTGATGATAAAAAAATTACCATTAAAGATTTAAGTGAACACAGCCCACTGCCAGTGTTAGGTTGTATTCCGTGGAATATCGATCTTAGCGCTTGCCGTGCTATTGATATTGCTAACCACTTTGATGCTAAAATCATTAATGAAGGAGGCATTAAAAGTCGCCGTATTAAACATGTTTCATTCTGTTCACGTAGCGTGCCTAACATCATCAGTCATTTACAACCCAATGCGCTGTTAGTTACCTCTGCTGACCGCTCAGATGTATTGGTGACTATCTGTTTAGCCGCAATGAATGGCGTTGCTATTGGTGGTGTATTATTAACGGGTGGCTATGAAATCGATGATACAATCTACAAGCTATGCCAACCAGCATTTGATACAGGATTGCCGGTATTTACTGTCCAAACCAATACTTTCCAAACATCAATCAATTTACAACAATTTAATTTAGAAATTCCGGTTGATGACAAAGAGCGTATGGAAAATACCCAAAACTTTGTTGCTGATCATATTGATACAAATTGGATTAAATCACTTAATGAAGTGGTAAATTCTGCACGTCGTTTATCGCCTCCGGCTTTCCGTTATCAATTAACTGAACTGGCACGTAATGCGAAAAAAGTGGTGGTTTTACCGGAAGGTGATGAGCCACGAACTGTTAAAGCAGCGGCAATTTGTGCTGAGCGTCATATTGCTAAATGTGTATTGCTTGGTAATCCTGATGAAGTTCGTAAAGTCGCCGCTCAACAGGGTGTGACTTTAGGTGAAGGTGTTGAAATTGTTGATCCGGAAACTATTCGTGAAAAATATGTTCCACGTTTAGTTGAACTACGCAAAAACAAAGGTATGACTGAAGTTATCGCACGTGAGCAACTGGCTGATAATGTGGTACTTGGTACTATGATGCTGGAAGCTAACGAAGTTGATGGTTTAGTCTCTGGTGCAGTGCATACTACTGCTAATACCATTCGTCCGCCATTACAATTAATCAAGACAGCGCCGGGTAGTTCATTGGTATCATCTGTGTTCTTTATGTTAATGCCTGATCAAGTCTATATTTATGGTGACTGTGCGATTAATCCTGATCCAAATGCGCAAGAACTTGCTGAAATTGCGATTCAATCAGCCGATACTGCTATTGCCTTTGGCATCGAACCGCGTGTTGCGATGATCTCTTATTCTACAGGTAGCTCCGGACAAGGTGCTGATGTTGAAAAAGTGAAAGAAGCGACCAAAATTGCTCAAGAAAAACGTCCTGATTTAATGATCGACGGACCTTTACAATACGATGCAGCGGTAATGCCTGATGTGGCTAAATCTAAAGCGCCTAACTCTCAAGTTGCCGGTAAAGCGACAGTGTTTATTTTCCCTGATCTTAATACTGGTAATACCACTTATAAAGCGGTACAACGTTCTGCCGATCTTGTGTCTATTGGACCAATGTTACAAGGCATGCGTAAACCGGTGAATGATTTATCACGTGGTGCGTTAGTTGATGATATTGTCTATACAATTGCCTTAACTGCAATTCAATCAGCACAAGAACAAAACGTTAATAAATAATTTTAACGGGTCAAATGTTGATAACAATAAGAGGTGAATATTTTCACCTCTTTTTATATCAATCTAATGGAACTTATAACATTTATTTTTGATTCCTACATTTTGTATAAAGATTTTCTTCACCAATTAAATTGGCATTTTATAGCTCACTCATAATTTTAAACAAAGCGAGTTTTCCAGCGAATTGTGCCTAATGTTGCACAAAATGAATTTTTATTCATAAATGAAATATTTGAAAGAAGAGAAGCTGTTATGTTTGATCATAATACTGGCTTTTTAAATACTTTAGCTACTTATAACCAAAGTAATATGGAAAGAACCCACTTAACTTATTGATTATGATCATTATTATTTATTTAATGAAGTTTTGATCATTCTGTAATACAATTGTAAATAAAAGTTAGCAATGGTAAAGCTATATGAATAGTGTTGCAAAAGACGTTATTAGAGTTATAGCACCTAGTTTATATCCAGATACCTTAAGTAATGAAGCCGAGGTGTTAGGGGCTATGATTTGGTTATGGAATCAAAATCCTAAATATAAAAATGTCGCTTTAGATTCGGCTTTAAGCGTATTATTACCTATCATCCAATCTAAGAATTATGTTTTAGTTATTAAAAATAATCAGCCATTAGGTTATATTAATTGGGCTTATTTTAATAGCGAAGAAGAACAACAATATCTTAATAAAGAAAAGCCTTACATCGATTTTGTAAAATATCATCATCCGGCGGCGACTAAACGCCTATGGATTTTATCCTTCTTTTGTCCATTTGGACTCAGGGATGTATTGTTAACGAAATCTATCTGTAAAAAAGTGTTGAAAAACAATCTTTGTTTCTTTGGTTATCACAAGTCAAAAGCTCAAACAGTCGTTAAAAAAGTTCAATGTTAGCATTTTACATTTTAGCTGCTATCGATATCTATTTTTAATCTTGAATTTAAGATCTATCTAAAATAAATCATTGTCATTGTCGATTGTTACTAAGTGGTCGTACTTATTTTTTATCATTAATTTGAAGGAAATTGATATGAACCAAATTTATCTAACAAAATTTAATGTTATCACCGGCACTACTGTAGTTTGTTCTGAATTAGCGCGACGTGCTAGTAAAGCGATGATAACTGTATGCGTTTTAGTTAGTTCTGCTTCAGCTTTTGCTCTAGATTGTACGGCGAGTGCCGATGGATCTTATTTGGTAGGGCAAAATAGCCCTAGCTGTAATAACATCAATGCCGCTACAGCCACCCAATCAGGTAATGCAGGTTTTTACATCCTTACTAGAAGTAAATTACATGAACCCCTTTATGTGGGAGATACAACCCTGACCGCCAATGTTTTAGGTGATTATACCGCGCTTGGAAATCAATATACTTATGGCGTATCTGGCGGACGAATTGAGGCCGGTAATTTGAATTTCACTCTCAGCAACAACGGTAATATCTTCGGTCTTGCTACTTATCACAATGTTGACATAACGGCCAAAAATGTCGAGATGAATATAAACGACAATTATACACGAGGCCGTAATTCAAGCGGAGGTGTTGCTGCATATGGTATATTAGTTGGTTCTGCTGCAAATTCCGGTGAAAATGGTAATTATAATGGAAAATACAGTACAATTACCGTTGATAATTTGAAAATCAATCAGACCACTCAAGGCGGTAAAACTCAACCAATTTTAAATAACGGTATTCGTGCTATTCAAGGCGCTTATAATAATTCTGGCGAAGGTTCAGCCGGTCAAGTTATCGTTAATAATAATTTGGATATGACACTAACCGGAAACCGTTCAATCGGTATCTATGTTTCAGGCAATCAAACCAACCATGATGCTGCTGATAGTGTCGGTAGCCAAGGTCAATTGACACCTAAAGTGATCTTAAAAGGCGAAAAAAACACAATCACTATTAATAAAGGTAGCGATAATTCAATGCTTAAATGGGATAGCATTGGTGTTAAATTGGGAAAGACACGTAATACTGGTGAAGGTCCAGGAATTATTGAATCTTATGGAGAATTAACCATAGATACGACTAATGCTACAGAGGGTAGTGGTATAAAAATGGTTCGTAATTCTCAATTTAAAGCCGATTATAATAAAAGTTCAACCATTGTTAAAACCAATGGCTATGCGTTAGAAATTGGTACGCATGATGATGCAACGCCAAGTGGGGTGCTTGAACAAGCGGCATCGCATGGATTAAATGCCAGTTTTAAAGATGCCATATTTACTACTACCGGAACAAGTAACGATCCGGTTATCAGCAACTCTCTTGGACGTAAAGATCTGATTTTTGTCGATCAGGGGCAAATTGATACGCTCTTAACTTTTACTGGTGATAAAACCAATCTGACTGCTAACGATAGTGGCTATATTATTAATGTCAGTGGTAATTATTCTGCACCTAATTATGTATTCTACTCTAATACTTATGATTCTAGTGGGGTTGAACAAGGGCTAGATGCTTATCAAGGATCTTCTGTAACTTTTAACGCTTCAGGAAAAGGGAGTATGACTGGGTTGATCTCTAAAGGTGCGGTGAAAGTTGAAGAGGGGGAAGTTATTAATAATAACCTTACCCAAACACTCAATGTTAATATAGCTGACGGTTTTAGCTGGAATTTGAAAAAGAAGGACAACGAGAACATCGCTAAATTTAATACTGTTATGCTAACAAATGGGGCAACAATTAATGGCGCTTTTGAAGATGCAGGTTCAAATGATTTTATTTTACAAGGTAATGTTATTAGTGATTCCGGTCTGATTGATTTAGATAACACATCACATCATCAATATAATGATGTATTAACTATTGACGGCAACTATAGTGCTTCAAATGATGCTAAATTAAAAGTAAATACACTTTGGAATGAAACCACAATAAGGTCTGCAAATGATTCGCAATCTGATGTTTTAAAAATCACCGGTAATGCTAGTGGTTTGACAAAAGTTATACCAATAAATTCCCAAGGTGTGGAAAATATTATTGATGGTAATATAAAGGAGGTTGCTGAAGTAATTAGCAGTGCAGCCTTCATTTTTGTTGGAACAGCTGGTAGTGGAAATAACTTTATTGGTGAAGCGCATACAAAAGGCGCCACTGAAGTTCAGTTAGCTAAACGACAAACAGCTAATGGCGATGAATATTTCTGGACAATGCAAGCCGCTACACCGCCAACACCACCAACACCACCAACACCACCAACACCGCCAACACCACCAACACCGCCAACACCGCCAACGCCACCGACACCGCCGACACCGCCAACGCCGCCAACACCGCCAACGCCGCCGACACCACCAACGCCGCCGACGCCAGCTAAGCCTATACCTATTTATGCAAGTCCAATAGCAGGTTATGTTGCTATGGCGAGAGTAAATCAGGAACAAGGGCTTTTAAGTATCAGTTCTTTACATGAACGTCGGGGAGAATACACGAATTTTGACTTGTCGAATTGTAACACTTGTGACGGCATCTTAAGCGAAACATGGGGCAGGTTAATCGGTAAACATTTAAAACAAGATGGTAAAAATCGGTTAAATGTCGATTCTGATATTTATGGATTTCAATTTGGGCATGATTTATTAAATAATATCAGTGATGACGGTAGCCATAACTATACTGGTATATATATAACTTACAGTAAAGGGCATACCGATTTTTCAGATAAATATCGAGCTGAGCATGGTTTAATTGCACACAATAAACGAACCGGTAAAGGGAAATCAGAGTCTGTAAGTTTGGGATTAACCAATACTTATTTCTCAATAAATAATAATTATTTGGATTTGGTCGGTCAGTTTTCATATTTGCGCAATAAATATGAAGCTCGTAACGGTAACAATCCGCATGCTCAAAATGGTTGGGGAGTTGCGCTTTCTGCTGAAACAGGGCATTTATTCAAATTTTCTCAAAACGATAATGATTTAAATTATTGGATCATTGAGCCTCAAGCGCAACTTGTTTATCAACATGTCGATTTAGATAGTTTTACTGATAAATATCGTCGGGTAAATCAAAATAATCAAGATTTACTACGTGGACGAATTGGCGTTCGAATGGGCGATAATAATCAAACCGTGGAACAACAAATTACATCAATATACGCTATTGGTAATATTTGGCACGATTTTGTTAAACCAAGTCATGTCACAATAGGTAAAGATAGTATTAAAGAGAAATATGCTCGTACATGGGGCGAATTGGGCTTAGGTGCTAAAACCCCAATTGCGCAAAACCTCCATGTATATGGTGATGCTCGTTATGAACACGATCTGGGTAACACAAAGCGTCAAGGGTATCGAGGAAATATAGGTATAGAGCATAAATGGTAAATTGGATAATTCAATTTAGATCGAATTGATCGTTGCCAATTTATTCAATCTGATTATCTCAATATACGCAATGGCTTGTTATGCATTGCGTATATTTTTTGATAAAAAGACAAATGAAATTTGAAAATCAACAATGCTTAATAAGATTTACCAATCAGGTTTGTTGGTCGCATAATGCTTTAATTGTATTAGACATAAAGCGCTTTAAAAACTGCAATTGTTACTATTTTAACCTTACCTTTTGAATATTTTTGTCATAAAGAACGACGTTGCGTTTTATATTTAATCTCACCATAAAATGGCAAATATCTGGATAAGCATATAATGATTAATTATGCAGTTTCTTCATCATGATTTTTTAATAATGTTGAAAGCATTTCCATAAATTTTTGTTTCTCATCTTTTAACGCGGCAAAAAATTCTTTATCAATTTGTTCAACTAAAGGGACTGTTTCATTAGCCTTATCAAGGCCTTTTTGAGTTAATTGTATCGATTTTGCTCGACTATCCTTGATTGAGCAAGAGCGTTTTATATAATCCTTTTTTTCTAAATTGTCTAATATTTGAGAAATGGTCATCACATCGATATTTGTTTTATTAGACAAAATAACTTGCGTAATTTCATCAGGATATTGAGACAGATAAGCAAGAGTGGCAAGCACAATAAATTGAGGATGCGTAATAAGCTGTTTTTTTAAACATTTTTTTATATTCGTGTGCCAGGACGAATAAGTTTTCATAAAAATAAAACCAATTGATTCAGCGTCATTTTGGAATTGCGTTAAAAACTTATTGTCCTTCGTCATAATTTACCTTTCTACTAAACTGTTTAGTTTGTAAGTTTTATCAATAATATCATCTGAAATCTGTTTAATAAAATCATACGAGGCCTTAGTATCCAATTGAGGGTCGGGTTTTAGCGAAATTTCAGCTTTAAGTGCATATTGATTTTCAGCTATTTGAATTATTTGATGTGAGAAAAAAAGTAATCCGATACCCGGCATATCAAATTGCTCAGTAAATTCCTGTTCGTTAATCACCTTTGATAAAGTCACTTCCATTTCGGGCATGTTTTGTAATTTAAAAATACCTTTAGTCCCTGTTTTTAGTTCACCGATTATACGAAAGTCTTCAAGGTCGGTTTCCCATAATTTTCTTAAATTAAGTTCGATAAAGTATTGCCAAATTTGTGCTGGATTGGACTGAGTAGGTAAGGTAAAAGAGATTGAAATAGCGTTCATTGTTTTGCTCCTTTTTAATAAGTGTTTTTATTATAAGTATACTTATTAATTAAGTAAAGCGATATAGATACCATTAAAAACGTAATCAATCAAACAGTTAAATTTAGTTGTGAATAAAGTTTAAGTGAATCATTACCAATAAAGTCAATCGTATTAACGCTGATATTGAATGATATATTCGATAGGTTTAAAATTTAACAAATTAAATTTTTTACAATTGTTTTTTCATTTAATCAATTCAATTGAATCAGTAAATGATACAATAGCATCCCAATTTTGTAATAGTTCATAGTTTAGGAATAAATTTGATGAAAAATGATATCCACCAGCAACGTATTTTAATCCTTGATTTTGGTTCTCAAGTTACCCAGTTAATTGCTCGTCGTGTCCGCGAAATTGGTGTTTATTGTGAACTTTGGCCGTGGGACGTATCGGAAGAAAAAATCAAACAATTTAATCCTAAAGGTATCATTTTATCCGGCAGCCCTGAAAGTACGACAGAACAAAATAGCCCAAGAGCTCCTCAATACGTCTTTAATGCAGGCGTGCCTGTCTTAGGTATCTGCTATGGAATGCAAACAATGGCTGTTCAAATTGGTAATGGCGGACAAGTTACAGGTTCTAATCAGCGTGAATTTGGATACGCCAAAGTCGATATTGTTGGTCACTCAAAATTGACAGACGGCATCTTCGATAGCAAAAACGAAGCAGGCTTAGAGCAGCTCGATGTCTGGATGAGTCATGGGGATAAAGTAACAGCTTTACCTGAAAGTTTTACCGTTATTGGTCGCACTGAAACATGTCCTTTTGCAATCATGGCAAATGATGAAAAACAATTTTATGGCGTTCAGTTTCATCCGGAAGTTACCCACACGGTTAAAGGTTATGAATTACTTCAACGATTTGTCATTGATATTTGCCATTGTCAAAAACTATGGACACCTTCTTCAATCATCACAGATGCCGTTGCCCGAATAAAAGAAAAAGTGGGAAATGACAAAGTTTTATTAGGTTTATCCGGTGGGGTGGATTCCTCGGTAACTGCACTATTGTTACATCAAGCTATCGGCGATCAGTTAACCTGTGTTTTTGTTGATCATGGACTATTACGCTTGAACGAAGCAAAACAAGTTATGGACATGTTTGGCAATAAATTTGGTTTAAATATTATAGCGGTTAATGCCGAAGATCGTTTTTTAGCCGCCTTAAAAGGCGAAACCGATCCCGAAGCGAAGCGCAAAATTATTGGTCGTGAATTTGTTGCCGTATTTGATGAAGAGGCTGCAAAACTCAAAGATGTTAAATGGTTAGCTCAAGGTACGATCTACCCCGATGTAATCGAATCGGCAGCAGCTGATACCGGCAAAGCGCATGTGATTAAATCGCATCATAATGTTGGTGGTTTACCTGAAGATATGAAAATGGGATTAGTAGAGCCACTTCGTGAACTATTTAAAGATGAAGTACGTAAAGTGGGCTTAGAACTTGGATTACCTTACGATATGTTATACCGCCACCCATTCCCGGGGCCCGGTTTAGGAGTAAGGATTCTTGGCGAAGTGAAAAAAGAGTATTGCGACTTACTGCGCAAAGCTGACGCCATTTTTATTGAAGAACTCTACAATGCCGACCTATACCACAAAGTCAGTCAGGCCTTTACCGTATTCTTACCGGTACGCTCTGTTGGGGTAATGGGTGACGGACGCAAATATGATTGGGTTGTCTCATTGCGTGCGGTAGAAACTATCGACTTTATGACTGCACACTGGGCGCATTTGCCTTACGACTTCTTAGGGCGAGTATCAAATCGTATTATCAACGAAGTCAATGGCATCTCACGTGTTGTCTACGATATCAGCGGCAAACCGCCAGCGACGATTGAGTGGGAGTAAAAATTTACCGCTCTATCAACATTCTTTAATCTCTAAAAAAGCCAGTGAATTCTATATTGTCACTGGCTTTTTTTTATTCATTTCCATTTAGCGAAATCTTAATATTTTTTTAAATAAAAAATAACCATTGAATTTAATTAGTTTTTTAAACAAGGTTAATATGTTGATTAATGTAAAGGATGAAGTTAATAAGATCTTAAATGGTAAAGAACTTTAACTAGCGGTTTTTATTGATAACTTTTATTGGCAAAAGCAGGGTAAAGCGTTAAGAGCTTCAATAGCTCTTAGTGTTTTATTAATTGTAGAGTTTAATTTTGATCGGTAAAAAGAAAATCATTGCGAATATGTAGCTTTATCGAACATAATCGAATGGAGTATACAACACAATATTACCTGTAATGGTATGAGATTAAATGGGGGATATGTTGGGCTACGGAGGGGGCTATTTTAAAAATATGTGACAGCATTCAAATTTTTTATAGATAATTATAAAAGGGATTGATCCCCTTTTATCCTATAATTAGATGTAGCATTGAATTTAAATGACCAAGTCATTTTCATCATAGAAAAACTGTACATTGTAATTTTATTACTGGTGTTGATGAGTTTGAAAATGAAATTATATCAAATGCAAACACATCTAATCTTGATTATTTAGCTCCTGATTGCTTTAGAAAAAAGTCCTTGATAAGTATTATTCAGAACCTCGTAAATATTCGGTTGAAGAATCGTAGTTACGAGTAACTAATTTATGGGGAATACAAATAGATAACCATCATGACGATAAAATCTTTTTTTGGCAGAGTGATTTAGGTCGAGACTTAACTTATGAAGAACAATTATATTGGCGTTCATTTAATATTGCGCCAGAAAGGAGAATAAGTAAAGAATTTACTCAACAACAATTAATGACTATTGCAATTAACTCTGAAAACCTTAGCTATAAATTTAAACGTCAATATAAAGCATTGTTGAATATCAGTAATGATATCCTAGGAAATCACACATTACTCTCCTTAATAAAAGAAGATTAACATCATTTTGATTCTCTAAGAATATTTTCTAATAATGAACAAAAACAATTTGATGAGCAAATACTTAGTTTTACCAAAATACTTATTGATTCTTTAAATGAGAAATACCTCAATACATTTCTTAATAAAGAGCAATTTGAAACTATTAGAGGTAGCATTACTCGCTTGAATGTGATGCTAACCAATTGTAATATTACTGATTGTGAAAGCTATATTTCATTTTAAAAAAGCTTCAAGAATTAAGATCTAAAGGTGTGGTTCATAGTAAAGGTCGTGGTTACCAAAAATACACTCAAAATCTTGATTTTGAAAATAGGAGTTTACAAGATTTATTTTTTGAAATTATTAAGCAAGCTGTCGATTTTTTAAATTTCCTTTATGAACAAACAAAGCAAAAGAACTTTGTGAAAAAAATATAAACAAAATGTTAAGTTGATGTAGTACAAGGGAGAATAAGGATGTATTTGGAAAGTTTTACAATAAAAAATTATCGAAAGTTTGGTGAAAACGATAATACAGTATATTTTGTCAATGCTAGTGAGATCCATCATTCATCCAATAATGACGATGATAGAGAATCAAAACCTTCAATATCTCCGTCAAGTACATTAATTATTGGTAAAAACAATACTGGAAAATCAACAATTACTAATGCGTTATCTTTCATTACTGAAGAAAGAAACAAATCTCTTAAATCGTCTGATTTCAATATATATTATTTAAAAAAATTACTTAATAAATATCTAAAAATTTATAAAGCAGATGAGTCATTCGAAAACCTTCCAACTCCTGAGTTAGAGTTCATACTTAGGGTAAAAATCGACTTTAATGGACATCAAGATCTTATTACAAACCTTTCCCATTTAATCACATTAAGTCATAATGAAATAGAAGAACCAATTGAAATAAAAGTTATATATGAATTAAAAGATACCCAAATTTTTCATGATCATATAAAAAAAATAATTGAAGAAACCGAAACCGAAACCGAAACCGAAACCGAAGAAGATCAAATTAATAATAATTCAAAAAATAATTTACTGTTAGAAAAACTATGTGAGCTGCTTGATGATAAATCGGTTATTGAATATAAAGTTACATACAAAAATAAAAATGATACTGATATTAATCCCTTTTCATTGCATAACCTATTTTCAATTAGATATATCAGAGCGAATCGTCATTTAAATGAAAATGTACTTACAAGTGTTTTTCAACGAGTTGTCTCTTCTCAATTCAACGATGAGAGTTCTAAAGATTTATTTAAGAACGATATTAAAAGCATCAATGATACCATTACAAGCAGAGTTCAAGGCAAAAATGAATCTGTTTCTACAATTTTACAGAAGATCGAACATGAAAATCACGTGGGTATGCAATTAAGAGGAAATGTTACGCAAAAAAGTATTCTAAAAAATTTAATTAAATATAGCTTTACTGATGGTGATGATTTCATACCTGAAGATCAATTTGGTTTAGGTTATATAAACTTACTCAATATCATCGGTGAAATAATTCATTATATTGATACTTATGAAGAAAATTGCCATCAAAGCCGAATAAATTTATTATTTATTGAAGAACCAGAAGTATTCATGCATCCACAAATGCAAGAGTTTTTTATTTCTCGAATTGATAATGCCGTTCAAAAAGCTTTACAATTAGCTAATAATGAGTCAGAAAGTATGAAAACACTTCAGTGTCAAATCATAGTAACAACGCACTCCTCTCATATTGTAAATAGTAAAATTCATGGTTCAAATTCTTTCAATAATATTAATTATTTAACAATTAAAAATAAATATTCAGTTGCGATACCTTTAGATGACAAGAATATTTTAGAAGAAGATAGCCCAACGAGAGAGAATGATATTTTATTCTTAAAAAAACATATTAAATACAAAGTATCTGAATTGTTTTTTTCAGATGCGGTTATCCTTGTGGAAGGAGTAACAGAAGAAACATTGTTACATTATTATTTAGAACAGAATAAGACATTAAATAATTACTATATCTCAATATTTAGAATCGATGGAGCTCATAGTAAGGTCTATTTGCCTTTAATTCGAAAATTAAATATTCCTTGCCTAATTATTACTGACTTAGATATCAAAAGATATAGCTGCGAGAAAAATAAAAAACACAAAAAAGATCAACAATGCCCTATTTGTATTAACGAAGATTCTTATCAAATAAATTATGCACAAATAAGTTCTCTGGAAAATAGACATACCACTAATCCAACATTAATTTATTTATTAAACAATTTAAATAACTCAGATAACACAGATACATCAGATAAAACCATTTGCCTCATCGATTTAAAAGATTATTTTGAAGAAGGTTTGCTCTATGCTGTCTATCAAAAAGATCCCATCGAGGGGCAATTTGCAACAAGTTTTGAAGAAGCCATCATATTAACTCATTACAAAAATGCTCTTTTGAATAAAGTAATATCTAATATTAGACCAAATATTTATAACGACATAACTGAAGACGGAAAAAAAATGGAAAACTTAATACAGAATTCATTTAGATTACAGCGAAGTCTTAGCAATAATGATGGCAAATCTGAATTTGCGAGTCAGTTACTTTATAAACTCATTACATCTGATAACTGTACATCTGATAACTGTACATCTGATAACTGTATAAAACGGGAATTACCTAAATATATTAAGGATGGTTTTATATGGTTGGAAAATAAATTAAGCAATAAGGTATAAGTTATGACATTAGAGCAAAATCTTAAACAAGAGCGTGAAATACAAGATAAAATTTTTGATTCAATTAACAAGTTTAAATGTTTTCGATTCAATGCCGGCGCAGGTGCGGGAAAGACTTATGCCCTTATCGAATCTATAAAATATATTCTGAATACAAAACAATTAGAACTGAGAAAAAATAATCAAAAAATCATATGTATAACGTATACCAATGTAGCCGTTAATGAGATTAAAGAACGTCTTGGCAATACACAATTTGTTTTAGTTTCAACTATTCATGAAATGTTATGGGAACAGATAAAATTATATCAAAAGAGCGAATTAATCGACTTACATAAGGAAAAGCTAGAAATTGAATTAACTAATATTCAAAATAAAATAGAAGAATATAGAGAGGATCAAAATCTATCAGCCATTTTTAATGACAACTTAGAGTTATTTTTATCCATGATTCAAGAAACAAAAAATTGCTTTTATGAAAAAAGAGATTATTCTGCAGATAAATTTAGGGAATGTTATACAAGCTATCAATCTGAACACGCTTATCTCTCCTCAGCTTTAAACAATGTAAGTAACTTTAAGAAACTTGTAGAGCTTTTTTATAAAAAAGAGCGTTACACAAATGCGTTAGATAGAATTAATGATCCTCTAGAACGAAAAAAGATTACAATTCTTTATGACAGTAAATCTAATTCAGATCAATTAGCCTCTATGAGGTTTAGTCATGATACATTATTGGAATATAGCCTGTCGTTGGTTGGTAATTATCCAATGCTTGGAAGAATTCTTGTGGATAAATACCCCTATATTTTTATTGATGAATATCAAGATTCTCACGAGAATGTTATAAAGTTAGTTCAAATATTGCACTCTTATGTGCTCAAAAACATGAAAAGGTGGCTAGTTGGTTACTTTGGAGACACAAAACAAAATATCTATGATGATGGCGTCGGTAGTAATATTCAGAAAATTCATTTAGGAATTGAAAATATTGATAAAGTATTTAATAGACGCGCTAATCTACCACTTATTAATCTTATTAATAAAATTAGAAATGACAGTATCCAACAAAAACCGATAGATCCCAGCCGTAACAAGGGGGACATCCAGTTTTTCTATTTAAAGAAAACGGATGAAGAAAATAAAACTAGTAATATACAAAAATTCATAAAACAATATTATAGCACAATTCAGCAAGATGAAAAAATTGACTGTTTGATTCCTCTAAATCGTTCATTAGCCAGTCTTGGAGGATTTGAAAATGTTTATAAATCAATTAGTGATTCTAAAATTATTTACTATAAAGATTTTAATTCTCAACTTCTGTCACATCAACTAGAAAAACTTCATCCTGCTGTGCTTATTTTTTATCATTTAGTAATGTTTTATAAAAAGTTAAATGATGAGAATACAACATATTATGATCTGTTAGGAAAGACTAATAATGATATTACATTTGATAATGCTAAAACAGTAATTGATTTATTTTCTGGTATGAAAGTGAATACTTTGGAAGAGTTACTAAAAAATATATCGGAAATTATTCAAAGTCATCACGCTGATTATACTAATTTGGCAATTAACTATTGTATAAATAACATTTTTTCAATACGTTATTCCGAAATCCAAAAATATAATTCATTTTATGGATATATCAAAAATATGATTTATAAAACAATGTTTGAAGAATCTAACGAAGTTGAAGAGCTAAAAATTGAAAATGACAAAAAAATTCAGAAAATTCTCAACGTTGAATTAACTGAATGGTTGAAATGGGTTTCATTTATCAATGAAGATAGAGATGCTAACGCGAAGGTAATTTATCATACCTATCATGGAACTAAAGGAGCCGAATATGACAATGTAGCTATTATTATGGAACATAATTTCGGCAGTACTGGTCCTGGGCAAAATAAGTTTAAAAATTATTTTTCACATATTCAATCTACTCAAGAAGAACAAAATAGAAAATTGCTGGATAACAATTATAAAGGACAAATAGAAAATACTCAGAATCTAATTTACGTGGCTTGTTCTCGGGCCAAGAAGAATCTATATATTTTATACTTGGATGATATATCTGAAATTAAAGACGGCATTAAAAAGTTGTTCGATAATATACAAGAATTTAATATCGTAAGCAAAAGATAAACTCTTTGATACGAAAAAATGCTTACAAAAGACTTTCACCTACTAAAGAAAACCAACCTGAAAAACTGGCCAAAACTAATAATTTTTTCAAAAAAGTGATTAGATAGGTGGTTAACTGATACTAATTATACGGTAAGAGTTAGGAATATTGTTGGCGGTGTAATAAAAAGATGTGGCACAAATAAAAAGAGGTAGGATTATTTTTAATCCACTCGAAATTAACAAAACATCGCTTCAAGTAAAAAATTGTATTAAAGTAATTGAGATTAGCTATTAGTGATTAATGCCTGGAAAACTAGATACATATTGGATAGTAAAATCAGGGAATGAGTCGACGATTTGTATTTTGTAGTCTGGAAAACTATCGACTATTTGCCATTTACCCACGCTATTTGCAAACGCATCGACTTTCTGAACTTTTAAATCAGGAAAAGAATTCACGACTTTAACTTTATAATCAGGGAAGGAATTAACAATCTTAATTCTTCCATAAATTTTAGACACATCAACTTTGGCAAGCGATACAAATGAAAGACAAATCATAAACATAATAAGCATTATTTTTTTCATAGCATCACCTTTAAGTAAATATTATCTTACTATTTTATCACACCTTACACTAAGGAAGCTTTTTTTAATAATAGTAGACTGGGACAATAAATAGCCTGTTTGCTAAAACGTATCAAATGATATTAACGATGCATTTAAACGCATAGAAGTAAAAAGAATTTACGTAGTTAAAAGCAATGGCGTGATGCTTTTATGTCATTAAATTAAAATAGAAAAAGAATCAGTATGACAACAGGGGTAAGAATGAATAGGGCGCTAAATGAAGTCGCTCAATGTTTAATTAAAGCTACAGAACATTAGTTTGGTGGTTAAGTAACATTAGGGAGTGTAGTGCCAAAAGTTGTAAGGCTAGCTGATTATATTGGTATTCATACGTTATCGACGGTATTTTGACCGTTTGTGAGACAAGTTTAGTAGAAAGCCAATTGTCATTTTTTCTTTCACTTTCAAACCTTTTAGCAATGTTTGCATATTGTTTAAAACATAAAAACCTTTAAAAACTTATTATTAATTGATCTACAAAAATGACTGACTTAAGTATATACTTCTTTTTTAAGCAAAGGTTTCTTCGCTATTTAGTGATAGCGGATAAAGCTAATTTAAGTTATTGCCTCATTTAAGAAATTAAGGATCATTGAGTATGATTTTAGGTAACATTCATCATTTGGATTTAGTCCCTTATTTGCCCGCCAAAATAAAGCAATCGATTGAGTATATTAAAGACAATGTTAATCAAAATACACCTGTTGGGCGTTATGATATCGACGGAGATAATCTTTTTTTTATGCTTTCTGATAATACTTTACGCTTAATTAATGAGGCTAATCCTGAATATCATCATAAGTATATCGATGTTCAAATTGTGTTAGAAGGACAAGAGGGCATGGCGATTTGCACTTTGCCACCACATACCAAGATGCTGGAAGATAAATTAGCCGATAATGATATTGCGTTTATTCAAACCCCTAAAGAAGAAACCATGCTGGTTTTGCAACCCAACGATTTTATCGTATTTTTCCCAAACGAAGTGCATAAGCCGCTTTGTGCGATTGGCAATAAAATTACGGCAGTTCGCAAAATTGTGATAAAAATTGCTTTGGACTATTTATAATTAGAGTAAGGACAATAGGTAACACTATGACGACAAAAATTGCTGTTATTGGCGAATGTATGATTGAATTGTCGATTAAACAAGATTCGACGACCCGCAGTTTTGGTGGAGACACTTTAAACACTTCAGTTTATTTATCCCGTCTTTTAAAAGATAAAGATTTTTCCATTCATTATGTTACTGGGCTCGGTACTGATCCCTTTAGCCAAGAAATGTTAGAAAGCTGGCAAAAAGAGCATATACAGACTGATTTAGTGCAAAAAATGGCAGATAAAATGCCCGGGCTTTACTCTATAGTTACCGATGAGCATGGTGAACGTTCTTTCTATTATTGGCGTAATGATGCCGCTGCGAAGTTTTGGCTAAAAACTTCGCAAAGTGAAGAGATTATTAAAAAAATTGCCCAGTTTGATTATGTGTATTTAAGTGGGATTAGTATTGCAATTTTAGATGCTGAAAGTATTCTTAAATTGTTAGACCTGTTAAAACAGGTGAAAGCAAATGGTGGAAAAGTCATTTTTGATAATAACTTCCGCCCGCGCTTATGGAGCAGTTTAGATTTAGCCCGAAGCGTGTATGCAGATATCTTATCTTATACTGATATCGCATTTTTAACACTGGATGATGAAGATTTGTTATGGGGAGCGCTTCCTTATGAGAAAGTCATCGAAAGAACGCAAAACTTTGGCGTGAGTGAAATTGTCATCAAGCGGGGTAGTGATAGCTGCATCATTCAATCAGCCGAAGGGCGTTTTGATGTCCCTGCTAACAAGATTTCCAAAGATAAAGTTATCGATACCACTGCTGCTGGCGATTCATTTAGTGCCGGGTATCTCGGTGCTCGTTTAACGGGAAGAAGTCCGGCACAATCTGCCGTACAAGGACATTTAGTTGCAGGTACGATCATTCAATACCGTGGAGCTATTATTCCTTTAGAGGTGACACCAAAATTAATTGAAGATTAATTAGCTTATAAAAACGGTCATTTATGACCGTTTTTTTATTGAATTTTGTAACAATGAGTACTTGTCTATTAGTGGTAAAACTTCATTATAATTGATATTTTTTGTCAAAATCTTTCAGATTTTATATACGTTTTAGTATAAAATAGTAAATTGTGCTATATTCATGGGAAATTATCCGTGCATCATTGAAATTGTCCTAACCGACCATATTCAGTTATATAATAGTATATTTACTTCAAAAACACTGGTATAATATACAGTTAATTTTTTATCTAATCTGCTTAAAAAACACACAAAAGAAGAGATATATGTCAATTAAAGATATCGATATTCGTGGTGCGAGAACGCACAATCTAAAAAATATTAATGTTGTAATACCTCGAGATAAGCTTGTTGTCATTACTGGTCTATCCGGATCAGGGAAGTCTTCGCTAGCATTTGATACCCTTTATGCCGAAGGGCAACGACGTTATGTTGAGTCGTTATCGGCTTATGCTCGTCAATTCTTATCTTTAATGGAAAAACCGGATGTGGATCATATCGAAGGTCTGTCGCCAGCTATTTCGATTGAACAAAAGTCGACTTCGCACAATCCGCGCTCAACGGTTGGAACAATTACTGAAATCTACGATTATTTACGTCTATTGTTTGCCCGTATTGGTGAGCCGCGTTGTCCTAATCATAATTTACCTTTGGCTGCTCAAACTGTTTCGCAAATGGTTGACAGCATTATGGCGTTACCGGCTGAAAATCGCTATATGTTACTGGCACCGGTAGTCACTGAGCGTAAAGGTGAGTTTGTTAAACTTTTTGAGCAACTGGCTGCAAGTGGATATATTCGGGTAAGGGTTGATGGTGATGTTTACGATCTTTCTGATCCACCTGAGCTTGAGCTTCAAAAGAAACATACCATTGAAGTAGTGGTTGATCGTTTTCGTATTCGTGATGATCTAAAATTGCGATTGGCCGAATCCATTGAAACTGTTCTGTCAATTACTAACGGGATTGTTAAAGTTGCCAATTTAGATGATCCAAAAGCGCCGGAGCAGTTGTTCTCGGCTAATTTTGCCTGCCCGATATGTGGCTATAGTATATCTGAACTTGAGCCAAGGCTATTTTCATTTAACAACCCTGCCGGGGCTTGCCCTGAGTGTGATGGTTTAGGTGTGCAACAGTATTTCGATCCAAAACGCATAGTACAAATGCCTGAAGTCTCTTTAGCTGCTGGTGCAATAAAGGGTTGGGATCGTCGCAATTTTTACTATTTTCAGATGCTCAAATCGTTAGCTGAACATTATAAATTCGATATTGATACGCCTTATGAAAAATTACCCGAAAAAGTAAAAGATATCTTATTAAATGGTTCTGGTAATACTGAAATTACTTTCGTTTATACAAATGATCGTGGTGATGTGGTTAAACGTAAACATAGCTTTGAGGGAATTATTAATAATTTAACTCGACGATATAAAGAAACCGATTCACCAACAATTCGTGAAGAGTTGGCTAAATATATAAGTCATCGTCCTTGCCCGTGCTGTGAAGGATCTCGTTTATGTAGAACGGCAAGACATGTCTTTATTAACGATACCAATTTACCAACGATTAGTAATTTAAGCACTCAACAAGCAAAAGCTTTCTTTGATAAGTTATCCCTAACCGGACAACGAGCGCAAATTGCTGAAAAAATTCTAAAAGAGATCAACGACCGTTTACAATTTTTGATTAATGTTGGATTAAATTATTTAACGCTTTCACGATCAGCAGAAACGCTATCGGGAGGGGAGGCACAGCGTATACGACTAGCCAGTCAAATCGGTGCCGGATTAGTTGGGGTGATGTATGTACTTGATGAGCCTTCAATTGGTTTACATCAACGTGACAATACTCGATTGATCGATACCTTAACGCATTTACGTGATTTGGGTAACACCGTTATTGTGGTAGAACATGATGAAGAGGCCATTATGGCTGCTGATTATGTGATTGATATTGGGCCGGGAGCAGGCGTGCATGGTGGTGAAGTGGTTGCTCAAGGAACGCCGAAACAGATCATGGCAAATCCTTCATCGTTAACCGGAAAATATCTATCCGGTAAAGAAAAAATAGCGATACCAGCCACACGAACGAAAGTTGATAAGAAAAAGATGTTATCGTTAATTGGCGCCACCGGTAATAATTTAAAAAATGTGACTCTTAATATTCCGGTTGGACTATTTACCTGTATTACAGGGGTATCTGGATCAGGAAAATCAACGTTAATTAATGATACTTTATATCCTTTAGCGCAAAACGAGTTAAATGGTGCTGAAAAAAGTGATATTGCGCCTTATAAATCAATTAAAGGACTTAACTTTTTTGATAAAGTCATTGCGATAGATCAAAGTCCTATCGGGCGAACACCACGCTCAAACCCGGCAACGTATACCGGATTTTTCACCTCAATTCGTGAGCTATATGCTGGCGTGCCAGAATCTCGTGCTCGAGGTTACACGCCGGGTCGATTTAGTTTCAATGTAAAAGGTGGACGCTGTGAAGCTTGTCAAGGTGATGGACTGATCAAAGTCGAGATGCACTTTTTACCAGATATTTATGTCCCATGCGATCAGTGTCATGGGGCACGTTATAATCGTGAAACGTTAGAAATAAAATATAAAGGCAAATCAATCAATGAAATCTTAAATATGACGGTTGAAGAGGGGCGTGAATTTTTCGATGCTGTCCCAATGATTGCTCGTAAATTACAAACATTGATCGATGTTGGGCTTTCTTATATTACAATTGGGCAGTCGGCAACGACCTTATCCGGCGGTGAAGCGCAACGAGTAAAACTTGCAAAAGAGTTATCAAAGCGTGATACTGGTAGCACATTGTATATTTTAGATGAGCCAACAACGGGTTTACACTTTGCTGATGTAAAACAGTTGCTTGCGCAGCTCCACTCATTAAGAGACAAAGGCAATACCATTGTTGTTATTGAGCATAATTTAGATGTGGTTAAAACAGCAGATTGGATTGTCGATTTAGGACCGGAAGGGGGGAATGGTGGTGGTGAAATCATTGCCGATGGAACACCTGAAGATGTAGCTAAATCAAAAATTTCTTACACCGGACAATATTTAAAACCGTTACTTGAAAAAGACAAGGCGAAGTAATATAAGTTAGTACGGATAATTTAAGTTATCCAAAGGAGAAGCAATTTGGCATTTGAAATTATATTGATGATCATTATTGCTTATCTTTGTGGTTCGCTTTCCGGAGCAATCATTATTTGCCAGCTAATGAAATTACAAGACCCGGTACAACATGGCTCTCACAATCCCGGAGCCACAAATGTACTACGCATTAGCGGCAAATTACCTGCTTTACTGGTATTACTTTTCGATATGTTAAAAGGTGCAATACCGGTCTATATTGCTTATCGACTGGGTATTTCACCTTTCTTTTTAGGCATTATTGGCATATCAGCGTGCCTTGGTCACATCTTTCCCTGCTTTTTTCATTTTCGAGGCGGAAAAGGTGTCGCCACTGCATTAGGTATGATGATGCCAATCGGTCTAGACTTTACCGGCTGTTTTGTCCTAACTTGGTTAACCACGCTACTGCTTACCGGCTACTCTTCGGTGGCGGCTATTGTGGGTTTTTTATTAGCGCCATTTTATGTATGGCTATTTAAACCTGAGTTGACCTTGCCGGTAACCATGCTTTCGTGCCTTATCATTATTCGTCATAATAGTAATATTATGCGTCTATTTAAGGGGAAAGAGCCTAAGAGTTTTATACGAAAACGACATAAATTATACTGAAACGTATATATTTTCTGAAGTTTCTTGTCAAAAATTAATCGTAATTCGTTATAATAGTAATATTATGCGTTTATTTAAGGGGAAAGAGCCTAAGAGTTTTATACGAAAGCGACATAAATTATACTGAAACGTATATATTTTCTGAAAGTTCTTGTCAAAAATTAATCGTATTGACTTAATCGTGTAATTCTTGTTTTATCGATTTTTGAAACAAGGTATTATAAATAACATAATCTTTAATATGTGGTAACAAAATTAATTCATGCAAATAAGCCCATTACTTGAAACTCTTATGGAAGCATTGCGATGTCTTCCCGGTGTTGGTCCCAAATCTGCACAACGTATGGCTTTTCACCTATTACAGCGCAATCGACAAGGTGGCATTAAGCTAGCACACGTTTTACATGAAGCAATGATCAATATTGATCATTGCAAAGAGTGCCGAACCTTTACTGAACAAGAAATCTGCACTATCTGTGCCAATAGGCATCGTCAACAAAGTGGACAATTATGTGTTGTTGAAACACCCGCTGATATTGTTGCTATTGAACAAACCGGCCAGTATAGTGGTCGTTACTTTGTGTTGCTTGGACATTTGTCACCGCTTGACGGAATAGGGCCGAGTGATATTGGTCTGGATTTATTGAAATCAAGATTGGCAACCGAATCGATTAACGAAGTGATTTTAGCCACCAATCCAACCGTTGAGGGCGATGCAACCGCTAATTATATTGCTCAAATGTGTGCTGAGTTTGATGTTATCGCAACTCGCATAGCGCATGGTGTACCTGTCGGTGGAGAGCTTGAAATGGTTGACGGCACAACATTGTCGCATTCATTTGTTGGGCGGCAAAAAATAGATTTTTAGAGATTTTAATGTTGGCAACGCTAAAAATTAAGTGTGTTAACTTTTATGTTGCTAGCAAAATTTATGAAAGTAAAAGGAAGAGGATTGGTATGAAATATAAAGCAGTTGCCTTTGATATGGATGGTACTTTACTTAATAGTAATCGTTTAATTTTGCCCGAAACCGTGAATATTCTTGAAAAGATCAGCGCCAAAGGCGTAAAAGTTATTTTGGTATCCGGTCGACATCATTCCGTAATTTACCCTTATTATTATCAACTTAAACTCTCAACACCCGCTATTTGTTGTAACGGATCTTATTTATACGATTTCGAAAAACAACAAGCATTTGCCGCTAAACCGATGAGCAAACAGCAGGCCAAAACGCTATTAGACTTAGTTAATCAGTTTGGTATTCATACTTTAATTTATACTGATAAAATGATGACTTACGAAGTGTTAGACGACCATTTAGCCGGCTTTTTTAAATGGGTTGATTCACTACCGGAATTTTTACAACCCGAAATTAAAAAAGTGGATAGTTTTGAGAAAGTTATTGAGCAAGCCGGAGCGATCTATAAATTTGCTACCAGTAGCTATAACATTCCGGCTTTACAGCAATTTTCAGATGCAGTTGATGCGCTGGGGGAATTTTCATGTGAATGGTCTTGGTCGAATCGTGCTGATATCGCAATTAAAGGTAATACTAAAGGTAATGGTTTAACCCATTGGGCTGAACATGAAAACATTGACCTAAGTGAAATTGTTGCTTTTGGTGACAGTTATAATGATATTAGTATGTTAACCATTGCCGGTTTGGGTATTGCTATGGGCAATGCTGATGATGAGGTGAAAGCGAAAGCGAGTTATGCTATTGGTGATAATAATAGCACTAGCATTGCCACTGAACTTAAAAAACTGTTTTTATAATGGATTTAAAAAATAGCTGTGTTTGAAATCCTTTATCAAGATAATGAATTAATTGCGATAAACAAGCCATCCGGTTGGCTTGTTCATCGTAGCTGGTTAGATAAAAATGAAACTGTCGTTGTGATGCAAACACTGCGTGATCAGATCGGGCAGCATGTGTATCCGGTGCATCGACTCGATCGCCCAACATCTGGCGTATTATTGTTTGCGCTTTCAAGTGAAATTGCCCGTTTGATGTCACAGCAATTTACCACAAAACAGATTGAAAAAATTTATCATGCTATTGTTCGTGGCTATCTATTTGATGAAGCGATAATTGATTATCCGCTAATTGAACAACTTGATAAAATAGCTGACAAATTTGCCGATAAAAATAAACCAGCGCAACAGGCAGTCACTTTTTATCGCGGTTTAAGTCATATCGAAGTGCCGATCAAAGTAGGCAAGCATGAAACAGCCAGATATAGTTTGGTTGAATTAAAACCGCAGACAGGACGCAAACATCAACTACGTAGGCATATGAAGCATATTTTTCATCCCATTTTAGGTGACAGTAAACATGGGGATCTTCATCAAAATCGTGCTTTTAGTCAGTATTTTGGTATTAAACGACTAATGTTACATGCCTCTACCTTAAATATTGTTCATCCAACCAGTTTGAAACCAATTAAAATTGAAGCAAAATTAGATCAGCATTGGCTAGAAATCTTATCTCATTTTCAGTCCAATGATTAGGGTTGCTATTTTCAATAATAGCTAACTCATTAAGCGTACATGACCGCCGTATGTAAAAATTTTGTTATTACCATTCACTGTTTCAATTCCAAGCTCTACATGCCATAAATATAACTACTTATGATAATTAAATGAATAACAAGGAAAAATATAAAGATAAAAATCAATGTTGCTTTGCAATTTAGCAATTGCATAGTATTATTTTTGTACCTTTCCTCGTTGCGGAGTTTTTTTGAGGAAAGTGTTTAAATAACGTTTATATAAATTAATCGAAATGGAAATGAAAATGAAATTAATAATGAAATTTTGTAGTATTTTTCTAATTGCTGTTTTCCTAAGTGCTTGTTCATCAGACGACTCCCCTGAAAAAGTAGCCGAAACCTTCATGAAAGCTGGTTACAATAAAGATATCGATACAGTCATCGATCTTATGTATATTCCAAAAGAAGATGTTCCTGAAGGAATCGACATGAAGGCCATGCTTAAGTCTAAATTGGGTGCAGCACTCGAAGCCTCATTAGAATCAGCAGAACGCAATGGTGGGCTTGATAAAATTGAAACCGCGCCTATTCAATATACCAATGATGACAAAACTAAGGGCACCGTAGATGTTACCGTTGTTTTCAAAGATAAAACTAAGCTTAATAAAAAGTTAATATTAATCAAAGATAATGGCAAATGGTTTATCGAAATGGATTAATATTAGATTAATTAAATTTAATATTGAATTTATTAATGAGTAAAAGGGTAAATTATATTTACCCTCATTTATGTAACATTTCACCTTTTGAAAATACTATTATGAGATCTTTTCGCTATTTTTTAATTATATGGCTACTATTTGTCAATGTTTCGGTGGTCAATGCCCAAGAATCTAGAAATGACTCGATTTCTCAAATTAGCAGTACTTTAAAAATTGGGGATTGGATTTTTAGACAAGGGACAGCCATCGATAGTTTATTAGTTAAACAATTAGGTGGTGGTGAATTTTCACATATTGGCATGGTAATATCAGTAGCGCCTGAAGTTAAAATTATCCATGCTACAACCGATGATTTTGAAAATCGGCCTAGCCAAGTGTTGATATCAACATTAGATGAATTTATATCGCCAGATCTCGCCCAAACCTATGCTATTGCAAGACCTCTTTTTTTGACGGATGAACAAAAGCAACAAGTAGCTGATATATTACAGACAAAATTAGGTGAAAAATTTGTATTAGCATCCCGTGAAAAGCCTCATCTATATTGTACAACGTTGCTTTATGATGCCATTATTCAAGTCATGCCTGATTTTAATGTTGAGTGGCAACACTCTGATTTTGCGCTTTTTTATGGGAATTACCTTTATCCCAACGCATTTGCTAAATATAAAGATTTGATCTGGATCTATAAATATCCGAATTAGTAGAGGTATCAATAATCCTGATTCTTCAAGGTAAATTTGATCATTATTTTTGTGATAAAGTTTGATTTTGGATTATCTCAACAAAATGAATTAACTTAGTCTTTACTAAGTGGTAATAAAATTCATTCATACAAATAAGTCATTGCTTGAAACGCTTATAGAAGCATTGTGATCGACTCCCGGCATTGCTCTTAAACTTGCACAAGGTAGGACATTTCACCTGGCACAATGTAATCGATAAGGTAAAAAAATCAAAGTTGCTTTGCAATTTAGCGATTGCATAGTATTATTTTTATACCTTTCCTCATTTGACCTTTTGCGGTTGTTTTGAGGAATGTGTTTAAATAACGTTTATATAAATTAACTGGAAATGGAAATAAAAATGAAATTAATAATGAAATTTTGCAGTATCTTTCTACTTGCGTTTTTCCTCAGTGCTTGTTCATCAGGCGATTCCCCTGAAAAAGTAGCCGAAACCTTCATAACAGCTGGTTACAATAAGGATGTCGATACGGTGGTTGATCTTATTTATCTTCCGAAAGAAGATGCACCTGAAGGAGTCGACGTGAAAGCTATGATTAAGAGTAAATTAGCAAAATCAATGGAAACTTCTTATGAAAAGACTCAAAGTCATGGTGGACTGGATAAAGTGGAATGTGCACCTATCCAATATACCAATGATGACAAAACTAAGGGCATCGTAGATATTACCGTTGTTTTCAAAGATAATACTAAGCTTGATCAAAAGCTAACGTTAATCAAAGATAATGGTAAATGGCTTATCTCGATGAAATAGTAGAGTCGATTGGTTAAGTTTAAAATTGATTCTATCAATGAGTAATAGGGCAAATTATATTTGCCCTTTTTTATATGCCATATTACCTTTTAAACTGCCAGTATCAGCGCTTTTCACTGCTTATTATTATATGACTACTACTTATCACTGTTTTGGCGGTCAAGGCTTAAGAATATCGAAATGACGCTATTTAGCAAATTAATAGTACTTTAAAAATCGAGGATTGGTTTTTTAGATAAAAAAAAGCAATCGCCAGTTTGAATGTTTTAAGACAGAATAAAAATCTAAATCAAATATAACGAAAATTTAAAGCGCAATATCATTGCGCTTTAATATAATGGTAGGTTAATCAGATTCTAAATAGATAGATTGCATTAATCGGAAATCTTCATCAGTAAATCCTAAAGCCTGTTTAATATAATTACTTGGTGTACCGGAAACTTCTTTCATGGTATTGAGGATTTCAACAACAAAACTTTCACGGGTATCGATTAAGCTAAGTAAATAGCCTAATACATCTTCGTTATCCGTAATCTTACGATAAGCGGCCATTTTGATTTTATTGCGCTCTAAGCGATTATCGTGAGTTAGCATGTAATCGGCAATAATATCTTTTTCAGATACACCGAGCATAATCATAATTAATAATACGCCATAACCCGTTCTGTCTTTTCCGCCTCGACAGTGTTGTAAACTCGGGCTATTGTTGGCATCTAATAAGACTTTAAGCATTTGTCGATAAGCATTTTTCGATTTTTCGCTTAAGACAAAATTACGATATTGCTCAAGCACTTGAATGCCATCACCATTAACTAACTCTTTCGGTATATCACGTAGCACACTTTCAATCAAAGCACGATCTTCATCACTAGGATCAGCGGCAAATTGTGCTGCTAACTCTGCGGTTTGGGCTGATGCATCTAAATGAAAAGTTTGCTTTTCGCCGACAAACGTATTGGGACTGGTTTTGATTTCATTAGTACTGCGGTAATCGATAATTGTTTTTATTCCTAACGCTTTGATATACTCTTGTGCATCCGGTTTTAAACCATACAGATGATTAGAACGATACAACTGTCCCCATTTGACCCGTTTACCTTCATGCCCCAGATAGCCGCCGAAATCACGAAAATTATTTAATCCGGTGATCGGTAAAGTACGTTCGGCAAATAAAAAATTGGGTTGTCCTTCAATCTCTAAAATAAGATAAATTCGTTGTTTACCATTTAAAGGATCATCAAAAATAAAAGGGCTTTGAATTTGCTTACCTATAAGTGTTTTGTCATTGGTATTGGCATTAGCATAGCTTGTCCAGTATAAGCTAGCTGCTTTGCCTTCAATGTTATCAAAAGTGACCTCTAATTGGCCGGCTTTATTACGCATTACTGAAGCTGTTTGAATTGTCGTTGTCATGTTTCATTCCTACTTTAAAATACCTAACATTGAAAAGATCACACCGATTACCATTACCGCCAGTATTAACGCAACGGTATATTTACCTTGAAACTTCTTAACCAAAAAGAATGTGCCTAGAGCAAAAATTAAGGTCAGAAAATTTGGCATGACTTTATCAAACATCTCTTGAACTTGAATCGATTGATCGCCAACATTTATCTGTAGCGGGGTGACCACTTTTACCGTAGTGGCAATGAGTGATCCAAGTACCATTACCCCAACAACATTAGCCAGATTACTAATTCTTTGAATGATGTTGGAATTTTTTGACTGTTCAATCAGATCGACACCTTTGTTATAGCCATAATGAATAAAAAAGTATTTAGAAAGCACATTAACCAGATTGTAGATCAAAAACATTAAAATTGGACCTATGATATTTCCTTGTAGCGCAAAGGCAGCGCCAATACTGCCGCATATCGGCATCCAGGTAAATTTGAGCAAGCTATCGCCAAGTCCGGCAAATGGTCCCATTAATCCCGCTTTTACTGAGACTACGGCTTCTTTTTCAGCTTCGGTCGTTTTCTCTTCCATGGCGGCAGTGACACCTAAAATTAGTGCACCTGCATTTACTTGCGTATTAAAAAATTCTAAATGGCGTTGCATGGCAGTAACACGGGTTTGCTTGTCTGCATCTTTATAAAGACGTTCTAAGACAGGCGTCATACAATGCGCAAAGCCAATCATCTGCATTTTTTCATAGTTGTAAGAAAAAGACATAGTTTGTAAATTCCAAAAGATGCGATTAAGATCTTTTTTGGTGATTTTGTTTTGATTGGTCATAGATCATATTCCTCTTCGGTATTATTTGATGTTTGATTATTATCTGATTGTTCTTGATGATTTTTACTACCACTTGATGCCATGTCATAAAGCACGGCAAACGCCAAAGCGATAAAGGTAATTGGAATAATTGGCAGTTTTAGATAAGTGGTTAACATAAAACCGAGCAGGAAGAAAAACCACATACGTCCTTTTAATAACATTAACAGTAAAATACAAATACCTACCGCAGGAATTAATTTCGAGGCTACCCCCATGCCATCAATGATGCTTTGTGGGATAGCATCAAGAATGGTTTTAACCAGATCGCTACCGAAATAGATAGCAATAAAACAAGGTACTGCTCGAATTAAAAACCAAAGAGGTGTTGAAAAGAAGTGAACTCGTGCTAATCCTTTATAGTCACCGTTTAAAATAGAGCGTTCAGCCCAAGGATTAAGAAAGCAAGCGAAAGAACGCCATATAATTAACAATTGTTGACATAATAAAGATACAGGAACGCCAAGCGCAATACCGGTTGCAATGCCTCCACCGGTGGTGATACCGAGTGACACGCCAATGATTGCACCAGCAACAATATCGGGTGCTGAGTAGGCGCCTACGTTTCCGATACCCATCCACATCAATTCCAACGTTGCACTAATTGCCAAGCCTTGAACCATATCACCCATTATGATGCCTGCTATGGTACCGGTTAACAATGGCCTACGTAACATTTGTGGTCCGACGTCATCCATCGAACAGATTCCCGCCCAAATGGCGACAAGAATAGCCTGTGTTAACATAAGTTAACCTCCAAATTTTTAGATAAAACTTTAAATAATTAGATTAGTTAAGTAGGGTTTTCAGATCGACAACAGGATCTTTGGGTACCATCTGAACTTCAACTTCGACATTATTGGCTATAATATTTTTAAATGCTTGTTCTTCCTCAGCTGTCACCGATACCGCCCTTGATAATTGATGTCGACCATCTTGCATTCGCATGCCGCCGACATTGAGCTTGTCAATTTTCAGACCACCTTCGATCAATTTGTTGACATCAATACTATTTGTAAAAAGTAACATCGTACGTTTTTTAATTTCGGTTTTTTTCAATATGTCGATAAATTGTGAAACGCCAAAGACTAATACTTTTAAATCTGGTGGGGCAGACATGGTAAGTACCGATTGCTGAACTTTATCAGCGGCAACTTTATCATTAATAATCAATACTTGTTCAATATCAAAATTTTTTACCCAAGTTGTGATAACTTGTCCATGAATCAAACGATCATCAATTCTTGCTACATTAATTGGCATGGTGTTCTCCTTACAAATCTATAGATGTTTCACGCTGAGAATCTAGTACTTGTCGTACGTCAATACAGCTTTGTGGAAAGACTTCTTCAATGGCTGATTTAACATCATCAAGCGTACCTTCTCGATTATTTAAAACTTCAAGCAAAACCGGAATATTAAAACCACAAAATAACAGGACATCATCATGATTTAACAACAGTTCGCCAGCCAAATTACACGGCGTTCCTCCTAAGATGTCGACCAAGATAATTACACCTTTACCGCTATTAAGCTGATGATAACTGTCATGCATTTGTTGCCTTAAATTGTCAACATTACTATCGATCAAAACCGATATAACGTCGATATTTTGCTGTTCCCCCATTAGCATCTGCGCACATTCAAGCGCTCCTTGAGCAAATGGTCCATGGCTAGCTAAAATAATGGGAATTTGTGTTTGCATTTTTATTTCCTTTTTTTAACTACATTTGAAATCTTTGTAATAATGTTACTTTAAATATTATTTAATTTAGTAATAAAATTACATCTAAGCAAAATATAAGTCATCTCTTTTTTGTGAGATTTTTAGAAATTTGTGAAGTTGATCATGTTTATTGAAATTTTTTAATCGATTTTTATCAGCGCTAAAAATTAGCTAATTTGATGAGCATGCAGAAGATGAGTTTATGTGATTTCTATAGCAAAGACAGAAGGGCACTTATCACGTTTAAATTTAGCGATGAGGATATTTACGCTCTTCACGATTTTGGGTTTGTAACAACAAGCGTTCATCATATTTTCGGATAAATAGATTGGTAACCAGCATATTGATGACTGAAAGTTGAGAAATTTTTGAACGAATCGGAATTAAACGGGAAGCATGTTCCGTTGATGTAGTATGTAAAATCACTTCCGCTAATAAAGAGACCTGACTTTGTCCCATTTTGGTAATTGCAATCGAAGGAACACTATTTTTTCTGGCCAATTTCAATAAATCGATACATTCCGGTGTTTCGCCCGAATGTGAAATAATGATAACAAGATCATTTTTGTCTAATGTATTCGCGATACTTTTTTGAATATGCGAATCGAAATGACAGCTAACATCTTTTTTAATTTTAATTAATTGATATTCCAGTTCTTTTCCAACCAATCCACTGCTACTGGTGCCATAAATAATAATCTTATTACTTTTAATAATAAGATCGATTGCTTTATTTAGCGATTCGATATTCACCATAGAGTAGGTTTCATCAATTGAGGATTTTTCCATAGCTTGTACTTTGCTATTAACGTCTTGTAAGGAGTCATTAAGATTGATGTCGTCTTGAAGTATTTCAGCATTGATTTTTCGAGGAATTGAAGAGATCAGATCAACTTTAAAATCACTAAATCCGTTATAACCCAATTTATTGCAAAGGCGTAGAATTGTTGTGGTGCTGACATGATTTAATTTGGCTAATGACTGTATGCTCATATTTTTAAGCGCTTGTGTATTCGCTTGAATATATTGAGCGACGGCAAGCTCTTTTTCTGAAAGATCTTTTTTCACCTCTCTAAGTTTTAAATCAATCATGGCTTACCTCAAATTTAAATATGGCTATGTGGAGTATACAAAATTAGCGAGTAAATTGTAAAAAATTATAAGATAAAAAAGTTGTCTGTAATATCTAAATTTAAATTAAGTCCCTTTTGCTCAATATGGCAATGCTTAAGTTAACAGTCGTGTTGGGGTAAAATAATACCTAAAACAATCAGGGCAAATTATTTATTTAGATGAATTTAAACGATATGCATGCCATGCGATGTGTATTTTTATACTAAAACGTATATAAAATCTGAAACTTCTTGACAAAAAAGCCTATATTGTAAAATTTATTGCGAAAAACGATGACTGCTGTAATTATAAGCTATTTAAACTTGACGTCTAAACAAGGCGATGCTAATATTTGCCACCTATTCAGATAGACCTTAACGGCGCGTTGGCAGAGTGGCCATGCTGCGGATTGCAAATCCGTCTACCTCGGTTCGACTCCGGGACGCGCCTCCATCGAAATATCAAATAAATCAATAAATTAAAAAAGTAACTGATTTTCCAGTTGTTGATATCCCTCAGCCTAATAATATCGTGGTAATTGTTTTGGCTAACTTGTATTGCATATTTGTCAATTTCACTAGAATAGTATTTTGTAACTGGAATATTGGCACGTTCGAGCGCAACACGCCCACAACTTATGACGTCGAATAGTAATAGTACGTTCATTATTTTTTAAACTTTAGGTAATAGTAATCGCACACTAAATAATCATCGTGATAATTGAATTTAAATTAATGGGATAGGGTAGATATCAAACGAGTTATTAACAGATGCAGGGAATAAAAAGGACTTTATGTCCTTTGTTGGATATTTCAGAGTATAATATAAGGGCTATGAATAAAATGCGGGATGAAATTTTATTTCACCCGAAAGTACAATATCATTTTTAAACAATAGTTTCATGAAATAACGCTTTTCAACACCTGAATATACAAGAGGGTCTGCTGATATAAAGCCTAGTTTCTGATAAAAATCAGGAAACCCTACTAATACACAACCATCAAACCCTTGTTTTTTAATTTGAGTTAGTGTGCTATTAATTAACGCAGAGCCTATACCTTTCCTTTGATATTTTGGTAATATTGCAATGGGAGCAAGCCCTAATAGATTAGTTTTTTTCCATCAATTGTTATTGGGCTAAATGCTATATAACCAACAATTTTATCATTAATTATTGCTACATAACTAAGTGCTAATGCATTTTCCTTTCTTAATTTCTCCACTAGCAAATATTCATCGTTATTGCTATATGGTTGATTAAAAAACGCTAGCCTTAACAAATCTGAAATGACTGGGATATCATTTTCTTTTTCTGGACGAATTATCAATTGGTTAGCCTATTTAATATTTTTACAAATAAAATATTAGTATACTAGAAAAGCTTTAAAAAAGCTCATCATCAATGTCCGTCGGTGGCTCGTTTTGCGGTTGCGGAGCAGGGCAATTATTAGGTTGCTCTGATTGTCGCTGGCTAGAATCACTGCGAGCACCTAAAATCCGCAATGTTCCACCAATAGGATTGATAACAACTTGTGTTATGTAACGATTGTTACCGCTTTGATCTTGCCATTTACGAGTTTGTTATTGGCCAGAAACATAAAATAAAAATCTTTTTTTACATACTCACTTGTTATTTCGGCTTTTGATTTCTTTTCGCCAGTATTGTTATCTTTTCATTCTTCATTTGTGGCGATTATAATTTATGCTATTGTTCTATCGTCAGTTGTATATCTGATTTCAGGGTCTAGAGTTGAGTAACCAACTAAAATAACCTGATTAACGCCTCTTGCCATTTTCTTTCTCCAGTTTGATTTTTGGCAGTTCGATAATTTGCCAATCATTTTCATTACCCAAGTTTTTGATTAGCTCTTCAGCTCGGCTTTCAATCCATTCTTCTTTAGCATCTTGCATTTTAATATTTTTTAACATATTGCAGTAAGTGCTTTCGTAACCATTTTCAACCAATTTATGTAACTGCATAACTCTCCTCGTAGCAATCCATAGCATCTAGTAGAACAAGCCAAATAATCCACCTAAAATCACTAATTATGTGCAAAGGAGGGCAAACTTAATTTCGCTGTCTATTAACTCATAATTCTTGTGAAATCTATCTTTGATTTTCACATTAACAAAATCTTTGTTAGTCACTATCACTTTGAAAAAAAACCTCAAGTGAGGGCAATAGGATGTAGCGATGTACTTGTCTTTCTGAGCTGTCAATATTTGCTCAAACTCAAACGCACTCAGTGAATGCGCTTTGATTTGAACTTAAATCGCAATCTTTATTTATTAAAGAACTTGATGGCTAGTCGATCCCTTGATGGCGCTAGTAGTGATTTAGTCGCTCACCAGATGCGTACTGCTGTGATTGTTTTACAAAACCGCTGTACTTTCATATGCCTCAGCTAGCTACTTGAATCCTCTTAACTAGTTAAATAACTCTTAGCCTTGTATGACTTTGTTGTTAAGTTATATTATTTTGATGCGGTAGCAGTACAATATGTAATACTTGCAGGTTGGTTTTTATACAATTTAAGCGGGAAAAGGTTTTATATGCAGATTTTAGGCATGATAAAACCCGCACTGGGCGGGTTGTGTTGATTTGCTGAAATTTGTTACTACCAAGAAGTCGGGATGTCCAGTAATAAATATTTTTTAGACTTATTTTCAATCTGAGAGGTCTTAAAATAGACATTAGTATAAGAGCCTAAATGCTTATTAATAAGCTCAGGATCTTTGATTTTCTTATCAATACTTGCAACATAAACATTGTCATCATCTTTTAATCTAAATTCGCATTTCCTTTTATTAGGCAATACGCCTAAAAACATTACATTTAGTTCTACATTTTCATCTAATTTTTTTGCTATATCTAAATGAGACAATGCTGTTTTCACTTCATTGTTGTTTTTGAACGAAAATGAGTGATTATCAAAATTAATTGCACATACAGCATTATTTTTATCTAATATTTCGACAAAATCTTTAATTTTATTTATTGAGTTAAGATCTAATTCTATTATATTTTCAATTAATTCTGTTGAGTCAGAATTGCTTGCAAAATTTAAAATTTCTTGAAGTTTGTTAATTGCTTTATTTGTGGGTTTATCATCATCAGTTATTAAAGAAAGAGACTGATTTCCAAGATCTTCCATAACAAAACCAAAAGAACCTTTTGCAGTTCCTGTAATCATCAAATTAGCATTTTCACTTCTTCCAAAGTAGAGAGATTTTAAAATACTGTTAATAGCATCTGTTAATGCTTTTATAGCATTGGTACCGAAAATGCTTGAAATGCCTGTTGTACCTAATACAGGTGCTCCGCGAAAAGTTATTTTTAATTGTGATGGAGAATGCAGAATATCTTTATTTATATTTCTTAATTTATTTTCTACTTTTATTAATCTTGAATTTAAGCTCATCTTTTGAAGTTTGAATTCAAGCGTATCTGGTGTTTTTTCTATTAATCCAGCTAATGTGTTTTTTTCACTCATAAGAGAGAAATATTCGTTTCTATCCATTTATTTCAATCCTCTTATTTGCGATTAATAACTTTGCGTTATTATAGTTATCAATATGAAAATTGTCTAATTCAATAAAGCCTTTCCATTCCCCGCTTCGTGTATGTGACCATAAGCTACTCCAGTACGCAGTTATATTCATAAAGTTGCAGTGAATATCAATGTTTGCATCGCCAGTAGGAAGGTGAATTAAATATGAATCAACTTTAAATGTTTTTTTAACTAATTCATTCGATAAACAATTTATGTTTATTTCATATAATTCTACATTATTAACAGTATAAAAAAATACAGCATCAATATCATTTGGAGATCTATTTCTAGTCATTTCACAGTGTTCACAAAAACTACCATTAACCCACTGTTTATGAATTAACAATCCAGAATCCAATAATTTTTTTTGGAAATCGAGAAAACTATCTAATAATTCCAATCTTTTTTGGGAGAAACCAAATATATTAATAAAATCAAAAATGGTGATTTTATAAGGCGATCTATTATTTGATGTTGGGTTTTGTTGATCAATAGGCGGAATAAGACCTCTTTCATCCCAAATATTTGTAACCATTTTCACTCCTTATATAACATTCCCTATATTATTCCAAGTACCTATTTTTCACTCTGATAAAACCGCCGAAGCGGTTGTTACGGATAATCTTTGCCGCCATTTGGTGGTTTACATCTCATTAATCTACCTAATGTCATTTTCCACCCTTTTAATACGCCATATTTTTCAATTGCTAATAAGGCATATTCTGAGCAAGACGGTTCGAATCTACATGCTGAGCGAATGCGATTGGGGGCTATCGCTCTATATAGATATATTAATTTAAAACTAAGCCACTTCACGTCTAAAGATAATCACATAATAAATAGAATATTCTTCTTTCTTTCCTAAAAGAGCAGCAAGACACCCTGGAGATGTTCTTACTCCAACGCTCTCAACGCTTACAAATTCCCAATTATCGTTGGCTTTGTTATTTATTATTTCACGCAAATAAGCTCCAGCTTCATTGCCTTTATCCTTTTTTCCTACATTAATATTTGGTGGGATTTGAACTGTTTCATAAATATAACTCACTGTTTTCTCCTTAAATTATTATTTAATATATATCTAATCATGATTATAGTTTTGTTAAACAAAAACAATCGAAGTGGTTAGCCGTGTTTTCTCAATAATATTGATTGACTTAGCATTACTTTACCATTTATATAAAGTTGGTCAATTCATCTTCGCTTATATCCCATTCTTTGTATTTTTTATTATTTGTAATCGCTTAACATACAAAATTTTACAAAATGTAGATACATATATTGCATCTTCGTTAAATTCTTTTTTTGGAACATCTATATAGATCGAGTCGCCACTTAAAACGTGCCTTGCATTGAATCGCCCGATATATTTATAACTTTTAAATTTTCAGTATTCACTCCATTAAATAGGTCTTTTGCTTGCTCTGAATCATATTATACTAATTTAATCACTTCCTTTATATCCGAATTTAGGTAGGCCGCTCCTACGCTAGCTTTAATATCTAAACCCTCAATTTGAAAATTATTTTTATTGAGTTTGTTTTGCATATTATTTTCTGATGCTGAGCCATCAGCATTTATGATTAATTCCCTGATTCCAACTGCATTAAGCATTGAGGCGATAATATCAGTGTCCGGCTTTCTTCCTCCGGTTCCGGATAGCCAATGCGCAATACTTCCTTGAGATACACTCAATTTTTCGGCAAGGCTTTCTTGTGTTTCGCCAATATCTTGCATTCTTTTTTTAATTATATTTTTACAAGTATTCATAAGCTCCTCCAGCTTTAATTATTACGGAATGTATTAAATTAACAACCAACAAAATGTAATTATCACTGAAATAATAAATTACATAATGTAATACTTATGCTCATAACAATAATTAAGGTATCTGTTATGGACAAAATTAAGGAATTTAGAGAGCAGTTGGGTATCACTCAAGAAGAGCTAGCCAAAGCAATAAACACGTCTCAAGGTGCGATTTCATATTATGAAAATAGTCGTCGAAATATTGACTTCAAAACATGCCGAAATATTACTGGCTTTTTTATCATCTTAGGATTGAACATTTCTTTGGATGATGTTTTTCCACCCGACGCCGCCTAATTAATACTATATGTAATATCTATTTTAAAAGTAATCCAACGGAAAAGGTAAAAAGATGGGAAACCAAAGAGAACTTGTAATTGAAATGCTTAAGTATGTTAAGGGGGGAGCAAGCTGTTGCTGCATCTTACCTATGAATTTCGCTTCCTGTTTTTAAAGATCGTCTATATGAAAACAAAGGGACACGATTTTTTACTTGTGATGAACTTTTAGCATTACAAGAGTTAAGTGAAACAACATTGGTTGCAGATTATTTTGCAAGAGCAGTGGGCTGCATAGTTATAAAAAAAACTAATGTTGCTAAAGCAGGAAGTTATGACCTTTTTGAATCAATGTTAAGTATTGGAATAGCAAGAGGTGAGTATGGAGCATAAATTCAATGTACCGAGTCGGTGAAGGTGGCAAACAGTATTTAATACCAGGCGAAAACGGACGAGTATTAAGCAATCGACAAATCACTTCCAATCAAGGTCAAAACATACAATGGAATTTTATGTAGAAAACTATGCAAGTGGTGTTGAAGTTAGTAAGCCATCAATTGATTATGAAAATTAAATTATCAGAACCGCAGTAACACAAGCAAAACGAGAGATCGTTAATGATATTAAAGAGCATACAGGCGAAGTTTGGCAAGCCATATCGAGCGCAACAAATGTCCAATCTAAATTATAATTGATATTAAATAATAAATTTCATACCATTACCTAAAATTTAAGGAGATGATATGAAAAAAATTGCATTGCTTGGATTAATTGGGTTTGTTTTAACTGGCTGTGGAGATGATGAGGTTACTAAAGAGTATCTTGTTGGTAAATGGAAGTGTGATCTTACAAGTTATAGGATAAAGTTCCAGAATGAAAAATTTGTCGACTATGTAAAAGACGGCCTTAATGTTTCACTTACTGAAGAATATAAAATTGAAAATGAGAAATTATATATATTTGATGAGGAAAATAATAACTGGATAGAAAGTGATGTAATTGATGAATATTCAGGGAAACTTAAATTACATGAACAAGAAGATGTTAATCATAGCTTTACACACACAATCAAAAAAGAATCACAAAATAAATTTACTAAAACAGAAGAACAGATAGCAACCCATAAAAATAATGAATTGAACCAAGATAATAAAAAAAATTATAAGATAAATGCAGTAGCAACTTGCAATAGAATAGAATAATTGACTGCCAAAAAAAGTTTACCGCCGAGTAGGTGGGTTAGAAAAGTTATTAGAAATAATTAGTTAATTACAATTTATATCAACCCGCTTCGGCGGGTTTTTTATTATCTAAAAAAAACAGGAGTGATAATGAATGATTATCCATTAGAGCAAAAAACAGTGCAGCTAAGTACTTATTCAATACAACAAAAGGCTCAGTTTTCAACAATAGAAGCACGAAGCGGTAAACTCTATTTTAAACGTATAGCGCAAGAACAGACTATTTTAAGAGATATTAGTTTTGTTTTATTAGATTATGGAGCACAAATTTTTTTAAACTGGTTTAATAACGTTTTAAAAAAGGTTTTTTACCATTTGATATAAAATTAGCGACCGAGTGGGATACATCACAAACATTGAATTGTCGTTTTTTACGCGATTCACTATTGAACACAACAAGAAATAATCATCTTCAATGGAGCTACAGCGCAAAGATATTAATTAATAATTACGCACCACCAGATTATATACCTCTTGATATTATCAATCATCAAGCTTACTACTCAAATAAAGCACGTAGTCAGTTTGATCAGATTATTAATGTCAATATGAAAAATATAGGTTAGACATGACTATATCACAAGAACAACGTGAATTTTTCACACAGAAGAACCCTGCTGAAGAATACGACACTATAACTTTTCATCACCCGGAGTTTAAAGCACCATTGAGATTGATCTTGAATCAATTTAAGCCTTTAACGTTTGCCGGTAATGAATTTATACTTGTCGCAGCAAAAATCAATTTGCCAGATCAGGGTTCTGAGTTAACTCCAAAATTAAATTTACAGTTTTCACGCATTCATATTGGTGATGAAATCAAAAAAATTGTGAATTCGATATCCCCCTTTGGCTGGCAAGAGCCTATATCTATGATTTATGAACAATATAAAGAGCTATCAATGAATAAACCAATACAACGCCACTCACTTTATATATCAGAAGAGGACATAAGATTTAACCGCACTACCGTTGAAATTAAAGCAACGGATGATAATCCAATGGTTCTGGCAAAACCTAGGCATACAGAGAGCAACCCAATTTATACGCTTGAAGAATACAGAGGACTGGGTTAAGCATAAAAAAATGACAGTTAATGAATTTTTTAACAAGGTGATTGGTATAAAATGGGTAGATAGAGCATGTACTTTCTATCGAATTAAAAACAATAATCGGTTATCAATCAAAGAAAACGACAATTCAAAATGAAGCCATCCCAGAATCACTTAGAAACTGGAAACCATGCGAAAAGAGTAACAATGCAGTGTTTCTTGCTTATGTTGGTGATCTTCCGTCTCATGTGGGTGTTGTGATAGATACCCATATGTTGCACGCTAAAGGAAATGAAATTCAAGGCGGACAAGTTCAATATAACAAGCTGGAAGCAATAGAAAAAGCCTATACAAAAGTGGAGTACTACTAATATGCTGATATATCATAAAGACCCTAACGGACTGACCGAAAAAAAATATATCAACTCGACACCTCTCTTTCACTTCTCCAAAATATTCGTAATAAATTTCCAAAAGGCTTTGATAACAACATTACAGATGTCTATTTAAACAATGAAAAAAAAAACGCTTGATTATGATTCATCCAGAAAAGCGAGTATTTTTGATAAAGTTGTCATTGTTAATCGTCAGCAAGCGTCGGTCGTTGTTAGCATAATTGTTGCTGTAGTCGCCGCTGTTGTTGCATATGCAGTAACACCAACACCAAAAACCACAAATGCTATTGGGGATCAGAAAGACAGTATTAATTTAGAATATATCGTTAGAATTAATTTCCTAGATGTCATTGATCAACAAATTCAGGCGTGGTACAAATATTAATCTATTATTCTAATGCTAACTTAAACTAATTATATAACCCGCATATGAGCTATTTTAACTATCATGCAAAAGCAAAAAAATTAATCAATGAAGGCTTTTTGGTGCGCTATGAATTTGTTGATAATTGGAATGGTATTAAACCAGCTTTAGTGTTGTATTTCGAAAATGCTAAACCTATGCCAATTCGAGAATACCGTTGGAATGAATATCTACCATTAATTTATAAAGATGATTCGTTATAGCGTTTAATAATCAAACGTGTTTTAATTGATTATTGCTTTTTTGCTTAATCTATCATTTGGCATCAATTAAATAATGTTTTTAGTTTTATTAATTATTTTAAAAATAAAAAATCTTTCGTTTGTCCTTATCGAATGGGTAATAGTACGATGTTGCGTATTATTACCCATGAAGACTAATCGCTTTAGTTTTATGTTTGGCTAATTTTGATTAAACGAGCAATATTTTCACTTGTTTGCTCAATATTTTTAAAACCGTTTAATAAGAGTTCTTCAATTGGTGATGCGGAAGGAATAATACCGAAAATTGCATCAATTCCATTTGGATAGAGCTCTTCAATATTTTTCCCGATAGTCCCCGCTAGTGCAATCACTGGCACATTTTGCGCTTTAGCAATTTGCGCAACACCATAAGGTGTTTTACCAAATTTAGTTTGATAATCAATGCCGCCTTCTCCTGTAAAACAAAAATCAGCACCTTTTAATTTTTGGCGTAGTTCACTGTAATGGATAACAATGTCGATTCCTTTTTGCATTTTACTGTTTGTAAATGCCATTAAACCTGCACCAAGCCCGCCGGCAGCACCTGCACCGGGAATCGTTGCTACCTCTTTACCTAGCTGTGATTTAATGATTGAAGCATAATGTTGTAAATTCTGATCTAATTGTTTAACCATTTCAGCCGTCGCCCCTTTTTGTGGACCAAATACGCAAGATGCGCCTTTTTCGCCACATAATGGGTTGCTTACATCACTGGCAACAATGATTTCGATATTGCGTAAAAGTGGGTTAACTTCCGTTATGTCAATTTTGGCCAATTTACCCAATGCACCACCACCTTTAGGCAGTTCTTTACCTTCATTATCATAAAATTTTATACCCAATGCTTGAGCCATTCCTGCGCCACCGTCATTAGTCGCACTTCCACCAATACCCAGTATAATTTTTTTAACGCCATGTTTTAGGCATTCAATGATTAACTCTCCAGTGCCGAAGGTTGTAGTAATGAGTGGATTGCGCTTTGTTTTTGGCACAAGATGAATCCCACTAGCGCTAGCCATTTCAATGACGGCGGTAGTTTTATCTCCTAAAATTCCATAATGAGCTGTGATTTTATCACCTAGGGGACTGGTGACTTGGCAAGCGTGTAATGTTCCATTTGTGGCATCAACTAAAGATTGAGTGGTTCCTTCACCACCATCAGCCATGGGAACATGGATAAATTTTGCATCAGGGAACACTTTTTTTAATCCTGACTCCATTGCCTGGCAAACCGCTTTAGCGGTCAAACACTCTTTAAAAGAATCGGGTGCAAGTACAAAAGTTTTGTGTTTCATAATATTAATCCTGATATTAATAAATAAATGCATAGAAAATTGTTGCAACTAATGTCATTGTGCCACCAACAAGCGCCTCATAGGGAATCAGCTTCATTCGTTGTTTTATTGACATGTTCATGCTATTGGCTGTGACATGGAAATAGTTGCCCTGTGGTAAGGAGTCAATAACTGTAGCGCCAGTGTGCATCATCACGGCAGCATTAATTGTTGGAACGCCCATATCCATAATGGTTGTGCCAAAAGCGCCTGTTGCAATAATGACGCCTGTTGATGTCGAAGCTGTAGCGGCTGCCATTAAAATTCCCGAAATGGGGGATAAATAGTAACCTGAAATACCCATTGATTCGATCATTGCTATAACTTGACTGGCTAAATTTGATGATGCGATTAATCCAGCGATTGCACCTGCACCAATTAAAATTAGTACGGTTGGTGTCATTTTTTCAATTCCAGATTTGGTAAATAAAATAATTTTGCTCTGTTGTCCCATTGCTAGCATGCCAATCATTCCAGCGAGTGGCAATATAAATAAGGCGTCTATTTTTAAATTGGCAAGGAATTGAATATGTAAAATATTACCGATAGGGTTAAGCATTAATAATAAAATTGCCGTGGCCGGTGCCACAATCGCTTTCGCTAATGATGGGGTGTCTAATTTATCTTGCTCTTGATTTTTTAATGCCATGACTTCTTGATTTGTAATTGTGTCACTTTTATTTTTAATCAAAGAAGCGATCAGTACTGTTGCTAATAGTCCAAATAGTGCCGGTAAAAAGCCTGCAATCATGACATCGCTTAAGCTTAAATTAAATCCATTAGCAACAGCAATGGTATTGGGATTGGGTGAAATAATGTTTCCTGCTTTTCCGCCACCGGATAAGGCTAATAACAGCGCTAAACGAGATATCTTCATTTTATTGCCAACAGATAGCGCAATTGGTGCAACAATTAAAACAGCAACCGGTATAAACACCCCTGAAGCTGTAATAATGCCAGTTGCTAAGGCTAAAGCTAGCAGTGCTTTTTTTTCACCTAATTTTTTTACAACAGCTTGCGCTATTGTTTCAGCGGCACCGGATTCCATCATCACACCAGCAAGGATGCCGGCAGCTAGTACCCGTATCACTGTGCCCATGATGCTTTGTGTTCCGTTAGTTAAAATTGCAACAGTTTGAATTAAATTCGCCCCACCAATAAATGCTCCAATGATAGCGCCAAAGAATAATGAGTAGACTGGATTTATGCCCCTTAAAATTAACAATATAGCCAGGAATAATCCAATCAGCGCACCATACCAGTTAATCAGTTCTGACATTTGTGTTCTCCTCAACAATATAATTACAATAAATTATGTGTATAAAATAATTGATGCTTGGATTTGTTATTAACTTTAAGCGTTTAGTTAAAATACATAAAAAATTTTTGATACAACTGAATATTGTGAATTGATGTGAGTATTGTCATACTTTAATGTAAAAATCGTTTTCTTTACATCGAACATTTGTGATGTTTTTGGCATTTTTAAATATATTTGCCAAGCACAATGCTAAAGCGTAAAATGCCCAACTTATTTTGCTTAACCTATTACGAATAAGTAATACTGACTTGAAATCAGAGGCATTTTTTAATGACAAACTTGTATACAAAACCAGAGTTACTTTCTCCTGCTGGTTCTCTTAAAAATATGCGTTATGCTTTTGCATATGGCGCTGATGCTGTTTATGCAGGGCAACCACGTTATAGTCTACGTGTTCGCAATAACGAATTTAATCATGAAAATCTCGCTATCGGGATTAATGAGGCGCATGCTCAAGGTAAAAAGTTTTATGTTGTAGTAAACATTGCGCCGCATAACTCAAAGCTTAAAACGTTTATCCGTGATTTAGAACCGATTGTCAATATGAAACCGGACGCTTTTATTATGTCAGATCCTGGTTTAATTATGCTAGTTCGGGAACATTTTCCTGAAATGGAAATTCATTTATCGGTACAATCCAATGCAGTAAATTGGGCGACAGTTAAATTTTGGCACAAAATGGGATTAACCCGAGTTGTGTTATCCCGTGAGTTATCGCTTGATGAGATTGCTGAGATACGAGAAAAAGTTCCGGAAATGGAATTAGAAGTGTTTATTCATGGTGCGCTTTGCATGGCTTATTCTGGCCGTTGTTTATTATCGGGTTATATTAACAAACGTGATTCAAACCAAGGTACATGTACTAACGCTTGTCGGTGGGAGTATAAAGTTGCTGAAGGTAAAGAAGATGAAGTAGGGCAGATCGTTCATAAATGTGAACCCATACCGGTACAACAAGTTGAACCTACTTTAGGCATTGGTCCTACAACTGATAAAGTATTTATGCTTGAAGAATCCGGTCGACCGGGTGAATATATGCAAGCTTTTGAAGATGAGCATGGTACTTATATCATGAATTCTAAAGATTTAAGAGCTGTTGAATTAGTGGAAGATTTAACAAAAATCGGTGTTCATTCTTTGAAAATTGAAGGTAGGACTAAATCTTACTATTATTGTGCCAGAACAGCACAAGTTTATCGACAAGCAATTGATGCGGCAAGCGAGGGCAAACCTTTTGATCCGCATTTATTAGCTGAACTTGATTCATTGGCTCATCGAGGATATACCGAAGGCTTTTTGCGTCGTCATAAGCATGAAGATATGCAAAATTATGTACATAGCCATTCGGTTTCAGAACGACAACAGTTTGTTGGTGAATTTAGTGGTGAGCGTTTAAATGGGTTAGCTGAAATTATTGTTAAAAATAAGTTTTCAGTGGGTGATAGTGTTGAAATGATGACACCAAAAGGCAATATAACCTTTGTTATTGAACGAATGGAGAACAAAAAAGGTCAACCGGTGCCTGCCGGATTAGGTGACGGTCATATTGTTTACATCCCAATTCCTGAAGATATCGATTTAAATTATGCATTGTTGATGCGTAATTTTGACTAGATCAAGCCAAATAGCTGTTCGGCTTTGCCGAACAGTGTGCTAGATTCATTCTCGTATTAAATCATCACCAAAACCTATCCATTTATAGGTTGTTAATGCTTCAAGTCCCATTGGACCTCTGGCATGCAATTTTTGAGTACTAACCGCAACTTCTGCACCTAACCCAAATTGTCCACCGTCAGTAAAACGTGTAGAAGCATTGACATAGACGGCAGCAGCATCAACTTGGTTAACAAATTGCTCAACTTTGGCTAAGTTACGGGTCAAAATAGATTCTGAATGGCCACTCCCATATTCTCTGATATGTTTTATTGCACAGTCAATTGAGTTTACCAACACCACATTGAGATCTTTTGAGAGCCATTCTTGGCGTAATTGTTCGTCACTGACAAGTTCGACTGTCGCTTCACCCGATTTTAATCGTTCATAAGCTTTTTTATCAGCATGTAAATTTACCTGATTATCAGCCATTGTTTGACTTAATTTAACTAAAAATTCCGGCGCAATGTTTTGATGAACTAACAGTGTTTCAACGGTATTACAAGTACTTGGGCGCTGAGTTTTAGCATTGACAATTATGGGTAGCGCTTTTTCTATATCGGCACTTTCATCAACAAAAATATGGCAGACACCAATCCCACCGGTGATCACCGGAATTGTGGATTGCTCTCGACATAATTGATGTAATGCTGCTCCACCTCTTGGAATAATCATATCGACATATTTATCTAGTTTGAGTAACTCAGTGATATATTTACGATCAGGATTATCGATTGATTGAATGGCAGATTCAGGTAAGCCTGCTTGATTTAATGCTTGTTGAATAATCGATATGATAGCCGCATTAGTATTAACCGTTTCTTTTCCACCACGAAGTATCGCTGCATTACCTGTTTTTAAACAGAGAGCCGCAATATCTATAGTAACATTAGGGCGAGCTTCATAAATTACACCAATCACCCCTAGCGGTACTCTTTGGCGTTGTAACTTTAAACCACTTTCTAATGTTGAGCCATCAATAATTTGCCCAATAGGATCGGTTAAGGTGACAACTTTGCGAACATCATTGGCAATAGAGGATAGTCGCTCTGGAGTTAATAATAAACGATCAAGTATTGCCTCACTTAATCCTTGATTTTTTGCTATAGCAATATCTTTTTGATTAGCCTCTAAAATACTTTGAAAGCTTTGCTCCAATAAATCAGCAATACTAATTAAAGCCTGATTTTTGATTTTAGTTGGGCACTGTGCTAATTGATATGAGGCTTGTTTTGCTAACTTTCCAATTTGGTTTATCATTACTTAACCTTAATAGATTTTACTCTCAACTGTGTTTGACAGAATACAGATTCTCTAAAAAATAATTTATCTAATGATATTATACAGATTATCCCACTCTAATCCTTATTAATAAAACGTATATAATAATTAATAGATTTAAAGAGGTAAGCACTGTCACTTTAAACAAATTTTGCTAATAGGAATCAATTTATTCCAACAATAATGTATTTTTCAGGCGATTGTCAATTATGAAGCTTAAAGGCAAGCTGAGAGAAGAAGGTATTTGATGTAAAAAAAAGCCAATATAGCAAGTAAAAAAATTTATCTGTTATAAAGGCTGTGATATATATGTTAATGAAGTACTCAAATTTGATCATCTATCGCCAATTTACACAATAGTTCTCAATACTCATTAGGTAACTTTTTAATTATGTTTTATTGATAAGCTGCAACCATTAGTTAAGTATTTAAATTCATGATCTATATCATTCAATAATAATTAATTTCAATTACAGCATTGGCAATATATTATAAATTCATAAAATAAACTTTTAAATTAATAAAAAAGGTATGGCAAAGATCCCTTTTTTACATAAAATTATAATTTTATAGTTTATTTTTCTTTATCTTTCAATATGATATGTAAAGTGCTTATAAGCTTCTCTTTTTCCGCGAGTTCCATAACTGATAAAGGTATCTTTACAGTGTATTGCTTGTTACTAATTTTATTTATGTAATTGATTATCACTTTATTATTTTTATAACTAACTGATGTGATTTCCTTAAAAAGTATACTTATACTACTTCTTATTGGAGCAGCAGGTCGATAAGTAATAAAATCTTCCCCAATTGAAATATAAACCAATTTGTATTGCCAAAAAGCACGAATAACTAGGATTATGGGCAATCCTAAACTTATCTTTAGCTCATCAGGTAAAGACAAAGCAACAAACAAAGTAACAATACTTAATATAATTAACAGTATGACGTGTCGTCTGGCATGAAAACATTTTCTATTTTGAGAGTCCATTCATGTCCTTAAAATTAATATCCAATTTTCTATAAATTACGTTTTTCTTCTCATATTTTTTCATCAACTTTGTTAATTATTTTTCTTCCACCAAAAACCCCTATTAAACCTAAAGGGATAAAGGGTATACTGCCAATAATAATAAAAATACTCGCTATTTTTTGATGATATCTTGCAAATAAAATACCTAATGTACTAATTAACGCAGATATTATTACATACGGTAATATTATTCGATAACTTGAGTTGTATAGTGAATTCGAGTAAATAATTAATACACCAAACCAGTTGGCTATTACGCCACCTATAGCCAGTTCCATTTTAACCTCCTTATTATTTGATAATCATATCATTCCAATGTACGGCTACAAAGCCATATTCATAGCTAATAATTTGACTAATTTCTTGTGAGTGATGTCCTGATATTTGTTTAGAACATCACTATTATAACGGCTTACACCTCTTTAGATTTGTTTTTCTGACCTGAACTTATATTTAGGTTATTTGGTAAAGACAAAGAAACGAACAAAATAATTATACTTAATAGAATAAACGGTATAACATGTCGTCGAGCATGAAAACATTTTATGTTTTGGAGTCCATTCATAACCTTAAAATTAATATCCTATTTTTCTAAAAATCACGTCTTTCTTCTAATGATTTTTCATTAGCTTTGTTAATTATTTTTCTTCCACCAAAAATCCCTACTAAACCTAAAGGGACAAAGAGTATACTGCCAATAATAATTAAAATACCTGCTAATTTTTTATTATTTCCTGCAAATAAAATACCTAGAGTACTTATTAATGCAGATATTATTGTGTACGGTAATAATATTTGATAACCTAATTCATTTAGTGAATTCAAGTAAACAATTAATACACCAAACCAGTTGGCTATTACACCACCTATAGCTAGTCCCATTTTAACCTCCTTATTATTTGATAATCATATCATTCCGATGTACGGCTACAGAGCCATATTCATAGCCAATAATTTGACTAATTTCTTGTGAGTGATGCCCGGCTATTTGTTTTAGCGCATCACTATTATAACGGCTTACACCTCGTGCGATTTGTTTTCCTGATTTATCACAGATGTTTATTACTTCTCCGCGCGAAAAATCTTTTTCAACCGCTATAATTCCTTTTGGTAAGAGCGAACTACCATTATTCAAAATAGCATTTATAGCACCATTATCAACTAACACCTTTCCTGCATTAGGTGCACCATATAGCCAATGTTTTCGATGCTCTAGTGGGGTTTTCTGTGGTAAAAAACGCGTGCCCACCGATTGATTATTGACTGCATCAATAATCACATTTTCTTTATTCCCAGCTGCAATAATTACTTCTATTCCTGCACTACCTGCTACTTCAGCTGCTTGAATTTTTGTGCTCATACCGCCGGTTCCCAGCCCTGAAACACTATCACCAGCTATGTTTCGTAAACTCTCATCAATATGAGAAACTTCTTTTATTAATTGAGCATTGCTATTTGATCTTGGATCGGCAGTATATAATCCTTCAATATCTGTCAGTAATATGAGTTTATCGGCTTCAGCTAAAATTGCTGCTAGTGCTGATAGGTTATCATTATCACCCACTTTAATTTCGGCTGTAGCTACAGCGTCATTCTCATTGATAACAGGTACAATATGATTATCTAGCATCGCTTTTAGTACATCTTGTGCATTTAAAAAGCGTTCACGATCTTCTAAATCAGCTCGTGTCAGTAACATTTGTCCAATAAAAATTTTATATATTGAAAACAACTGTTCCCAAAGCTGGATAAGTTTACTTTGCCCAACAGAAGCAAGTAATTGTTTTGATGCTACAGTATTTGGAAGGCTAGGGAAGTTTAGATACTCTCGACCAGCAGCAATTGCTCCCGATGTAACTATAATAATTTTGTGACCAATTTGATGTAAATAAGAGCATTGCCGAATCAGTTCAACTATTCGAGCACGATCTAGCTGTTTAGTTCCACCAGTTAAAACACTGGTACCTAACTTAATAACGACAGTTTGCTTTTTTTTATTAGTCATAGCAATAATCTTATTTAAATCATCTATTACAAAATAGATTCCATCCATTTGACTGATTGAGTTAAAGCGTTTTGTAAGCCTTTTTGTAACGGTGTTTTAGGAATAGTCACAATTTTGCTTTGCTTTGAAGATTGGATTAATTTTGCTTCAGTTAAATTACTCAACTTGTCCTCTTCAAAGATGACATTCATGATTGGCACAGGACAAGAATGAGTTAATAATCCCTGATTTTTTAAAGAAAAGTAATTTAATTCAGCTGCTAACTGCTGATTTGATACTGATGTTAAACCTAAACGACAAGCTAACATATCTTTGTAACAATTTGGTAGATTTTGTTGTAAGGCTTTATCAACAAATATTTGATGCACAAAAGGTGTGAAGTTGAAAAGTCCCTTTATTTTATTTGGCATCAAATAAGCAAGACGTGTTGCAATGTGTGAACCAAAACGGAATCCTGCAACAATTACACGATTGCTATCGACCCAAGGTACTGTCGCTAGTTGTTCAATTATAGCTTGATGAATTTGGCTACTATTTTGAGTTAATACAAAATTGCGACTAAAGCCCACTGTTGGCAAATCTACTGTTAGCATTGCAAAACCTTGTGGAGCTAAGTATTCACTAAAGTAGCGATAATAGTCGATTTGTAAATTACCTAATGCATTACAGACTAACACGACAGGGCATACGCCATCACAGTTTTCGGGTAAATGTAAAAATGTTTTAACACTGCGATTTTCAACTTTAAATTCAATCTGTTTTGTTGTGTAAGGCGAAAACTCAAGTGCTTTTAGATAAGATTGATATGCACAAGTTTGGGCATACATGGCCAGTTCGTCATTTTTAAAATGCGGATAACTCGCAATACTTGAATATTCACTGGCTATTAAAAAATAATCATGTAATTTTTTTCTATCTTCATCAGTCAGCGTTGCCAGATCGAAACTATCTGCTTTAGCTTGCCATTCGGCTGCTTGGTTTAAAAATTCATAAATCCAATTACCGGGTTGATATCCAATGACTGAATCAAGCCATTTATCATTGGTGTGACGTTTGGTTGAAGCAGCGATCTTTGATAACACGGCTTCAATTTCTAATTTGGGTAAACCACGCCAGAACCATAAAATAGGGTTGATGATTCGGTACCATCTGGAATCAACATCCCCGTCAAGCGGACTTATGCTACTACCGTTACTACTGTCTAACCGATTGATCAGTGATGATGTTTCTGGATAATCATACTGTGGTTTAAATATTTTTTCAGATAAGTTTTCGGTAGTAGCCATAATAATGATTGATTCCTTGTTGACTATTTATGATCGCTGATTGGTTTTACAAACATAACACCTGTGTCCCAAGGTTGTTCAATCCATGTATCTTGATCAATATCAACAATATAATCATCGACTAATGGTTTGCCGGCTGGTTTGGCAAAAATTGTAACAAAACGTGCTTTAGGGTACATATCACGAATTGTATGTGCGGTGCTACCTGTGTCGACTAAATCATCAACAACAATAAAGCCTTCACCGTCGCCATTAGCTTGTTTAAGAATTAATTTTTCACGTTGATGATCATGGTCATAACTTGAAATACATACAGTATCAACATAACGGATACTTAATTCACGAGCTAAAATTGCTGCTGGAACTAAACCACCGCGGCTAACGGCAATAATGCCTTTCCATTGATTAGCGGGTAATAGACGTTTAGAGAGTTGGCGCCCGTAGGCTTGTAGCATTTCCCAAGTGACAGTGAATTTTTCTTTTTCAGCAATAAGCTCTGCTTTGTGCTGTTTTTTTGCTTGAATTTCGTCTTCTGTTAATGTTTGTTCTATTGACATGAGTAACCTGCAATTTTAATCGAATTTACGATTTTAATAAATTAATATTAATGGACTAGAAATAGATGTAAAATTGCACCTTATTATAGAGTGATTAGACAAAAAAAACCACTCATTAATTTATTAGCTATCTAATATTGAGGATAAAATATGCTTTCACACTTAAATCCAAAATTTGTTTGGCAGATCTTTAACGATATTTGTAAAATTCCACACCCTTCTCATTATGAGCAAATGATAACTAAATATATTGTTGATTTTGCCATTTCTCATCATATTGAACATAAGATCGATAAAGCAGGTAATATTTTATTAACTAAATCTGCCACCAAAGGTATGGAATATTGTCCTTCAATTGCCTTACAAGCTCATATGGATATGGTACCGCAAAAAAATGAAGGAACTAACCATGACTTTTTTACCGATCCTATTAATGCTTACGTTGACGGTGAATGGGTTAAAGCAAAAGGTACAACGTTAGGCGCAGATAATGGTGTCGGGCTAGCCTCTGCATTGGCTGTATTAATCGATCCTGCTGTTGAACATGGGCCAATTGAAGTGTTAGTCACCACATCAGAAGAGACAGGTATGCATGGTGCATTTGGTTTGCAACCTAATTGGTTAAAAAGTCAGTTTTTAATTAATACTGATTCTGAAGATGAAGGCGAAATATTTACCGGTTGTGCTGGTGGTGTTGATTTTTCGACCACTTTTGCTGTGACTTATGCCGTTATGCCGGAAAAACATGATTGTTATATGCGCATTTCTCTTAAAGGCCTCAAAGGTGGTCACTCAGGCTGTGATATTCATCTAGGACGCGGAAATGCGATTAAACTAATGGCAAGATTTTTAGCTGAATATGCTCAAGATATCTCGTTTAGGTTAGCTGATATTCAAGGTGGCTCATTACGCAATGCGATTCCAAGAGAAGCATTTGTCGAAATCACACTAAGTAAAGAAGATTTACCTAAACTTAAGTCAATCATTGAACAGTATCAGCAAGTGTTACAAAATGAGTTTGGGCAGGTAGAACCATCATTATCAATTACGTTATCTGATGTTGAATCGGACAAAATTAAACGTGTTTTAACTACTGAACATCAAAATAAAATCATTAATTGGTTGAATGCAGCGCCTAATGGCGTGATTCGCATGAGTAATCAAATTCATGGTGTTGTTGAAACTTCATTGAATTTAGGTATTTTAAATATTTTAGATAATCAACTTAATGTTCATTTCTTGATTCGATCTCAGGTTGATAGTAGTAAAGATGCCGTTGTTTCTACATTGGTTTCGCTTAGTCAATTGGTCAATGCTAATTATGAAATTAGTGGTGGTTATTCCGGTTGGGAACCAAATTTGAATTCGAGCCTTTTACAATTGGCTAAAGATAAATATCAAGAAATTTTCTCTCAAAAAGCGAAAATAATGGTTATTCATGCAGGTTTAGAGTGTGGTTTATTTAAAAAATCTTATCCGGATATGGATATGATTTCGATTGGACCAACAATTGTATCGCCTCATTCTCCTGATGAGAAAGTGAATATTCAAAGTGTTTATCGTTATTGGGAGCTACTTATTGCGATATTAAAATCAGCCAGTCTTTTGAAAAAATAACCTTGTACTTCCAACCTGCTGAATTTTCAGCAGGTTGATATCTTTTTAAACTCATAAAAAGATTCCCATAATTAATATCAACGTTATCTGAGTTGCTCATAATAATGTTGCTTATGATAAAAATCGTTTATCATCCATAACACACCAAAGTGAAAATAAATTCATTAAAAGTGAATAAAAATTCAATTTGTACTTGTATTTATTTTCTAAATGACCTACTATATCTTAATAATTATTCAAGAAAGATAAGGAATAGTATGTTAAAAGCAATAATTGTTGGAGCGAGTGGTTATGCAGGTGCTAAATTAGCTTATTATTTAAATAAGCACCCAAATGTCGAACTGGTCGCATTGACGGTATCAGAAAATAGTCAAGATGGCGGTAAGCTACTTTCTAATTATGACTTATACCCACAATTAAAAGGTGTCGTTGATTTACCTTTAATTGCCACTAAAGACTACACTTCGCTCATTAAAGATATCGATATTGTTTTTTTAGCAACTGAACATTCAGTTAGTCATGATATCGCGCCTTTTTTCTTATCGCATGGTTGCACTGTTTTTGACTTGTCGGGCGCTTTTCGGGTCAATTCTTCCTCTTTTTATACTGAATTTTATGGCTTTACACATAAACATCAAGAGTGGTTAGAAAAAGCAGTATATGGATTAGCGGAGTGGAATTTCGAAGCAATTAAACAAGCGCAATTGATAGCCGTTCCGGGCTGTTATCCTACCGCCTCACAATTACCTTTAAAGCCTTTACTTGAAGAAGATTTACTCGATAAAACGCAATGGCCAATCATTAATGCCATAAGTGGGGTAAGTGGTGCCGGGCGCAAACCTTCACATAATAATTTGTTTTGCGAAGTGAGTTTGCATGCTTATGGATTATTTACTCATCGTCATCAACCTGAAATTGCTACCCATTTAGGGCAAGACGTTATCTTTACCCCGCATCTTGGTAGTTTTAAACAAGGTATCCATGCAACAATCAATTGTAAAGTAAAAGAAGGGGTGACATCTGACGATGTTCTTGGGGCATTAAATAAATATTATGACAATAAACCCCTTATCCGGGTTTATCAAAAAGATTGGCCAGCTTTAAAAGCCGTTGTCGATTTGCCATATTGCGATATTGGATTTGTATTAAAAGGGCGCCATTTAATTTTAATTTCTGTTGAGGATAATTTGTTAAAAGGGGCTGCTGCACAGGCAGTGCAATGTATGAATATTCGATTCGGGTTTGATGAAACAACATCGCTGTTATAAAGGTAGCTGATAGTAAATGTTAAATTCAAACAAAATGTGATTAACGATAACCCAAACTAATAGGAAATTGAAATGAAACCATTAATTATCAAACTTGGTGGCGTGTTGCTCGATAATCAAGATGCTTTAAGTAAGTTATTTGTTGTTATTGGTGAATATAAAAAGAGTTTTGCACGCCCACTGATTATTGTTCATGGTGGTGGTAGCCTGGTTGATTCTTTAATGGATCGTTTATCAATGCCAGTTGTTCGGCGAAATGGGTTGCGTGTGACACCAGCAGATCAAATTGATGTGATAGTTGGTAGCCTTGCAGGAAGTGCCAATACAAAGCTTCTTTCAGAAGCTAAAAAACAACAAATTCCAAGTGTTGGGCTCTGTTTAGCTGACGGTAATAGCGTGAAAGTTAAACAGATTTCAGAAGAGTTAGGTTATGTTGGTCAAGCTGATGCGGGGGATGCGACTTTAGTCAATCTGCTTATTGATCATGGCTATTTACCAATTATGAGTTCTATCGGCATTACCGAAGAAGGAAAAATGATGAATGTTAATGCCGACCATGCAGCTGTTGCTTTAGCAAAAACATTAGATGCAGATTTGATTCTTCTGTCAGATGTTGTAGGTGTATTAGATCAGAATAAAAAACTTATCGAATCATTAACCCAGTCACAAGCGGATCAGTTAATCGCTAGCGGCGTGATTACAGACGGCATGATAGTAAAGGTAAATTCTGCATTTGAAGCCGCTAAATCATTAGGCAGATCAATTGATATAGCAAGTTGGAAAGAAGCTGATAAGCTTGGAGAATTATTTAATGGTAAATCAGGAATAACCGGCACAAGAATTATTGCTTAAATATAAATCAACCAGTATATTAAACTGATAATTTATATTTATAAATTGACACAAAAAATCTTTAACGCATTTAACTATCGAAAGTTAATTTAGAAAGGGTATATCATGAAAAAAAGTGGAACTAAAAAGGTTGTATTAGCCTATTCAGGTGGTTTGGATACATCAGCAATCATTCCTTGGTTGAAAGAAAATTACGGTGGTTGTGAAGTGTATGCTTTAGTGGCAAATGTTGGGCAAGATCCCAAAGAGCTCAAAGATGTAGAAAAGAAAGCTAAAGCATCGGGCGCGGTTGCTTGTAAAGTTGTTGATCTACGAGAAGAGTTTGTTAAAGATTATGTTTACCCTGTATTAAAAACCGGCGCTTTATACGAAGGAACTTATTATCTCGGAACATCAATGGCTCGCCCAATTATTGCTAAGGCTCAAGTTGAATATGCTTTAGAGGTTGGGGCTGACACACTTTGCCATGGCGCAACCGGAAAAGGTAATGATCAAGTTCGTTTTGAAACAACTTATACGGCACTTGCTCCACAACTTAAAGTTATTGCTCCTTGGCGTGAATGGGATTTGCGCTCGCGAGAGGCTTTAATTGATTATCTAAAAGTCCGTAAAATTCCAACTACTGCAACCGTTGAAAAAATCTATAGTCGTGATGAAAATGCATGGCATATCTCAACTGAAGGTGGAGTGCTTGAAAGTACATGGAATCAAGCTAATGCTGATTGCTGGGCGTGGACTGTATCGCCGGAAGATGCACCAAATAAACCGGAGTTTGTCACTATTGGAATCGAAAAAGGGGAAGTTGTTTCAGTTAATGGTAAAAAACTTTCGCCATATAACTGTGTTGCAACACTCAACAAAATTGGTGCAAAACATGGTGTAGGTCGGGTTGATATTATTGAAAATCGTTTAGTCGGTATTAAATCTCGTGGTTGTTATGAAACTCCGGGTGGTACTATTATGATGACCGCATTACGTGGTTTAGAGCAGTTAATTTTAGATCGTGACAGCTTTAAATGGCGTGAACAATTAGGTATTGAAATGGCTTATGTGGTTTATGATGGTCGTTGGTTTGCGCCATATCGCCGTTCAATTCAAGCTGCAGCCGACGTTCTTGCAGAAGATATGACCGGTGAAGTCGTCATCAAACTTTATAAAGGTAATGCAACTGCTGTTCAGAAAAAATCGCCAAATAGTTTATATAATGAAGAATTTGCGACTTTTGGTGAAGATGAGGTTTATGATCATAGTCACGCAGGTGGTTTTATTCGTCTATTCTCTTTATCATCACGAATTCGTGCCTTAAATGAAGAAAAGAAAAAACAACCGGCAAAAAAAGCGGTAAGCAAAAGCGTGAAAACCGATTCTAAAACGAAGACAACGACAAAAACGTCTGCTAAATCTAAGTCTGTAAGTAAAACTAAAAAGTAATATTAAAACTTTTTAGTGTGCAACTTTAAATGATATATACAGGCATAGTCCTGTATATATTTCTTTTAACGTATCGAAACAATTTAGCATCAAAATCAGAATGAATAAAAGTTGATAATTACAATCATTTTGCATTAATTTAAAGATTATATTTGAGGTATTTATGGCATTATGGGGTGGGCGTTTTAGCCAAGCAGCAGATCAAAGATTTAAACATTTTAATGATTCGTTGCGCTTTGACTATCGTCTTGCAGAGCAAGATATTATAGGATCCATAGCTTGGTCTAAAGCATTGGTGACCGTTAACGTTCTATCTTATGATGAACAAAAGAAATTGGAAAAAGCTTTAAACGAATTACGCATATCGGTTAATCAAGACCCTGAACAGATTTTACGAAGTGATGCAGAAGATATTCATAGTTGGGTTGAACAACAATTAATTGAGAAAGTGGGTGATTTAGGTAAAAAATTACATACTGGTCGTAGCCGAAATGACCAATCAACAACTGATCTTAAACTATGGTGTAAAAAAGAGATTAATCATTTGATTGAATCTGTAGATCATTTAAGAAAGTCTTTAGTCATTACAGCTGAACAACATCAGCAAGCTATTATGCCGGGTTACACTCATTTACAACGAGCTCAGCCCATTACTTTTGCACATTGGTGTTTAGCTTACTATGAAATGCTGACTCGTGATAAAGATCGTCTGCAAGATACACTTAAACGCTTAGATATAAGCCCGTTAGGTTCAGGTGCTTTAGCCGGAACAGCATATCCTATGGATCGTGAAGAGCTAGCGCAATGGTTAGGGTTTGCTAAAGCAACGAATAATAGTTTGGACTCGGTTTCAGATCGTGACCATGTGCTTGAATTATTAAACACGGCTTCAATTAGCATGATCCACTTATCTCGTTTTGCCGAAGATTTAATTATTTTCAATAGTGGCGAAGCCAATTTTGTTGAACTATCAGATCGCGTTACATCCGGCTCTTCACTAATGCCACAAAAAAAGAATCCCGATGCATTAGAATTAATTCGTGGAAAAGTCGGTCGAGTAGTTGGCGCGTTAACCGGTTTAATGGTCACTTTAAAGGGATTGCCACTTGCTTATAATAAAGATATGCAAGAAGACAAAGAACACCTTTTTGATGCAATTGATACCTGGCATGAATGCTTAGATATGGCTTGTTTAGTTCTTGAAGATATCAAAATAAACTATGAAGTCTGTTTAGAAGCTGCAAAACAGGGCTACTCGAATGCAACTGAATTAGCTGATTATCTTGTGGCTAAAGGGATTCCATTTAGAGAAGCACACCACATTGTTGGCGAGGCTGTTGTTGGTGCAATAGCTAAGCAAAAGGCATTGGAGGAACTCTCTTTAGACGAACTTAAATCATTCAGTCATGTTATTGAAGATGATGTTTATACTATATTATCGTTGGATTCTTGCTTAGCAAAACGGTGTGCTAAAGGCGGTGTTTCACCACAACAAGTAAGAATCGCTATCGCAGCAGCCAAACAACAACTCTCCTTATAGTTTAAATTTTATTTCTTGTTTGCCGGTTTATGCCGGCTTTTTTATGCCAAAACGTATAGTAAATCTGAAAGATCTTGTCAAAAATTTGATTGTATATACTTTAAGACAGTGTAAAAATATAACTTTATTTTTATAAATGGATTAAAGTGAATTGCAATGAATAAAAGTTACAACTTTAGTGCCGGTCCTGCTAAATTACCTGCTGATGTTTTAAAACAGGCACAAGCTGAGTTATTAGATTGGCAAAATACTGGCGCATCTGTTATGGAGTTAAGTCACCGTGGTAAGGATTTTGATGCATGTGCAATTGAAGCTACTAATAATTTACGAGACATACTAAATGTCCCCGATAATTATAAAATTTTATTTTGCCAGGGTGGCGCAAGAGCACAATTTGCCGCTGTGCCACTAAATATTTTAGGCGAAAAAACGCAGGCCGATTATATCAATAGTGGCTATTGGAGCCAATGTGCTGCTAAAGAAGCAGGAAAGTATTGTAACGTTATCGAGCAAAACATCGTTGTTAAGACCGATGGAGTTACTTCGCTAAAACCTATGTCGGCATGGCAACTAAATGATAATGCCGCTTATATACACTATTGTCCAAATGAAACTATTGATGGGGTTGAAATATTCGAACAGCCTAATTTTGACGATAAAATTGTTGTAGCTGATTTATCATCGTGCATTTTATCTCAACCAATTGACGTCAGCCGTTATGGAATTATCTATGCTGGTGCTCAGAAAAATATTGGTCCTTCAGGTATTACTATTGTCATAGTTAGGGAAGATTTGCTAGGGCACGCTAAAAAGGTGTTACCGTCGGTATTAGATTATAAAACTCTTTTCGATAACGATTCGATGTTTAATACACCGCCAACTTTTGCATGGTACTTATCTGGTTTGGTATTTAAATGGATTAAAAATTTGGGCGGATTAAATGCGATGCAACAACGAAATCAAGCTAAAGCTCAATTGCTTTACCAGTTTATCGATCAGTCTGATTTTTATCGTAATTGCGTGGCTACCCCTAATCGATCAATCATGAATGTAACCTTCTTATCCCCAAATGAGGAACTCGATAAAAGGTTTGTTAGCGAAGCAACACAAGCAAATATCATTGGAATCAAAGGTCACCGAATTGCTGGCGGAATGAGGGCTTCGATTTACAATGCGATGGATATTGAAGGAGTCAAGTATTTAATTGATTTCATGAAAGCTTTTGAAAAACAAAATGGCTAATTATATTGGTAAAGTTCAATAAAAAAGGGATAGTATAATATCCCTTTTTTCATTTTACGATTGTTTACTTACAACTAAACACTTCACCAGTCATCACTGCATCTGTTGGCGCTATATCTGAAACATATTGTAATGATGCATCTTGAGCGTTATAAATCACATTACCACCCATTGACGCAGCTTTATTCATAAGATCGGTTGCTGCATCACGAATAAGCTCACTATGTGTTTTTAAACCTGAAAAAAGTGTATTACGGCGGCCTTCAGCTTTACCCAAAAATTGGCAGCTAGCCGCAGGTTTAGTATCAATAAATTGAACGTGTTGACCTGCTGATGTGAGTTGATAATTAGAATTGCTACAGGCGTTTAAAAATAAAGCACTAGAAAAAGCCGCACAGATAAATAGTAATTTTTTTAAAGACATAATATTTCCTCAACCAGTAAAACGATAAATAATGATAAGCGTTGTTATTGTATCAGTTTAATAAAATAAAAAGTATCAGTTATTGTTAATGATTAGAATGCATTAAATTACAGTTTAATAATTAACCAAATCAACCCATTTAGTTAATTAATTGTAGCAAATTAAAATTTTCTCCATTATAATCGCAACCCTACCAAGTCAGTAGATCCTCAAAAAGGCCCCTTAGCTCAGTTGGTCAGAGCAGTCGACTCATAATCGATTGGTCACTGGTTCAAGTCCAGTAGGGGCCACCAACTCCAAAAATATATAGTCAACAAACTGTTAATGAGTAAACTTACCGAGCAGGTGAAAGACATCAAAGGTTTATTCAAAGTTTCTCCAGCAATTCAAAATCCCACGTTATCAAGATTTACCAGCCAGTAGATTGAGGAAACCTTTAAGTGGCTTGGCGGGTTACACCCAGAATTGGCTTATCAGATGAAGATTTATATGATTTAGCAAGTTATATAAAACTGCTGAAACAATGCGATATCAAATAGAATCGATAGAGCCTGTATTACGTGTGATTAATTCAAGTTTTAGCGGAACTTTTTACTCTATAGCTCGTGAATATAAGCGAACTTTAAATGATACTAGAAGAATAATCGAACGAAAAACAGAGCATATACAATCTAAAGGAATAGCCGATAATTGGAATAGAGTTTTACCGATCATTAGGTTAAAAATGTCTAAATTAGCATAATCAATTATTATAAAAATAAAACAACCTAAGGGTAGTTCTTATTGCTTTAACTCGTTAAATAACATACCATTAATGAAAAATTAAGGAGATGGTATGCAGAAAAAATTATTTATAATTCTGTTTTGTTTTCTAAGCATTGGTTGCAATAAAAAAGAAACTAAAATTGAACTACCAAACCAACTGAAATGGGGAATGAGTGTTGATGATGTAAAGCATATGGGGGTTAATATTTTTTACAAAGGGGAAAGTGAGGATCATAATTTTCAGTATTATTTAATTAAATCCGATTCTTTTCCTGAGCTGGATTTTAAAACGGTTGTATTTAAAAAAAATGATGGATTAGTTAGTTATAGTCATAATAATAATTACTATTCCTCGCCGGGACTGGATAGTGATACTAACTATGATTCAACAGGTGAAAAAGCTATATCGTTATATAACTCGTATATTAGTCAATTTGATAAATTATATTATTCGAGTTCAGCTCACAAAAACGTTGAACCTTATAATAATTTTTGGATTAACCCCATTTGTGAAGAAGAGGAACTCTGTATAATTTCAGAAAAAACGTACAAAGATAATATCGATACTGAATTAAAAATCGCCATATCCGTAATCAAAGCGGAAAACAGCATAAATAACATAGGTATTGTTCGGATTTCTTTTATAAAAAATGATAACTTTAATTAAATATTAAACTCTTTTGTTAAAAGCCGTTCCGGCGGGCTTTTTTCATGTCTAGAGAAATCAAAATTATGGAAACATTTCACTGGAGACCGTGCGGTTTAGAAAACAAAGCACTTGAAAGTTTAAACGGATATATATGACTATAATGCGGTTTCAAACGCATAAAATATAAGCTCACTTAATAGATGGGCTTTGTATTATTCATATGTGAGTAATTTTATGAGAACAAGAGCATGTAGACGACATCAAGTTAAGTAACAGTTTCAAATGAGTGGCAACAAAATATAAGCTTTTACACCTAAACTTTAAAAAATTCACGAGCAGTTATAAAAAATAACTGCATATTTAATCAACAGTCGTCTTGTGTGGCTTTTTATTTTTAAAGGTAGCATATGACAAAGGGCGAAAAGAAAAAATAGGTCGCCCAAGTGAGCTACCGATTGTTTGACTAAGGTTAAGGAGTATTTACTTGGAGGCAATAAAAAATTTGGTGATGTAGTTCTAAGCTTTAGAGGTTTAGCTTGTTTTCTTGGTAAGTATAAGTCTTCAATGTACAGCAATACTGAGTAAAGTAAGGAATTTTCCGACACGTTTGAAGCAATTAAAACGTTAATAATTTATTGGTCACTGGTTCAAGTCCAGTAGGAACCATCAACTCAAAAAGTATGTAGTTAACAAATTATTTATAATCATATTTTATAATAATCTAATCCGATAAATTCAAAGTAATTTTATTCTTTTAATTTTATATAGTTACTGAAAATAGATTAATAAACTTTGTCATCTTTGTTAATCTTACAATTAAGGAGAGATATAAAAAGCATGGGTTAAATTGCCTTTTAATCAAGAAAAGTGAATTTATAAAACCGGTTAATTCGCGAAAAAAATAACTATTTAATACCAAAAAAATTTGCAACAATCGTAAATTATTACTAATGCAATACAGTGAATATAATGGAGTATGCTTATATTTTTGTTAAAAGAGTAGGGTATATTAATTTAATTAAAAATTAATTTTATGTTTTCCAACCCCAAATAATAACTAGGGTCCCGAGTAGGATAATCATGGCACCAATTAAATCAAATGTTGATAATTTGACATGATCAACTAACTTAAGCCAGATAATAGATGTTACCACATAAATACCACCATATGTTGCATAAATTCGACCACTAGCTTCAGGGTGTAAAGTAAGTAGCCAAGCAAATAACATAAGACTTAATGCGGCCGGTATTAGAAACCAGGCAGAAACCACTTTTTTAGCCCAAATATAAACAAAATAACAGCCTGAAATTTCAGCTAAAGCGGTAAATATAAATAATATGATAATTTTTATCATAATTAAACTACTATTATCATTAATAAAATTTAGTTTAGTATAAACAAATTTAGATTGGTTTGAACATTATTTCTGTTTTATTTTATAAACTTTTAAAGTTTAAATTGGAAGTTAGTTATTAACTAATGTTAATATCAAATTAATAAATTAAAGGGAAGATTGATTTATGGCTGTAAAAAAAAATTGTGAATTAGGAATGATTCATTTTCTATTCAAAGATCGTAACTTACTTTATGCACACGGTTTTTTTTATGTACTTATGTTTATAATTTTTAGGATTTCCATGGAGTTCGGCAGAGGCGGTTTTCATAGTTATTCTGAAAAGTTTGATCCTTTTATTATTATTTTTCTAGTTGCTACTCTAACCGTGCAAGTGATTTTATTTCTGTCGATGCTAATAAAACTCTTCACCAAACCAAATACTCACAAACTAACTTCTTTTCTTGGATTATATATTGGTATTTTTGTATGTTTTATTTGGTTTGCTATATTGGTAGCCTATTTTGAGAATAATGACAATAGTTGGGGATTTAATGGGCTTGCTTTTATGTTATTATCAATTTTGCCAAGCGTTTCAAGCATTTGTGGCTATATTTTGTTAATTCTTATTAAAGCGATTAGAAGTGGTATTTGTTTGTTAATCAATAAGCAAAATAGCGAGGATATGAAATAGATATTAATGCTATAGATAGAAAATAGCTTGAATTAGATATATAGCTTCCAGTGAATTTTTTAATGTTTCGAGTGGTGTGTATGTTTGTACATGGTAACTTGCCTAAGTATGTCGCAGATCAGGAAAATGAAATATCTTAATTCCAGCTCTTTTTTATAAATTAGATTGACAAGAAAACCTATATTCAAGTTTTTTCACAGAAATATGTATAAGATAGTTTTGATGGATAAATAATATATGCTATTATGATTACTCGCAGGAAGTGTATTTTGTAGGCGCATCATGGGACGATACCGTACTAATCCGATGAAATCTTTAGTGTTCAAGTTCATTAAGGAAGAGGATTTCCAAAATAAATTAAATATTATTTCAGAATTTAATTTTGTTCACTTTGAAAAATGGTTCCAAATCGAATTGGCATGTTATTTTAAGAAGAAAAAATTTTTCAACTATTGTCCTTTTACATGGACAGCAGAATATTCTCATACTAATAAAAAAGGAAAAATTATTCCTGATTTTACTATTTTTTATAACACAAGTGGTAATGAGTTTTATACTGAAATAAAGCAATATGATAGTTTTATAACATGCTTTAATAAAATGGTTGATGACTTTTATAAAGTGAAAAATGCCGTTGATAAAAAAAATAGTGAGAATATTAATTGTATTGGTGTTTTTAAAACAGAATATTTTAGCGAAGATAAGTTATCAAATTTAAAAGATGGTTTTAAAAAAGATAAACACCTCATTACCAAAATAGAAGAAATCAAAATTAAAGAAATACCTAATACAAAGTATTCTTTAATGTATTTTTAGATTCTAATATGAAAATCTGATTTAGATGTAAGTCAAAAAAGAATTACATCATCTATAAAATTTTTGGACTGAATTTGTGTATGTTAGATAATTGGTTTTGGCTATTGTGATTATTATTGGCTAGACATTACTAACAGAATCTCAAGTTAGTAATAAGGCACCAGTAGGATTAATAATAATTTCTGTAGTTTAGTGATCTTGCCGATACTTTATATACTTAAGAGCCGTCTAAGGATGATGTTTCGGCATTCTACTTAAAAGAAGTTGATTAAGCAGATGAATATCTAGAATATCGCAATTTAATTCATATATTTTAAATTAATGAAGGCAATATTTACTCAATGGCGTACAAGCATTGGTGTTGTCACAGGGCTTGATCACAATTGCCTCATGTGGTTAATAAAAATTAATTATATCTGTAAAATAAACGCATTTTTTGATCTACAAATCATGGAAGAAGAGTCAGTGAAATTAATAAATAAAAGTAAATAACCACTTTCGAGTGGTTTTTTATTGCCCCAAACCTTTAAATAACATACCATTATCAAAAACTATGGAGAATGGTATGAAAAAGATTTTACTAGCTGGCTTAATTGGTTTCGCTTTAGTCGGATGTGTGAGCGATATTAAGTATAATTATGTGCCAGAAATTACTCAAAAAAGCTATCCTGATCTTAATGTAGTTACAACCACGTATGTAGGTGATGACATGGTTCGTCAAGGCAACGTTAAAACAATGGATGTGATATCTTTTCCAGTAACAACTCAAGTTAATAAATTTTGGTACTCTTATATCATTGATGCAGGCGATTATCCAAAGTTAGGTGAAGATAAAAAATATTTATTTTTTGCGATAAGAAGTGTAAACGGTAATTCTATTGTGAAAAGTTTCAATGTTGCTGTGGCTCCGGTAGGTATAAGAGTTAGTAAAGATTCATCTAAGAATCAAGTCTGTATATCTTTTCCAACAGGGACTGATTTTTGTGAGAATAATAAACAGTTTACTTATAAAAAGGTTAATGTGACGAGTCAGGATGGATTCCAGCAAACATTAATTTATAACGGAAAGGTTGGTAATAAAATTAACATAGGGTATCGAGAATTTAATAACGATATTGCTCGTCCTGCATTTTCCAATAATGTTGAATATGATTTATCGGAGTCAAAAATTATAAGATACAAAGGTGCAGAGTTAGAAATAATAAAAGCAACTAATCAATTTATTCAATATAGAGTTTTTAGAAATTTCAATAATAAATAAAAAAAGCCCTTTCGGGCTTTAATTTTATCTATCATTTATATGATCAATTCTAGATAAGTACTTATAAGAGAAGAGCAGTATACATTGTCTTAAGCATATAACAGAAGTCACAATAGAGTAATTTTATAGGGCTTCTTCACATATACAATCCAAACCAATAGCAAATAATTCGCATAGCGTATTGCCTGTGAATAGAGACATTAGTTCAAAATGCAACAACTCGATGAAGTGAGTTGTGTCCTATTTGAATTAAATTTTCGTAGATCAATTAATCCAATTAAAAGGTAAATTTCATCATATTTTATAAAAATGAATATGTGTACTGTTAGCTGTATTTATTATCATGTAAGGGTATCTGTTGTTTATATTATCATTAATTGATTAAATTATTCGGGATAAACAATATGACAGATGCTTTTAAAAAAATATGTACCAATTGTAATAGTGATTTAGATGTTAGTGGTGTTTGTAGTGATTGTGGGTATGATTCATCAATAGAACAAGGAGCAGTTGAATATTTGCCTCAATTTGCTATTACAGCAGATCTGAAGCGAGAAAATTCTAATTTTAGCTTTATACTTGGTAAATTATGGAAATTAACAGATAACGATATTTTGGAATTCATCGCTAAAGTAGATGAAAAATTCAAAAGGCATAAAAAAAATCATAGTTACATCTATAAAAGTATAACTAATACTAGTGTAGCTGTTAATTTATCTAAATATTCAAAAAGAGAATTAGAATTTGAATCTCTAGTTTCAACCATAATGGAAAAACTTTGTTCCGAGGCTAATGCTGATAGGCGAAGCAAAAAGGGAGGTTCAATAATATTTATTCATTACAATATTGAAAGTGAAGAAGATTCTTTAGGTAGATTGTTTATTTTGATGGTTGATAATAATAATGGGTTTAATTTTGATGATGATTTAATCCCAAAAATGTTTTCAACTATTAACTTGGATTCGTTGAGACAGGCTGCAATGATTGATTTAACTTTATTTGATGCTACTTATCCTGATAATAAAGGAGAGCCTTACCTTCAGTTTATCACAGGTAAATCAACGAGTAACTTCTTTAAGAGAGCTTTAGGGTGTAACGAAACACTTGATAGTACTCTAAGTATTGACGAGGTTAAATGCGCTGTTATAGATTTTTTGAAACATTTTAATGTTAAAAAGAGAGATAAAGATAATGTTCAAGAAGCAATATCAAAATTATTGGAAAATACATTAAAAAGAAAAGCTGATAGGAAATTATCGATAGAAAATTTTCAAAACATTATAGACAGCACATTAGATGATGAAACAATTAAAGGAAAATTTAGTGATTTTGTTGCATCTAGGGATTATAAGATTAATGAATTTTTTGAACCTACTCCATCATCTAAGAAAATTTTTGAAACGCTAACATTGGAAGATGCAGAAAAAGATTATTGTTGTCAAATTTCTTATAGTGCTTTAGGTATAAATAATAAAGAAAACAAAAAAATCACTTATAACCAAACGGATGGCACCCTAACAATTAAGTTAAATGAAAATGATATTAAAAATCTTAATGATTACTTTGGTGTAAGTAAAAATGAATAAAGATATATTAACTCAAGATGAAATAAAGAAACTAAAGTATCTTTTTGCGCAATTGTCATCTTGTGGAATTAAGATCGAGGGCGGATGGGCTGAGATTTCTTTGGGGCAAAATGTCAATGGTGAAAATTTAAAAGAACTTTTAAGGACTTTTGGGGTTAAAAGTGAAGAATTAGATTATTCCTCATTTCATAATCTAGTTAGCTTTCCAATAAAAAAAGGCGATTTAGCTGAAAATACTGTGATTTTTCCTACGTTAGACAGCTTTTGGGTAAAAGCATCTTCACTGGATCATGAATTGCCTTATTACATTATTCTTGATGGCGGAGAGCGAGTAAATAATGGCATGATATCATTCTTAATGCCTGAACCTATTATCAAAAAAATCAACTTATTTTTAAAATGGAGTAGGCTAATAAATAATATATCAAGATATTCTTTTTATGATAAATGTATTTATTATGTTCCAGATAAAAATAACATAAAAGAAGTTGAGATTATTATTCCATCTAACAATCTATCTATAATAGATGAAATAGTAGAAATAAATAAAATTAATTTTGACTTTGTAAGTGAACTTTTAAATATTATTGAAGTAGATGATGTCATGACATCGGAAAGGCAATCTATATTGAGAGTTGCTATTTCAGATTTTGTTGATAATAAATGTGTATTAACTGAAATAATCGAAAAAGATAAACAAATTTATAAGCGTTATAAAGATTTAGTTGATTTATATACGAAAAAATTTTCTATAGATAAAGTGTTATCTGAAATAGAAAGCAAATATATCGAATATACTTCAAAAATAAATGATATTATTTCCTCAACTCAAAATAAGGCTTATGCAATACCTGGTGCTCTTATTGCTGCCTCGGCATTAATTAAAGCAGGTAATCTTCTTATAGGATCGTTAGTAATCATTGGATTATTTATGATTTTCTTAATTACATTTGTCTCAAATCAATCATATAAAGATTCATTAGATGAGTTAAATACAAGTTTAGAAAAATCATTTAAGCGTTTTCAAATTTTAGAGAAGAGAACACAAATTTATAAAGAAGCTGGTGATACTAGTACAAAATTATCTGATAAAATAACCAAAGTTAAACGTCGATTGATATTAGTCAATGCCATGAATTTTATAATGCTAATAGTTGGAGGGATTGTTCTTTATTTTAATAATCAAGATGAACTTTATAAAATTTTTTTTGAAAAATTGAGTTTGTCATAATGCAAGTAAATATCCTATTCATAGGGCTGCGTACTAAATTGAATTACCTGTCGATAAGCAAGTGAATTATCAAACTCTTCATAAGGTAATTTACTGTAGTTTATTTTGAGATATATTGAATTAAAAATCATATAAATGCAAAAATAAAACAAATCCTGATAGATTAATGTTTTATATGCACTGGCTCTAATATTAATAACTCATCTATCATTTTTAGGCACACAAATTTGTAAACATCCAGGGTGGTTAGAAAAAGTAACCGATTACAGTATTAACTATTTATGCAAAGGTAAATGCTATGAATACTTTAACACCAAAACAAGGATCAATTGTGACTATTTCCGCTTCTATGTCTAAGGGCGATATGATTGGATTAAAACAAGCTTTAATTGATGGTTTAAACCAAGGGTTAACCATTAATGAAATTAAAGAAATTTTAGTTCAGCTTTATGCCTACGTTGGTTTTCCTAGGAGTTTAAATGGGCTGAGTGTTTTCAAAGATCTGCTTGAAGAACGTCAAAGAGAAGGCATTACTGACACAGTTGGTTCTACGTCAGCGCCATTACCCACTAATATAAGCGCTTTAGAGTTGGGGACTAAAATTCAAACAAAAGTTGTTGGCAAACCCGTTACCGGCGGCATTATGGATTTTTCACCTGTTATCGATCAATTTTTAAAAGCCCATCTTTTTGGCGATATTTTTGGTCGAGATATTTTAAGTTATGAAGATAGAGAGATTGCGACATTAGCTGCGCTATCAACATTGGCTGGTGCCGATAGTCAGATTAAATCTCATATTCAAATTGCGCAAAATGTCGGGGTATCTTTTACTAAATTAGATGCCATTGCTAATATTTTAAAATCAAAAATTGGTGAAATGGAATTTGAACGGTTTAACCGTGCAGTAAAAGGCCAATAAAAAAATTATAATTAAATGGATATATCAATATTAAATATGCCCATTTTCCACAGAATAAGTTCTTTTACACGAATAACTTTAAATCATTTCCTGACGAGGATAGTTATTATGAAAATAATCAGTCAATCTGAATTTGAAAAAAATAATATCTTTGGCAAGGGCGAACCTAATGTAATTATGCTAAATATTTTATTGGTCATTCATATCTTTATTAGAAGAATACCAAAAATTAAACAAATTTTCTAAACCCCAAAAATGTAAAGGATTACTTTAGCCTACGATCGAAAATATTTTAATTTTCATAGATAGAATAATTAAATCTAATCTGTCAAATTAATACTTCCCTTATCTAGATTTATCTGTTTGATATGCCTTACAAAGTCGTAAAATTCTTAACAACTCTTTACATAAAATTCAGATACAAACTACCTTATCTAATTTATTATTGTGAAACCGATTTCAGGTTTGCTCATATCCTATTCTTATGTCAAACAAATCGTTTTAGTACTACCTCGAGATGGATCTTGTTAATTCAAAAAAAACATAAAGAGAATCAAAAGGAGTAGTAATTCATGATAGCATTAAGTTGTACACTGTCTTCAGATATTTCAAGCATTAATCAAAAATATTCACCTCATGTTAGACATATCAGAAAGCGAAAATATACCACCGTTCTTTTTTATTTATCAAGTTATTTAACCTTAAGCATCGTTGCTAATTCTGTTTCCGCACTATCAAACCAAACAGCAAAATTTATTAATGGTACTGCACCTTACTTAACTTTTGATAATGGTCAAACAAAAAGTACAGATACTAAAGCATTATCTTGGATCAGTTATATGGAAAATGGTCAAGAGGTTAAATATAATCAACCACCCAAGGATTCTAATAATAATCCCTTACCTATTGCCATTCCAAATAGTATTGCTACCTTTGCTGATATACAAACAATCGTTCCGGTTAGCTCTTCTATGGATAGTGATAAAGTACAATCAATCGATTTCAGTGCGATATTGCAAGCACCTTATAATTATGGTCGCGATGATGATGGTGATTTGGTAAATGCAGGGACCGGTAAAATTTCTATGAGAATTACAAATTCTCTAGGCCAAAATGTAGCGCGGACTGATGCTGTCGACAAATGTTTAGCGCCATATTATATCAATTTACATATCGAAAACAGTAGTATTAAGACTCAATATGGTGTTCCAGATTCAACAACATTTAGTGATCTTAATGATAATTATTTCCTTCATGTTGGTTCAAGTTCATTTTATACTTGTTTTGTTCAACCGAAAACATTAACACAAAATAACGGTGTTTCTGGTCAGTGGGATTCAGATAAAAATGTTTTTTTAGTTCAAGATGTTAATAATCCTGAAACTAATTTTCCTGCAACAGGCGCCAATGATCTTAATTTCAAATTGATTGTTGCCGGGCTTAAAGATTACCGTCAACTTAGTTATAGCAAAGTGCCTAACAATTCTAATGTTGATTTAGAATTCAGTGAATCTAAAGGGGTGGCCGTAGTGAAGTTAAAAGGACCAAACTCTAATTCTCCTTCATCTAAAATGAGTTTTGTGCCAACACAATTTACGATTTATGCTGACCAAGCAAAAACTATTCCAATTTATCGTTTTAAATTGCGCCACTGGTTTATTCCTCAAGCGGATAGTAATGGTATCGATATGGTAGAAAACAATTATAATAACGCTGAAAATTATTGTGCAAGCTTGCCAAATTATAGATTGCCAATTGTGTCAGATCTGACTAACGGTAATATTCCTAATTGGTGGGAAGGCGGCTATCCTGGAAATGGTGAAAAGAAAATTAGGCAAATAAATGGTGGATTGCTTTCAGAGTGGGGGTCGTTAAGCAATAAAGGTTATGGCGATGCTTGGACTCCATTTGCTTTTTGGACCAGTTCACCATCCCCAAGTCCAATTCCAAATCAACATTTTATTGTGGATGTAACAGGTGATAAAATAAGTGGCACAAAAACTCAATTTACTCAGGCGATTTGTGTTTCACCTTAAATAAAATTTAAAAAATATTTCCAGAAGTATCATTTTTAATATTAGTCAAAAAGGGGGGAGAATAATATCCCCTTTTTTAATTTTGTTATATTATTAGATAATTAACTATCAACGCTATCATTAAAAGTAATTAGAGAATTTTATAAATCAATTCAATCATCTCTATTTATCACCGAAAGCTATTTGCTTGGCTGTTGACACAAATTGTACATTATCTTTTTTCAGCCTCCGGCTTCAAGATAGATTTTAGGAAAAGTTAGTTTATTTATTTAATGAAATATAAAATCTAAATTATCGAAGAATAATCTACTCAATTAATATTGAAAACGATTTTTTGCGTTATTTTTAACAAACTAAAATGGTCTTATTACAACAAACTTATAGATGATAAAATCTTAAAATTTAGCAACCTAACGAAATTTTGGAATTATAAAATTATCCAATGTATTTTAAATAATACCCATAATCGTTTTGTTGATAAAAATTTTCTACTTCCTCAATTTTTATACTGAAACGTAGGTATTTTCTGAAAGATTTTGACAAGATTTTTTATATTATTATCAAAAGATTGATGGTGAAATAGTGCTTAAATTGTATTTTTGTTTTAAATATAGATGTTAAATTCATTTAATAAAAAAACGGTAAAATCGGGTATGATTAAAAAACATACTTGCTTTTTTTTTAATCAGAGCTTATAAATATCACTGATAAGTATTAGCTTATCTTAAATATAACTATACTGGAGGAGCTTATAATGGTACAAAAATTTGCTGCATACGGTAGTGATGTTTCAGCCGGCACTTATAAATGTGCTGACTGTGGATATATTTATTCCAACCAAAGTAAGAAATCGTTACCCCCTTGTCCGGATCATAATAAAAAACCACATAGTAAAAATGGTTGGTATATAGTTAGTGGGCAAGGTGATTCAGTTAAAGATCCTCATCCATCTAAAAAATAGTTTGTATATTTTTAAATCAAAAGGTAACCGGTTGTGTTACCTTTTATTTTCTGATCAATTTGATAAAATATCTAACAACAACTTAGATCAATACGTAGCCTTTAGATTTTTTGATCCAGATGACTAAGAACAGCGTCCTTCCTAAACTGAATAAAATATATGAAAACCATAATCCATTATTTCCCCAAATTGGCACGCATATATATTGGGCAATTAACCAAAGTAAAAGTGCGAGAATCATTGAATCTCGGATTGATGATGTATAGCTGATTCCAGAAAAAACGCCATAGTAAATCAAACCACCTGCAACTGCTATTGGAAATATCATCAACCATAATTGATATTGCTGACATAACCCTATTATTTCTGTTTGATTCGTCAATAATTTTATAATTGCGGTATCGAAAGCTAACCAAATGGCAATTAAAATTATCGGACAGATAATGCATGCCTGCAATGACCATCTAAGGGTTTGATTATATAACGTAATATTTTTCGTCCCTTTAGCTTTGCCACTAAATACGCTCGAAGCATTAGCAAACCCGTCAAAGAGATATGCCATTAAATAGTGAATTTGGAACAATACAGCATTGGCGGCAAGCACTTGAGTGCTGAAGCTAGAGCCAATTGATATAAAATGGTTAGTGACAATTAAAAGACAAATAGTACGGATCATCAAGTTAGTATTAACTAAAATTACCCCTTTTAATGACTGCCAAGATAATATTGCTTTTAAATCGGTTTTTTGTTGTGTTTTTGGTAGATAACGATAGATATACCAAAATCCTAATAAACTACAGCTGATCTGTGCGCTTAAGGTCGCAGAAGCTACCCCTTCAATGTTTGAATGAAATCCCCAAACTAAGATTATAGCTAAAATAATGTTAAGTACATTAATCAGTACTTGTAAAAACAAAACCGCTTTTATTTTTGCCATTCCCATTAGCCAACCGACTAATACATAGTTGATAAGCACAAAAGGGGCGCCCCAAATCAAAATTGAATAGTAGGTCTTTGCGAAATGAGTGACTTCCTTATTCGGTTTAATCACTTGCATTGCCGCATCAAAAATAGGTTGCTGTAGAATAATAAATAAGATACCTAAAACTATAGCAATAAATAGCGGACGAATAAGCGAAGAACGCAATAATATAGGATCATTTAAAGCTTGTGCAGCAAAACCAGTTGTACTGACTCGCAAAAAGCCAAATAACCAATAAATGGTATTAAAAATGACTGCGCCAACAGCGATACCGGCTATAAATGCAGGATTAGGTAAGTGCCCGACTAATGCTGTATCAACTACTCCAAGTAGTGGAGTTGTAATGGTTGAAATTATAAAAGGGATCACCAAAGCTAAATAGTCTTTAAAATAAAACTGTTTGTTGTTGTCTAATTCGGTTGTCATAAATTTAAAAACCTAATACAGATTCAAGAAGTTGCTTAGAATAAGCATTTTTAACATTGCCTAATTGTTCGATATTATCAACATGTTCAACAATTTGTCCCCGATAAAAAAACATGGCTCGATCACAAAGATAAGTGATTGTCGTTAAGTCATGTGTAATAAAGATACTGGTTAAATTTAATTGTTTTTGTAATTCGGACAATAACGATAAAATTTGTGCTTGCACTGAGATATCTAATGAGCTGACCGCTTCGTCGAATAAAATGAATTGAGGCTGACAAGCAATTGCTCGGGCAATACAGATACGTTGTAATTGGCCACCACTCATTTCATGAGGAAATCGGTTAGCAAAAGTATAATTTAAACCAACTTGCTCTAACAGTTCATCAATTCGTTTTTTACGTTGTTTATTAGGTATTTTTTCATAAATATCAATTGGTTCTGCAATAATATTCTCAACGGTAAAATAAGGGTTAACCGAAGCATTATAATCTTGAAATACTGCGCTAAGATTACGTCGCATCACTGACTTTTTCCAGGCTTTTTTTGAAATGTCTTGCCCATTGAAATAGATTTTACCACTGTCGGGTTTTTCCAGTCCAAGGATCAATTTCCCGAGTGTACTTTTACCGCTACCGCTTTCACCGATAATGCCCAGACACTCACCGTGTTTTAACGATAAAGAAACATTATTGATCACTTTAGTTTTTTTTCGACTAAATAATCCTTGATCGGGTTGGACAAATGATTTGTTTAAATTTTCAACTTGTAGTAAAACGGTCATTTAAATGCTCTCCAAGCTAACATTAAGAGGTTTAGGCTTAACTGCAGCGTTGAATTTTGTTACTAATTGTTTTCGAGCATTGATTAAGTACTGGGTATATTGATTTTTAGCATGATAAAAAATCTCATCTCGCGTTCCCTGTTCAACAAGAGCGCCGTCTTTCATTACAATGATTTGATCTGCTATATGATGAATCACACCTAAATCATGTGAAATAAAGATCATGGCTGTTTTTGATTGTTGCTTAATTTGTTCAAACATCTTAAGGATATGATATTGACTAATCGAGTCTAAAGCCGTTGTCGGCTCATCGGCAATAATAAGCTCGGGTTCTAGCATTAGAGCAATTCCGATCATAATTCTTTGCAGCATGCCACCACTTAATTGATGTGGATACTTGTTGTAAATTATCTTAGAATTATCTAAACCGATGGTTTCAATCATGCATAGGGTTTTATTAATTGCTTCACTTTTAGTCATTTTACGGTGAGCAAGTAGCGTTTCAACAACTTGCTTGCCAATACAATAAAGTGGATCAAAAGCATTCATCGGGTGCTGTAGGATAACTGAAATAGTGTTGCCACGAATATTACGTAATACTTCTTTACGTTGTTTCAATAGATCAGCACTTGATGAAAAATGTCTATTTTTTTGTTTTGGAGAAAATAAAACTTCGCCCTTAACTCGAAAATAGGGTTCTAACAAGCCTATAATTGCTTTACATGTTAAGCTTTTACCGCTTCCACTTTCACCCACAATACCCATGCATTGATAATGATCTATACTAAAAGATAGATTATCTAATAGCGTTTTGCCATTACTAAGGGTTACGTTAAGATCCTTGATCTCAAGTAATTTATGACTCATTTGATTTGTCCTTTGGATCGAGAATATCTCTTAAACAGTCGCCTAACATATTAAAGGCTGCCACCACAATTAAAATAGCTATTCCGGGAAAAACCATTTGCATTGGGTGTTGGATCATCACATTTTTTGCCTCGCTCAACATAAGCCCCCATTCAGCCGTAGGGGCTTGAACCCCCAATCCGATGAACGATAACGCCGAAATATTTAAAATAACCCAACCAGTATCTAAAGTTGCTAATACCACCAATTCAGACATAATATTTGGCAATAAATGACGGCGTATGATGAAGGTATTGGATGCGCCAATGGCTCGTGAAAAAAGAATATAATTTTTTCGACTGTGTTTGATTACCGAACTTCGTATCATACGACTATACCAAGCCCATTTAACGACAATATTAGCAATAATAACATTTTCAATTCCAACTCCTAGCACCCCAACTATGGCCAGAATCATCACTTGACTAGGAAAAGACAGCATAACATCACAAAGGCGCATAATGCATTCATCAAGCTTACCACGTTGATAACCTGAAATCAGACCAATAACGGTACCAATGACAATGGTGATTATCATCGTAAGCAGTGATAAAAATAGGGTAGAGCGGATACCATAAAGTAAACGAGAAAAAATGTCTCGTCCTAAATGGTCACAGCCCAGCCAATGTTCGCCAGACATGCTAGCATATTTACGCACTATACGAACTTTATTCGGATCAAATGGGGCAATATAGGGTGCTAAAATCCCAAGAATAATGATTAAAGTAATCAAAACGATACAACACAAAGCCGTTTTATTTTTGATAAGTTGCTTTAGTATAATCATCTGATACCACCACTATCTCGTAAACGAGGATCGAGCAATTGATGAACGACATCAACAATGAAATTACACACCACAAATAAAATCGCCATAATTAAAATATAAGCTTGGATAACCGGATAATCTCGATTCATAATGGCTGAAATACACAAACGTCCAAGCCCCGGCCATGAAAAAATATATTCCACAACAAAAGATCCCGCTATTAATTGGGGAATTGTCATACCTAATGCCGTTATGGTGGTATGTAATGAATTAACTAAGACATGTTTTAAAATAATTGAGCGTTCTTTCAAGCCTCGGCTACGTGCATAAAATACGCTGTAGTTATGCATATTTTCGAGCATATTATTACGAATAAATCGGACGTAGGTTGAGATATAAACGAAAGATAATGTTAAAGTTGGCAAAATTAAATTTTGCCATGTGCCATAGCCGTTAGTGGGTAAAAGATCTAAATAATTGGCAAACAACCAGATAAAAAGCAGACCAAGCCAATAACTTGGCATAGCGGTACCTAAAAATATGATTATCCGTACAATATGATCGAATACCGAATTGGCGAAAATAGCACATAATACGCCTAAAATAACACTTACAATCAATGTAAAGATAAAAGACGAAATGGCTAAAACAACTGTTGGAACTAGGCTACGTAACATTTCATCCCAAACTAATCTGTCACGATGTATAAACGAACGCCCAAAATCAAGGTGAAAGACGTTATATAGCCAGGTAAAGTAACGATTCCAAAAAGGTTTATTTAATCCGAGTTCCTCTCGCATACTTTCAATAGCATCGGGTGTTGGCATGATTTCATTAAGACGCAAAGCAACTTCAGCAGGATCGGAAGGCGCTAAATTGATAAGTAAAAAAGCGATAAATGAGATACCAAATAAAATTGGTATCATCATTATTAAACGTTTTAAGATATAACTTAACATGCTAATTGATCAATAAAACCAGTAGATTAATAGTGCATTTTTTCAAATGGTATATCAAACTGTGAAGGTGCAAATTCGATCCCTTTTAATGATTTTACTGCAATAGCACGATTTCGTTCATATGTTAGTGGGATATAAACCGCTTGATCATGCAGGGTTTGCAGTACATAACGATACAAGTTTTGACGTTCTTGCTCATCAGTCGAAATCAGCGCTTTACTAATACTGGCATCGATCTGAGGTTTGTCTTTTAATCCTTGTTGTGCCATATAGTCGCCGTAAACCGGAAGTTTCATGCCAGATAGGAATGATTGAGGGTCATAAGGCATTCCCCATGAGATATCAAACACCATATCAAAATCGCCGGCTTTTTGACGATCACGATAGCCTTGTTCTTCCTCGCCATGAATATTGAGCTTTAATCCAACTTGCTCAAATTCGTCTTGCATGTATTGTGCAATGGTTTTTTGTGACGCAGTATTACTATCATAGTAAAGGGTAATTTCAAAAGGTTTGCCATCTTTTTGACGGTAATTTTCACCGTTTGCCTTAACCCAACCAGCCTGATCAAGTAATTGTTCAGCTAATTTAGGATTATACTCATACGGTTTCAGCCCTAGATTGGCATAAGGTATATTTGTTGCCATTAAGGTATCAGCTGGCGCCTCACTATTGTTAAATATACCTTCCGATATATCTTTTTTACTAATGATATGCTCAATAGCTTGTCTTACATGGATATCACTTAAAGCTGGTCTTGTGGTATTCATTAAAACAATACGGCTTGAAACAGGCTTAGACATTAATGTCTGAAACTTATCCATTTTGGAAAACCGCTCATAAGAATCAGCATCAACCATGTTTTTACCATAAATGAGATCAATTTCACCTTTTTCCAGTGCCATTAAGCGACTCTGATTATCAGCAATTACTTTCATGGTGACTTTTTTGATTTGCGGCTTATTGCCCCAATAAGTCGGATTAGCGGTAAATATGGCATACTGATCTTTTTTATGATCAGTTAATACATAAGGACCAGTTCCGATATAAGCGTTAACTCCATCTTTGGTTTCACCGTTTTTCATTGAATTTGGGGAAATAAAACGCATAGGGCGTGTCACTGCAATTTCAATCAAAAATGGATAATAAGGTTCGGATAGATTCACCTGCAACGTATAATCATCTATTGCTTTTATATCGGTAATTAAACGCACCATTTCAAGCCATGTATGACGAACTTTATTCGATAGTACAGCATCCCAGTTAAGTTTTGCGCTATGTGCATCGAATTTTGCACCATCACTAAAGGTGACATCTTGTCTCAATTTGAAAGTATAGGTTTTACCTTGATTGGTAATTGTCCAACTCTCAGCTAACCAAGGCGAGAATGTACCATCTTCATTGTAGTGTACTAAAGATTCATAAAGCATGTTTTGTGCCCACATTTCACCGGAATAGAGATGAGGGTTTAAATCACGAATATCACGAAAGTTTGCAAAAGTGATATCATCTTTAGCAAAGCAGTTAATACTAACGGTCGTTAAAATTAACGCTATTAGTATTTTTTTTGTACGGCTGAAATTAAAAAGCATACATAGTCCATTAATCAATTACAATTGGGTGCGAGATAGTAGCATAAATGGAAATGATAATAAATATCATTTAGCTGGTTTTTTATAAAAAACATTTTAAAAATCAGGGTGTTCATTTTTTATAAATTGCTATTTATTGAGTTAAAGCGAAGTAATCGTTACAAAAAATAGTCTTATCTTTTCGACTGTTATTGTTTGATACACAATGTTTTCAATCAGTATCGGTAAATAATCAAACAATTATAGTCGAATTGTTTTATAATAATTTTCGACAATTCAATTTTCGTTTATTTAGGAATCATTTCATGTCATTTGACTCTCTTGGCTTAAATGTCGAGATTTTAAAAGCAGTAAAAGAACAAAACTATACCCATCCCACTCCAATCCAACAAAAAGCCATTCCAGTTATCTTATCAGGTAATGATCTTATGGCTAGTGCACAAACAGGAACAGGTAAGACAGCAGGCTTTGCATTACCCATTTTACAAAAGTTAGTTGAGCAACAAAATAATGCACCACAAAGAACGACAGGTAGAAAAGGTAAACGCCCGTTGTATGCCTTGATCTTAGCGCCAACAAGGGAACTTGCTGCGCAAATTGGCGAAAATATTCGTGATTATAGCCGCTATTTAGCGGTGCGTTCGTTGGTGGTATTTGGTGGGGTAAGTATTAATCCACAAATGATGAAACTTCGAGGAGGAGTTGATATTTTAATTGCCACTCCTGGACGGTTGCTTGATTTGGTTCAACAAAATGCGGTTGACCTTTCAACTGTTAAAATGTTAGTACTGGATGAAGCTGATCGTATGCTTGATATGGGCTTTATTCATGATATTCGACGAGTGATTGCAAAATTACCCAAAAAGCGCCAAAACTTACTGTTTTCAGCGACATTTTCAGATGAAATTAAATCATTAGCAAATACAATTTTACATTCGCCCGAATCGATCGCTGTAGCAAAAACTAATAGTGCATCTGAGCAAATTACTCAATATATTCATCGGGTTGATAAACGGCGTAAACGTGAACTTCTTTCTTATTTGATTGGCAAAAACCAATGGCAGCAGGTGTTAATTTTTACGCGTACTAAATATGGAGCTAATCATCTTGCCGAACAGTTAACTAAAGATGGTATTAAAGCTTCTGCGATTCATGGTAATAAAAGTCAAGGGGCTAGAACCAAAGCCTTAGCGGACTTTAAATCGGGACAAATACGAGCACTCGTTGCTACCGATATAGCTGCGAGAGGGTTGGATATTGAACTATTGCCTCATGTAGTCAATTATGAATTGCCACAAGTAGCAGAAGATTATGTACATCGTATTGGTAGAACAGGGCGGGCATTAAATCAGGGTCAGGCAATATCATTAGTTTGTATTGATGAGCTTCCTCAATTAAAATCAATTGAGAAATTGATTAAAAAAACAATCCCGGAAATTTTTACTCAAGGATTTGAAGTTGATCCTCGAATTAAAGCCGAACCAGTAAAAAAAGCGACAGCCAAACAGGTTCCGGCAAAAAGAAGACGTGTTAGTCAAACACGAACTTCTAAAAATAACCAGAATAGTATGAAGCAATCTAGTCATCATACATATTCTAAAACTAACTAAATTATCTAAAGTAGAAGGATATCATTATGGCTAAGGTTAATCGCAGTCGTCGTTTAAGAAAAAAATTACATATTGAAGAGTTTAAAGAGCTAGGTTTTACTGTCAGTTGGACATTTGACGAAGGCACTAGCGAAGAAACTATTGATAACGTTGTCGATCAATTTATCATTGAAGCGATACAAGCAAACGGTTTGGCTTACGAAGGTAGTGGATATTTAAATTGGAAAGGTATCATTTGTACTCAAAAATTGGGTAATTGTACCGAAGAAAATCGTGACGTTGTCACAAAATGGCTTGAAAGCCATGGGCTTAAAAATGTTAAAACCAGTCCATTAATAGATATTTGGTGGGATGAGTTAGAGTTTTAATTTATCTAAACATAATTAACCTAAAAAATAGCCACAGATGTGGCTATTTTATTAATCAGACGATATCTTTATTCGATCCCTTGGCTGCGCAAGTAATCTTCATAATTACCGGTATAATCAATCACTTTTTCCGGCGTTATTTCAACAATACGAGTTGCTAATGAGCTAACAAATTCACGGTCGTGCGACACAAAAAATAAAGTTCCTTGATATAGCTCTAATGCCATATTTAATGATTCGATCGATTCCATATCCAAATGATTTGTTGGTTCGTCCATGACAATGATATTTGGACGTTGCATCATCAATTTACCAAATAGCATACGGCCTTTTTCACCACCGGAAAGCACTTTAACTTGTTTTTTAATATCGTCTTGAGAAAACAGTAGTCGGCCCAAAATACTGCGAACGGCTTGCTCATCATCGTTGGGTTGTTTCCACTGACTCATCCAGTCAAATACAGTTAAATCTTCTTCAAACTCATATTCATGATCTTGGGCATAATAGCCAATATTGGCATTTTCCGACCACTTTATATCGCCTTGTTCAGGGATAATCTCCCCCATTAATGTTTTTAATAATGTTGATTTACCTATCCCGTTAGTACCCAAAATTGCGACTTTTTCACCCACTTCAACCATGAGATTTAAGTTTTTAAATAACGGGCCATTATCAAAACCTTTGGTAAGGTTTTCCACTACCAAAGCATTACGGAAAAGTTTTTTATCCTGTTCAAAACGAATAAATGGATTTTGCCGACTCAATGCTTTGACTTCTTCGAGTTTGATTTTTTCAATCTGTCTTGCTCGTGATGTTGCTTGCTTAGATTTTGAAGCGTTGGCACTAAAACGACTAACAAATGATTGTAATTCACTAATTTGCGCTTTTTTCTTAGCGTTGTCAGCTAATAGTCTTTCTCGAGCTTGGGTTGACGCTGTCATGTAATCATCATAATTGCCCGGATAAATACGAAGTTCACCGTAGTCCATATCCGCCATATGAGTACAAACCATATTTAGAAAATGGCGATCATGAGAAATAATGATCATGGTACTTTCACGTTCATTTAATGTCTCTTCTAACCAACGAATAGTATCAATATCTAAGTTATTGGTTGGTTCATCGAGTAATAAAATATCTGGATTAGAAAATAGGGCTTGGGCTAATAATACTCGCAGTTTCCAACCCGGAGCGATTTCACTCATTAAGCCGTAATGTTGCTCGATTGGTATACCGACACCGAGTAATAATTCACCTGCACGTGATTCAGCGCTGTAACCATCCATTTCTGCGTATTGGGTTTCTAAATCTGCGACTTTAAAACCGTCTTCCTCACTCATTTCAGGTAATGAATAGATACGATCCCTTTCTTGTTTAATTTGCCATAATTGGGTGTGCCCCATAATTACAGTATCTAGCACGCTAAATTCTTCAAAAGCAAATTGATCTTGGCGTAGTTTACCTAATCGCTCATGTGGATCAAGTGAGACATTGCCAGAGGTTGGCACAAGATCGCCGCCAATAATTTTCATAAAAGTCGATTTGCCGCTCCCATTTGCTCCAATCAGTCCGTAACGATTGCCGTTACCAAACTTAACTGAAATATTTTCAAATAGCGGTTTACTACCAAATTGCATGGTGATGTTGTTTGTACTTAACACAAATGTTTACTCTCTTTAACATGCGCTTGTTCGTAAAAGTTATCAAAAACTTTTTAGCAAAGTCGCAAAAATATAATTTGGCGCACATTATGCCATAATTGAACTTTTTTGAGGATGATTGTTTTTGAAGATGATTGTTTTAAAAATTGCTATTTGTTTAGCAAAGTTTAGGTAATATGACTTATTCGTCGGATTTATAATCCAATATATCAGAAATTATTGTTCTTTATAAAAGCAATCAGTAAATATTTTCATTATTATTTTATCTGTTGTACACAATTCAAATCCCATAATGTTTACAAGTGTAAGATGAATTGATACGATGCAGCCCATTTATCATTCTTTATTGTTATCAATTATGTCTTATCTTATTTTCGTGACCATTGTTTGGTCATTTTCATTTAGTTTAATTGCGATTTATATAAGTGGGCAGGTGGATACTTGGTTTGCTGTTGTGATTCGAGTGTTATTGGCTTTTCTAACCTTTATTCCTTTTTTACGCTTTGGCAACATTTGCCTTAAACAAATGCTGTTATTAATGGGAGTAGGGGCGTGTCAATTAGGGATTATGTACTTTTTTTATTATAACTCTTTTCAATACATATCCGTGCCGGAAGTTTTATTATTTACAATTTTTACGCCAATTTACGTGACTGTCATTTATGATTTATTGCAAGGACATCGTCTCAGAGTAAATTATCTACTTACCGCTGTTTTAGCAGTCATTGGTGCAGCCATTATTCGCTATGATCATATTAGCCAGGATTTTATTATTGGATTTTTACTTGTTCAAGGTGCAAATATTGTCTTTGCTTTGGGGCAGGCTGGTTATAAACGCATTATGGAACTCTATCCTTTACCGCAACATCAAGCATTTGCTTGGGTTTACCTTGGTGCGGTAATTGTCGCAAGTTTAGGGTGGTGGTTATTTGGTGATTCATCCAAATTACCCACAACCAATATACAATGGATAGTCATTGTCTGGCTAGGCGTAATTGCATCAGGGTTGTGCTATTTTTTATGGAATTATGGGGCGACAAAAGTTGATTCCGGTACGTTGGCTATTATGAATAATGTCGTTATCCCGTCAGGCATTTTAGTTAATGTTATTGTTAGTCATCAATCTATTGATTGGGTGCGGTTTTTAATTGGTAGTGCAGTCATCGTTTTAGCATTAAAATTACACTACAAAGTGAAAAGTAATGCTAGCAAGGGTTAATTAAGTAAAAGGTAGTTGCATCATAATCGATAAAATCAACGGTGTTGTAATAGACGACAATGCCGTTGAAATTAGCAAACTCGACGCAATAGGTCCTTGAAGTACTTCAAATTGTCGAGCCATCATATAACAATTTATAGCTATCGATACTGAGCTTAATAAAACAACGACTTGCAGCTCTAGTGTTGGCAATCCGATTATTTTAGCTAAAATATAAGTAACAATCGGTAATATGGCTAATTTTAATATACAAATAGAGCCGGTAAGTAATAATTCATCCCGAATTTTATATTCTGCCAGCCCCATTCCTAATACAATCAATGACAATGGCGCAGTCATATCACTAACCATTTTGGCTGATTTATCAATAAATTGAGGTAATGGTATGCCGGTAAAGTTGACTACAATTCCTACAAAAATACTTAAAATAATTGGGTTTTTTGAGACATTTTTAAAGGCTTTAACAAAACCTTTAGTTGAAAGTTTCCCCATTTGAACAAACTCAGTGCAAACTGTGGCAAGTGTCCAAAGTATCAATGCATTGAAAATAACAATTATGGCAACAATTGGAATGGCGTTATCGCCTAACAACATTTTAATTATCGGTATACCGACAAAGACGGTGTTTGTGTAAATACCGCCCATTGCAAACATAGTGCTTTGAGTTCCATTTAATTTAAAGCATTTCGAAGCAATGATGCAGCCCAATGCAAAAACAATAAAGGAACTTCCAAAAAAGACCAACAACAATTTAATATCGATTTGCGAATGCTCAGAAAAATGGCTCATAATTTGAAAGAGCATAATTGGAAAAGCAATATAAAAAGTAAATTTAGTTAAACTATCGGTTACTGTTTTTTGCCAACGCCCAATTTTAATCGCTAAGTATCCTAATAAGATCAGGACAAATAGGGGCAAAGTCGCTAAAAACTGTTGTCCTAATGTTGTGAAAAATTCCATCTATCTTTGTCTATCGTGTTATGCATGGTTTCGAATAAAGAACCATTCTAATTCAGTTGAACGTTTTGAATCAAACTGATAACCTTCTAAATTAAAACTTTTAATATCATTACTTTGATTAATATTATTTTTGATAATAAATCGGCTCATTAACCCACGGGCTTTTTTGGCATAAAAACTGATAACTTTAAATTCACCTTTGCTTTTATCTAAAAATATAGGGTGGATGATGCTTGCTTTGAGTTGTTTTGCTTTTATTGCCTTAAAGTACTCGTTAGACGCTAAATTGATCAAAGTTGGAGTGGCTGATTGAGCAAGTTCCTTGTTGAGATAATCGGTTAACTTATCACCCCAGAACTGATAAAGATTAGAATTATGACCGTTTTTTAATCTTATGCCCATTTCCAATCGATAAGGTTGGATCAGATCAAAAGGTCTTAATACACCATAAAGCCCTGATAATATTCTTAAATGGGATTGAGCAAAACTCAAATCTTTATCCGTAAAATCTTCGACATGAAGACCTTCGTAAACATCGCCTTTGAATGCTAATATTGCTTGTCTGGCATTATCAGGGGTGAAATTAGCATGCCAATCTTGAAATCGTTGATAATTCACTTCAGCCAACTTAGGACTGATGGACATTAATTTAGCTAATTCATTAGCTGAAAGTTTTTTACACACTTCAACCAACTGTTGAGTTTCTGGCATAAATTGTGGTTTAGAATAATCAGAAGTGATTAATGGACTTTGATAGTCAAGCGTTTTTGCAGGTGAGATGATTGTTAACATAAAGCTATTGCCCTATTGTAATTTGGATGAATTGGGGTTATTTTACACTTAATCTAATCAAATAAGGAGTCTTAATATGAATTCTACCAAAAAAGAAATACATGATATTCGTTCTTGGGCAAGTATTCGCGAAACTTCTATTGAAATTGCAGAAGCTATTTTTGAATTAGCAAACTATGATGAAAAATTGGCTGAGCAGATTTGGTCGGAAGGCAGTGATGAGGTTTTACCGCTAGCATTTTCGAAAACCAAAGCAGATAAACTATTTTGGGGCGAACAAACTATTGAACGCAAAAATATCTAAAACATTATGAAATTAACTTTTTTGGGAACCAGTGCAGGGTCGCCGACACAAGAACGTAATGTCAGTAGTATTGTGTTAGATCTGCGGGAAGAGAGAGGAAAATTATGGCTTTTTGATTGCGGTGAAGGAACGCAATTGCAAATGTTAAAAGCTAAATTAAGCCTTTCAAAACTTGAAGTTATTTTTCTTACTCATCTACATGGCGATCACCTGTTTGGTTTACCCGGTGTACTTACCAGCCGTTCTTTAATGCAACACCAATCTGCTTTAACGTTAGTTGGACCTAAAGGAATTAAGCAATTTATTCAAACAGTTATTGACTTGAGTTATTCATGGCTATCTTATCCGCTTAATATTATTGAATTAGAGCATGATTGTCTGGTTTTCGATGATAATAAGTTTTTTGTCGAAGCAAAATTATTGCAGCATCGAGTACCAAGTTTTGGTTATCGAATTATCGAAAAAGATTTGCCGGCCAGATTAAACATCGATAAATTAAGAGCAGATAATATTGATATTGGCCCACTTTATTCACTTTTGAAAGCGGGGCAGAGTGTAACGCTTAATGACGGTCGAGTGATTAATGGTTTTGACTATCTGGATGAAGTGAGGAGCGGGAAAAAGATTGCTATTTTAGGCGATACTATCCCTTGTGATGCCTCGATTGAATTAGCAAAAGAAGTAGATCTATTAGTTCATGAGGCAACGCAAGAACATGCACTTGAAGAAAAAGCACTTGAGCGAGGGCATTCTACCACTATTCATGCAGCAACGATTGCTAAGCAAGCCAATGCTAAACGACTGATTATGACACATATTAGCCCTAGATATAGTTTGGAGAAAAATGAAAAATTAGTGAACGAAGCAAAAAGCATATTTAATAACAGTGAAATAGCTATAGATTTTGCTTCATTCAATATTTAATTTCTTTTACTTAGATCCGGCTAATTAAAGGCAAAAATCTTTAATCAATCTCTCAAGTGTCATTTTTGTTGGTTTCAAAAAGTCCATTGAAATAAATTCATCTGGTTGGTGTGCTTGTTCAATTGACCCTGGACCGAGCACAATGGTTGGCGAAATTTGATTTAGGTAGGGTGCTTCAGTACTGTAATTGACAGTTTGTGCACTGTGACCAACCAGTTTTTCAATATGCTGTAGAGCCGGATGATCTTTTTTACATTCATAGCCGGGAATTGGTGAAACTTCGTACTCAATAGCAACCCGATTTGGGTATTGTTCCATAACTGGTTTTAGCGCTTCACAAAGTGCGTTATATAACGAATCAACATCATTATTTGGTAAAACACGAATATCAATAATAAGTTCACAGCATCCACATATACGGTTAGCCGCATCTCCTCCATGAATAACACCCAAATTAAGCGTTGGATAGGGCACGCTAAACCCGTCATTATGATATTGCTCTTTGAATTTTTGTTTAAGGATTAATAAACGTTCAATGACTAAATGCATTACCTCAATAGCATTAATTCCTTTATCGGGATCACTTGAATGTCCCGATTTACCAATCACTTTTATCGAGTTAGAGATAAATCCTTTATGTGCTCGTATCGGAATTAATGAAGTCGGTTCGCCGATTATGGTACAGTCGGGTTGAAGTTGGGTATTTCTGGCGAAAAATGATGCACCGGCCATGGATGTTTCTTCATCGGCAGTAGCAAGAACATATATTGGTTTAGTTAATTTTTTTAGATCAATATCGCGCAGCGCATCTAAGATAAAAGCAAAAAAGCCTTTCATATCGGCTGTACCTAAACCATACAATTTATTGTCTTCTTCAGTTAATTTAAAAGGATCTTTAGTCCATTGACCGTCATCAAACGGAACAGTATCACTATGTCCACTTAATAATAATCCACCTTGTGTTTTATTATCGCTGTTGGAGTAGGTTGCTAACATATTGAATTTTTGGCGCGTATTAGGAACGGGCTGAATTTCAATTGTAAAGCCTAACTCTTCAAACCATGTTGCTAATTTGTCGATTAAAGGTTTATTGGAATAATCTAATTTTTCATTAGAAACATTGCTAATTGTTGGTGTTGAGATTAATTCGTTATAAAGCGTTAAAAAAGAGGGTAAAGCCATGAAATTCACCTTTAAATATAAATATACAATAGATCCATTTAGAATTATCTAAGCATAGCATTTACTTCATTATTTGCCTATAACTAACCGATAGAGTTTAATCGCTTAGCTAAAATTAGCTTTTATTGCGCTTATTTCATGTCTTGATTTAATTTATAATAAACATTTGCTATTATTTAACAAATTATGGACAAATAGCATATAACGATTAATTCTTTCGTTAAGCTTGATATTAAAAATTAATCAGTTTAAAACAAGGTATTGGTTATGAAAAAAATAAGCAAAAAATGGATTATTATTGTACTTGTTATTATTGCTATTAGTTTTATTTTATGGCAACAATTTAAACCTGAAGGTTATGGCGCCGATTTTACCAATGGAAATGGGCGTATTGAAGCAACTGAAATTAATATTTCAACTAAATTAGCCGGAAGAATTGAAAAAATTAATGTCGATGAAGGCGATTTTGTTAAAGCAGGCCAACCGCTTGTTGTGATGCAAACTGATACTTTGCAAGCACAATTGAATGAGGCTCAAGCGCAGCTTTTGCAAGCAGTCAGCAATGAAACTAGTGCGAAAGCTCAAGTCGCCATTAAAATCAGTGATAAAGCAGTCGCATCAGCAGTAGTGAATCAATATGCCAGTGATTTAGATATCGCCGAAAAACATCTTCAACGAACAAAAACCCTTTCCCAAAAAGGGGCATTATCCATACAGCAATTAGATGATGATACGGCGAAAGTAAACAGTGCCAAAGCTACCCTAGATTCGGCAAAATCCAAAGTAGTTGCTGCCGATGCAGCAATTGACGTTGCTAAAGCTGAATTACAAAGCGCTCAATCTGCTATCCAAGTTGCTCAAGCGAGTATAAGACAAATTCAAGCAGACATTGATGATAGTACTTTAACTGCGCCTGTTGATGGACGTATCCAATACCGTATCGCTCAATTAGGGGAAGTTTTACCTTCTGGAGGTAAAGTCTTAAATTTAGTCAATTTATCTGATGTTTATTTAACCTTCTTTTTACCTGAAACGATAGCCGGGAAAGTAGCCATTGGTGATGAGGTAAGACTGGTACTTGATGCGCTACCTGAAAAACCAATCTCAGCCAAAATCTCTTTTGTTTCTAGCGTCGCTCAATTTACTCCGAAAACAGTGGAAACCAAAGATGAGCGTCAAAAATTGATGTTTAGAGTAAAAGCCCAATTAAGTCCGGAATTATTGAGATGTTATATCACTCATGTTAAAACAGGATTACCTGGCGTTGCTTGGGTTCGACTTGATCCTAAAACTGAATGGCCAGCCGGCTTATCTGATATTGCTAAATGTCCAACAAAATAATTGGAGATAGCTTATGTCAGAATCAGACAAACAGGATTTAGTGAACTCCACAGAAACTAGCTCCGATGATGATGCTGTCGTCAAAATCAGCGATGTTAGTTTGCATTATAAGAAAAACTGTGCGTTATCCAATATTAATTTAGCTATTCCACCTCGATGCATGGTTGGATTAATTGGTCCTGATGGTGTTGGTAAATCTAGCTTACTTTCACTCATTGCAGGTGCTCACGTTATTCAAGAAGGATTAGTCTATGTTTTAGAAGGTGATATGCGTGACAAAAACCATCGTAAATCGGTTTGTACTCGTATCGCCTACATGCCACAAGGGCTTGGAAAAAATCTTTACCCCACCTTATCTGTTGAAGAAAATCTTCAATTTTTTGCCCGCCTGTTTGGCAATGATGCAGCAGAGCGACGCCGTCGTATTGATGAGTTAACACGAAGTACCGGATTATATCCTTTTTTATCGAGACCTGCTGGCCGTTTATCTGGTGGTATGAAGCAAAAAGTCAGTTTATGCTCTGCTTTAATTCACGATCCGGATTTGTTAATTTTAGACGAGCCAACCACCGGTGTTGATCCACTTTCAAGAGCGCAATTTTGGCAATTAATCAATAAAATTCGCAAACAAAGACCGCAGATGAGTGTCATTGTTGCAACGGCTTATATGGATGAAGCACAAAACTTTGATTGGCTGGTTGCTATGTATGGGGGAAAAATCTTAGAAACCGGCACGCCTAAATCATTATTAGCTAAAACCGGTAAAGATAATTTAGATGATGCGTTTATTCAGCTAATGCCTGAAAGTGCCAGACAAGGTTATCAAGCGGTTGAAATTCCACCATTAGATCTAAATAAAGATTTGCAAATAGCTATTGAAGCTAAAGGATTGACTAAACAATTTGGCGATTTTATAGCTGTAGATCACGTTAATTTTTCTATTAAGCAAGGTGAGATATTTGGTTTTTTAGGCTCAAATGGTTGTGGAAAATCAACGACAATGAAAATGCTGACCGGGTTATTGCCCATTTCATCGGGTGAAGCATGGTTATTTGGTAAACCTGTAGATGCCAGTGATATTAATGTCAGACGACATCTTGGCTATATGTCGCAAGCTTTTTCTTTATACAGCGAATTAACTGTCGAGCAAAACCTTGTTTTACATGCTCGCTTGTACGGTATCAATGAAAGTAAAATTCCTGCACGCGTACAAGAACTACTTAAACGTTTTGGTTTAGTGCAAGAAGCGCAATATCTACCCGATAGTTTGCCTTTAGGTGTCAAGCAGCGATTATCTTTAGCCGTTGCGGTAGTGCATAATCCAGAAATTCTTATTCTTGACGAGCCCACTTCCGGTGTTGACCCTATAGCACGTGATGACTTTTGGCGTTTGATCATTGAACTTTCTCGCAAAGATAAAGTTACCGTTTTTATAACCACACACTTTATGAATGAAGCAGCAAGATGTGATCGCATCTCATTAATGCATGCCGGTAAAGTGCTAGCCAGTGATACGCCAGATAATATTATTGCTGCTAAAGGGGCAAAAACGCTAGAAGAAGCTTTTATAAACTACTTAATCGATGCAGGCGCGGACGATAATCATACTGAAGAAAATTCAACCACAGCCGAGAAATCTTCGCCAGAAAATCAAACACAAAAAACGCAAAACCCGCATTTTAGTGGCTTTAGTTTAACACGGATGATTGGGTGTTTATGGCGAGAAACGCTTGAATTATCGCGCGATCCCTTGCGAGCTCTATTGGCTTTGTTAGGTTCGGCTATCTTAATGTTAGTCATGGGGTACGGTATTACAATGGATGTTGAAGATCTACGTTTTGCTGTTCTTGATCGTGATCAAACAGTGGTTAGCCAAAATTACACGCTTAACTTATCGGGTTCTAAGCGATATTTTATTGAAAGGCCGCCGCTGACTAATTATGACGACATGGATGCACGATTACGTAGTAATGATATTGCGCTGGCGATCGAAATTCCCCCTAATTTTGGACGAGATATACAACGTGGTGATCCGGTTGATATTGCTGTATGGATTGACGGCGCTATGCCACTACGAGCTGAAACGATTAAAGGTTATGTTCAAGGCATGCATCTTGCGTGGTTAAGCCAAAAAGTGAAAGAAACCACCGGAAGTGATTCAACTAGTTTGGCCAATATTGAAACTCGATATCGTTATAATCCTGATATCAAAAGTTTGCAATCAATGGTGCCAGCCGTTATTCCTATATTACTTCTTATGATCCCTTCAATGCTTGCAGCATTATCTGTTGTTCGTGAAAAAGAGATGGGATCTATTATTAATCTCTACGTGACGCCAGTGACAAGAGCAGAGTTTTTATTAGGTAAACAGGTACCATACATTATCATTTCGATGTTGAGTTTTCTGTTACTACTTTTTATGGCTATCACTATTTTTGGTGTGCCGATAAAAGGAAGTCTCTTTACTTTATGCCTTGCGGCTTTTGCATATTGTATCATTTCAACAGGACTAGGCTTACTTGCTTCAACCGTCACTCGTAGCCAAATCGCCGTTATCTTTTTGACCTGTGTAGGCACAATGTTACCAGCAATTCAATTTTCAGGATTACTTAACCCGGTTGCTTCTTTAGAAGGAAGTGGTCGTTATATTGGTGAAGTTTATCCAACCACGCATATGTTAATTATTGCCAGAGGCGTATTTAACAAAGCACTAGGGCTTATTGATTTGCACCATTCTATTTTGGCTTTAATCATCACAATTCCAATTGTGCTTGGTGCCAGTATTTTGCTTCTTAAAAAACAGGATGGATAGATATTATGCAAAGTTTAATTAATATTTATCGTTTAGGTATTAAAGAGCTTTGGGGACTACTACGTGATCCTATCATGCTGTTGCTCATTGCTTATTGTTTTACCTTTGATATCTATATTGCTGCTACCGCAACATCAGATTCATTACATCACGCCTCAATAGCTGTTGTCGATGAAGATGATTCGCCATTATCAAGACAAATTACTGCCGCTTTTTATCCACCGATGTTTAACAAACCTGTTAAGTTATATTCCATGGATGAAGTGGATCGTGGAATGGATACTGATAGTTACACTTTTGCGTTAAATATTCCACCTAATTTCCAACGTGATGTTCTAAATAATCAAAGCCCTGAAATTCAACTCAATATTGATGCAACGAGAATGGGGCAGGCTTTTGTTGGAAATGGTTATATTACTCAAATTATTACTGGTGAAGTTACACAATACGTTAATCGTTATAGTCAAGCAACTAATTTACCTGTTAATATTCAAGTTCATACAGCTTTTAACCCCAATTTAAGCCGATCTTGGTTCGGTTCTGTTATGGAAATTATCAATATTGTCACAACGTTATCGATTATTCTTACCGGTGCGGCTTTAATGCGAGAGCGAGAGCATGGCACAATTGATCATCTTCTTTCCATGCCGGTGACGCCATTTGAAATCATGATCTCTAAAGTTTGGTCAATGGGGTTAGTCGTCTTGATATCAACATGGGTAGCTTTGCTGTTAGTTGTGCACAGTTGGCTAAATGTACCAATTGCTGGCTCGATTACGTTGTTTCTTGTCGGGGCGGCACTGCATTTATTTGTGACAACGTCACTTGGAATATTTATGGCAACGGTTGCTAAATCAACAGCTCAATTTGCGATGTTACTTATTTTGATATTGCTGCCACTGCAAATGTTATCTGGCGGTAGTACACCAAGAGAAAGTATGCCTGAAATCGTTCAAAATATTATGATGTTTGCCCCTACCACTCATTTTGTCGAATTAGGGCAGGCAATATTGTATCGAGGAGCTGGTCTAAATGTCGTTTGGACTTCTTTTGCATGGTTATTGGCAATTGGGACAGTTTTCTTTTTATTTGCTTTAAAACGTTTTCGTAACTCTATTGTTAATATGGGATCCTAAAAGCGTTGATATAAATGTAAACCAACAATCCGGTATTGTTGTTATTATTGCGCCATTATGAAATGCTGATTTACCTTTATGATTTGAAAATGCCTATAGTGAACTAGAAACATCAGCCAAAATTATTTGGCGCATTGCCATAATCGAGTTATTTGTAGAATATGTTAAGATTGTTTAGGAAAATATTATCTCACTAATGGTAATTCGTTCCAACGAGTAGTATAACGTTTACTTAATAGCTCTCGTTTAATTTGCCATGGTGCTGCTTTTCTGGTTCCACCTAATGAAATGGTATTTTTCCCCATTTTTTGATTTATCAGATCAATTGTTTTCATTAACTGATCATTCTTATGTTGTAAAGTTATTGATTGTTCAGTAATAAATAAATCAGACTGACAATAGTTATCTTTCGCCTTTAGATCAAGTAACATCACGCCAGATTTCATAAACATAAATCCCTTTTTATAAATTGTTTGTAACCCTTTTTGTGCTGCACGAATAATTAATCTTGAATCGTCAGTTGGCGAACTAAGCGGTACAACTATCGATGGATTATATTGAGCTAAATCCTGACGAAAGTGGTTTGTTTTTAAAAAAACAAGTACAGCATTTGCGATTGATTTTTGTTGCCTTAGTTTTTCTGCCCCTCGGCTTGCATGAATACGAATAGCTTCCTGTAAATCAAATAATTCGCCAGTTAATTGACCAAAACTACGAGATGTCATAATGTTTTTTTTCGGGGTAGAAAGATCATCCAATTCTATACAGCTTATTCCATTTAGTTCAAGTATTGTGCGTTCAAGTACGACTGAAAATTGTTGCTTAATTTGTTTTAAGTTAGCACGACGAAGATCTAACGCAGTAGTAATACCTAGGTTTTGCAATTTTTGAGCAATACGCCTACCAACTCCCCAAATTTCATCAATAGGAAATGTTTTTAATATATTATCCAGTAAGTTGGGATCATCAGGAAGACAATAAACGCCTTGATGAATGGGTTGTTTTTTAGCAATATGATTTGCTAACTTTGCTAAAGTATGGGTATGACCAATACCGATACTCACTGGAATGCCTGTATCACGCTTTACAACTGCTCTTAAGTTTTTGCAATGTGTTGTGACATTTGTAAATCCGGTTAATTGAATAAACGCTTCATCAATAGAGTAGGGTTCAATATCAGCAGTATAATGACGAACTGTATCAAATACACGCTCACTCATATCACCATAAAGTTCATAATTAGAACTCAATAATTTAATTTTTCTTCTAATTTTGGGTTCAATTTTGTAAGCTGGCATTCCCATTGGCACTAAAGGTTTGAGCTCATTAGAACGAGCGATAACACATCCATCATTATTGGATAAGATACCAATGGGTTTTCCTTCTAATTTTGGGTTAAAAACACGTTCACACGAAGCATAAAAATTATTACAGTCAATTAATCCTATCATCAATGGCCTCGTTTTCGTAACGAATGAATGGTATGTATTACCACTCCCCAAATGTGGACATCTTTACCGGTTAGTGAGATAGGAGGATACAGTTTATTGCCGGATAATAAGTAGTATTGTTCTTCAATTATACTTAAGCATTTACAGGTTAATTCACCGTCAACAGCAGCAACAACTATATCGTCTATTTTGGGTTCTAAAGATCTGTCGACAACTAATAGATCTCCACTGTAAATACCATAATCAATCATTGAGTCACCTACAGCTTTAATATAATAAGTCGCACTAGGATGTTTAACTAAATGCTGCGTCAAATCAAGCTTGGTTTCCAAATAGTCATCGGCCGGTGAAGGAAATCCTGCTCTAACCGGTGTATCAACTAAAGGTAAATAGTTTTTGATTGAATTATCTACAATCCCTAATACTACACAATATTTATTCAAGAAAATTCTCCTAAAAACAACACGAAATTCATCAAATATTTTTATATCTGCTGATATCATGTATAAATATACAGTATTTGTTGTCTGATTCAATAAAAAGAGTGTAAAAAAAAAGAAATCCAAAATAATTACTGTTTAGTAAGTTTTTTTCCTTATTAATAAATTTTGTTATATGCTGTAGATTATAAAAAAATATATTGCTTAAAATCTAAACGCCAAATAACTTAGATAAGCTTTATTACTTAAAATTTTCTGCTGTATAGCTAAACTTTTATTATGATGATAAACAAAAAGGGTAAATAGGGATTGTTACTTAGAAATGATGATTTTTAGTGCCTATTTGATTTGAAAAAAGTTAAAATATATCCCAAATAAAAAATAAATTAATTGAGAAATATATCGGTTTACGGTCTAACGTAAAAAGTAATGCACTGCTGTCTATTCGTTTTTTAGGTTCTATACTTTTTTAATTCATTAACAAAAGGAATAATACCATGAAAAGATTTTTGAGATTAGCATTATTGTTTTCTTGGATTTTTACCATTTCTTATGCTTATAGTGCTCAATTGCCACCTGTTGCTAATATTACAAAAGGGTTAGCTGATAGTGCTAAAAATTCACTATTAGGTCCTAAGGAAAAATTCCCGGTTAAAGTCGAAGGCGGCTATGAAGTGGCTAATATTTTTTCTTATCTCAATTATGTTATTTTTGAATATAATATGCCAACAGATAGTCAAAGTATGTCTATTAGCGATTTTTCAGAAAATATTCGACAAGGTCTTAGTGACCAATTTTGTGATAAGCCAGATGTGATTGACGCATTAAGATTATATGATATTCGTTTTTTATTTCGCTTCAAATTTACCGATAATCGCAATATACCTTCCACGTTATCAATTGATGAAATTTGTGACAATAAATAGATTGGAGCAGATTAAAAATCCAAAAAATAGATATCGCCCTCATGTTAAACAGAGGGCTTTTTTATGTTCAGCGTATTTTTTAAATTTATCGAAGATATAAATTAATTTCAAATTTTGCTATTTATTTATACCCAAAAAACCTATACTTCCTAATCCTCATATGATAATGATTATCATTATTATTTGTGTGGGTAATATTAATTTAGTTGTGTTTATTTAATAACTATGCTTTTTAAAAGGAACTAAGTATGGGATATAAGAAAATAAGTATACTGTTACTCTGTATGAGTTTTTCTCTTCAAGCAGAATCTTCAACTGGTGAGAATATTTCATCAGAAAACAAAGATGAGCAAGAATTACAGACAAAAAGGAATAAAAGTAACGTAAATAGTGAAGATATCGATGATGTTATTACCGTTATAGCAAGATCAAACTCACAAGATCAATTGAAAAAAATTAATAGCGTTATTGCGGGGCGATCAACACTTACATCAGGTTTGATAGATCAAAAACAAGCAGATAATGTAGCTGAATTACTCAATACATTACCAGGCGTGAGCGCCGCCGGTTCGGTTAGACCCGGTGGACAGACGTTAAATATTTGGGGATTTGGTAAAGTAGAAGATGTAAAAATTATTGTTGATGGCGCACAAAAAGGTTTCCAAAAATACCAACAAGGCTCGGTTTTTGTTGAACCGGAATTGCTTAAACGGATTGAAGTGAATAAAGGCCCGCATGATGTCAAATTTGGTAATGGTGGATTTGGTGGGGTAGTAACTATGGAAACTAAAGATGCGATTGATTTACTCGATCCTGATAAATATGTTGGTGCTTTAGTTAAATATAGTTTCCATTCAAATAATCATCAAAATATGGTAACAACTGCTGTTTACGGTAGAACAAAAGATGATATGTTTGATGGACTGTTTTACTACACTAACCGCGATAGTGGCAATTTTAAAAGACCGGATGGTTCTCGATTTGTATTCTCAGAAGATGATATGGACACCTATATGGGGAAATTAAATTTTAGACCTAATGAAGAGCATACGTTCACGATATCCGGTATCCGCTCAAAACGAGATTCATGGCAGCCATGGGCAGCAAAATATGTCGAAAAGATGACGCCGCCAACACCTGCTCAAATTAAAAAATATGGATATAAAGCAGCTTGGCTAAGAAAATTAGTCAAACGTGATCAAACAGATGAATCAGCGCAATTTAAATGGAACTATCAACCAACTTATAATCCATTAGTCGATTTTACCTTACGTGCCACATATTCAAAAACAAAGCAACATGACACGAGGCCAGCCAAATATAATCCGGTTTCTTCTTTAGGTACCATGGGCAATGAGAGTTGGGTCAGTTACACTGATAAAACCGTTGAGCTTGAAAATAACAGTATTTTTACTACAGGGCCAATTGATAATGTTCTAAAAATTGGTGCGCAAGTGCATTTGCATGATCGTGATACGTTGATGTATTACAAAAATTATGAGAAAAAACCAAATTATAATCATGGTTATTTCCAACCTGCTTATATGCCTTCCGGAAAACAACAAAATTATAGTTTTTATCTACAAGATGAATTATCGATTAGCAATTTTGTCTTAACGCCAAGCCTTCGATACGATTATGTTCGTAATCACGGTAAGAAAAATTATGCATCAGCTTATAATGATCCGGATACTCGTTATGGACATAATTATTCGCCTGTTACCTATGCCGGTTGGACACCTAGACTGGGTTCATATTGGCAAGCGACAGAAAATATCGGATTTTTCGGTGATATCAGCTATGCATGGCAAGCACCGACTATTGATGAAACTTATGAGGTTCAATTCACACCTAAAAATGGTGGTAGTGGTAAAATCTCTGCAACCAGTCGCAATTTAAAAAAAGAGCGTGATTTGTCGATTCGAGTGGGAAATATCCTCGATTTCAATAATCTAATGTTAGACGATGATAAATTACAAGTTCGAAGCACTTTATTTAGACAGCGTGTTACTAACGAAATTTTTGTTACTCGAGGTTTTAATGGCTCTATTTGTGGACCCGGTAAATCGTGTCCGGTTGGTCAATCTAATTATCGAAATCTGCCCGGAAAGTTAGTGGTAAACGGATTTGAACTAGAAACCTTTTATGATAGTAAATATTGGTTTGCCAGTGCAACTTATTCCATCCAAAAAGGAGAGCGAGACACCGCGCCACAAGCTCCATGGATGCATAACAAAACTTATGTTGCGACAATTTCACCTCGTACAGCAACTTTAACTACTGGTTTTAAAATTCCTCAATGGAATTTAAGAGCAGGTTGGAATGCTCAATTTGTCAGAAAACAAGATCGAACAGGGTCAGAAGATAGAAATCATGATGGACTTGCTGATCTTGGCGCGTATGGTTTAGGTCGTTCATCAGGTTATTCATTACATAATTTATTTGCAACCTGGCAGCCAACATTTTTACCAAAAGCTGAAGTTAAACTGGCCGTTGATAATATCTTTAACAAAGATTATCGACTATATTTAGGTGAAAATACTTATGGTTTAGCACGCAACTTTAAAGCAAGTTTTTCATATAAATTTTAATACTTATCAAACGTTAAACAGTTAATTGATAAGTTCAAAATAGGTGAAAAAAGAGTTGCAAGATAGCAAGTGAAAGAAAGAAGTATTGATGCCTTGTTTATACTAAATAAGGCATCATTTAAAATTACTGCGGAGTTAAAGACATAATAACTGTTTCAAAAGGATCGAGTGTAATCATTGCTGATTTTTCAATTGATGTCGGCTTTTGAGCATAAGATTGACTATGATAATCAATGCTAATTTTGAAGGTCTGACCGGCATTTTCGGGTAACTCTAAATCATTTTGTAAATCAAGGTAATAAACTTGTTGTTTATCTGAAGGATTGCGTAATGTGATAATCGATTTATCCGGTGTCCAACCAGCCCAGCCATATACGCCTAGTTTTGTAGGATCTTTTCCAATCCAATGAGTGTCAAATAAAACCTTTTGATTATCTCTCGACCATTGTGCGGCAGCGGCAAGCGTATCCCAATCTTGAGCACTTAATAGTTCCGGTGTGATATACAACTCTTGTAATTGCGTTCCGGTACCAAAATAACTCCAAACTTGATCGGCGAAATCATTAGCACTTTCCTGTTGTAAATGTTTAGCCTGTTTAGCATAAACAATACCGTGTAACATTAATGAATTTAAAGGAAATAATGGACCTTTCAATACTATTGATCGGTAAGTTTCTGCATCACGATAAGTTAACCACTGTTGTACTTTACTACCCGGACCATAATAGTTTACATCATCGCCGCCTCGCCAAATTGAATCGGCATAAAACAGCCAAGAAGGTGTCGCTTGAGTACCGGTCGTTAGATTAATATATAAATTATGATTAGCTTCACGCATATCTTTAATTAAATGAATCGCAGCATCGAAATCACTGGTAAATTGACTGCCTTTAATTACTTTATCGGCATTACCAGTACCATCAAGTTTGAACATGGTAATATTTTGATTATTGATTAATTCTAAAATACGTTTATGGAAATTCGCATAATACTTTGGACCAGATAGTGCTAATTTACCGTCCATTGTCTCATAACCAAAAGTTGCAGCATTAGCGACTCGAGTATCACGTGGTTTATTATATCCGCCCCATGGTGATAACCAAATGCCAAGTGAGGCGTGATATTTTTCTGATGCTACCTTTAACTTTTTAAACTCATCAGGAAAATTATCACCAAAGCCCCAGTTACTCTTCAAGTTATCCCATCCATCATCAAACAGATAACCATCTAGTTTAACATGACGTTTTTCAACTAATTCTTGACCATATTGATCAATACGTAATAGGGCTTCTTTTTCAGTATAAGGGTTGAAAAATCCAATATCTAGCCACGAATTATAGTGTAGATAAGGTTGGTAAGGGCGCTCTCTAACATTATTAATAAATTGATTTATATTACGTCTTAACTGACCATTTTCATAAGTACCAATATAAGTTTTATAACTTAGAGTATGGTTGGCTTGTAGCGGGATTGCTTGAGGAATTTTTTGCGAAACACCACCTTCGTAAGCCACAGTATTGGTTAATGGATTTTCAGGAATGATAAAAAAGGTGTCGCTAATTATTGGAGAGCTAACCACAGAACCATAAACAAAAGGGGCTTGAGAATGAAATGGCATCAATGAAATAGATGTCATTGAAAGCGCATCTTTTTTAGGGGTAATTTGTAATTCGTAGCTGGCAAAATGCTTGTCGTCTTGTAAATTAAGAACCGTTTCAATGGTCATATTATGGCCATTATAGTTTAAATAAATACTATTATCTTTTTGCTGTAGGCTGTCTAAACTAAAGTCTTTATCCGTTAATTTCTGACCGGAATCTAATGTGATTTCAAATAATGTTTTGACATCAATTAAATCGTTGTTTTTGGGGTTAATAATTTTAAAAACAGTAATACTTTTTTTATCATCACTATTGCTAATCTTGATTTGAGTATTTTGACCAGATAATTGATAATCATCTGCGAAAGCAGAACTTATGGGCAAACATAATGAGGAAAGTAATCCCAGTTTGATCCATTTTTTTAAAGATTTTTTCATTTCAATCTCCTTAATATTAAACAAAGTTTGGTGACTTCAACTACCAAAGTTATCTGTAGTATAGGCACAGGTGCATTATGAAATTGTGATCTTTATTACAAATTATTAGGATTTTAAAAAATGGAAAAAATACTTTTGTTTAACAACAAATGAAAAATAACTATTCAGACTTTAAAAAAACAAAAAATGATTTTTATTAGAGCTAACCTATGAATTAGAGAAGATTTGGCTTATAAAAACTGAAAGAAAATGACATCAACTTACCAAATCCTGCTTTTAATATCTAGCGTGATGAAGATCACAGTTCGAAAAAATTTTGATTTTTTTTGCCCGGAATTTAATTTTATAGGTTTATTTTTTTTAGAATTGACTATAAATGCATATTTTATTGATAAAGAAAAAAGGCGATGAGCAGAGGGAAATATTTTCTCTATATCGATATTTATTTTATTAACATATCAACAAACTCACATAACATTAAATCTCTCTGTAACAGAGATTTTCCTTTTCAAACAGTTATAAACATTTAGGTTATTTGATATTCTAAATTCATAATAATAATGCGTTGACTCAATCACTGATAAATTCCCCCTTATTTCCTTCGCTAAATTAATTATTTGAAGTCGCGCATAGTTTATGCGCATTTTTATTGTCAGCAATATAGTTAAAGACTAATATGAAATCATCTTGAAAAGGTTTTTCATAAATTAGTAGGAGGATAGGGAATGATGAAATATAGTCTGTTATTTATTTCGTTATTAAGTCAAATCAGTAATATAGCTTTAGCTGTGTCACCCGATTCAATCGTTGAGCGTTGTAATGCGTTGACGGAAATGAAATTTGACAATGCTAAAGTCATAAAAAGCGAGCTTATTGAAGAGCGATTTACGCCTTTAACAAAATTAGCTGATACGCTGAGGGGCGCAGAAAATAACGTGATAACGGGGCTTCCACAGTTTTGTCGAGTGGAATTAGCCATTCAGCCGGAAATTAATATAGAAGTTTGGTTACCGACACAGTGGAATCATCGGTTACAAGCTATTGGAGGAGGCGGTTATGCAGGTTTTATTCCTTTTGATGAGTTAGCTGTAGCTGTTAAGGACGGTTATGCAACTGTTGCAACAGACACCGGACATCAAGGTAATCTTTTAGAGGGAAATTTTGTATTCAAAAATAACCAGCTACAAGCAGATGCTATTGCCGATTTCGCTTATCGTAGTGTGCATGAAATGACAATTAAAGCCAAGCAGGTTATTGAAAACTATTATGGTCAAATGCCAAGTTTTTCTTATTGGAATGGTTGTTCAACTGGCGGTCGTCAAGGGTTAATGGAAGCACAAAAATTTCCAGCTGATTACAATGGATTATATATTACCGCACCGGCCATACAATGGGATAAATTTCTTCCTTCAGAATTATGGCCACAAATTGTCATGCAAGAAGAGCTAGGGCAGCCAATTGATTCAGCGAAATTAGATAAAGTACGCCAAGCAATTATAAATTTAGCCGATGAACAAGATGGGATTAAAGACGGCATTATCGACGATCCAGCTTCGCTTGAAATAACTGATGAATTTTTAAAACAGCAGGGATTAAATAATAATGAAATTGTCGCATTAAAAAAAATTTGGCAAGGCCCAACGACTAAAACAGGACAATTTTTATGGTATGGCATAGAGCCGACTGCACAAATGGATGCTTTAGCCGGAAGTACACCTTTTCCTATTCCGGTTGATTATTTGAAATACTGGATCAACCAAAATCCTACTGTTGATTGGAAACAATTAGGTTATAAAGGATTTGAAAACTATTTTAATGACTCAGTCGATCTATATAGACCCATTATCGGTACTGATAATGCTGATTTAAGCCAATTTAAGCATTTAGGCGGAAAAATGATTATTTGGCACGGTTGGGATGATAAGTTGATACCACCGAAAGGAACAATTCATTATTACAATCGGGTATTAAAAATAATGGGCGGACAGAGTGATACAGACGAATTTTTGAAACTTTACATGGCACCAGGTGTTGATCATTGTAAAGGTGGGGAGGGTGCAGATAGAATTAATGGTTTTCAATCACTGGTAAATTGGGTCGAAAACAAACAGCCGCCAACAACACTTACAGCCCAGAAAATAGAAAAAGGTCAAATTACTTTACAACGACCATTATGCCCATATCCGCAAAAAACAGTTTATAAAGGAAAAGGAGACACCAATAATCCGACTAATTTTGAGTGTCAGTAAATACCCTAATTAGATACAATACTTAAGGTTTATTTAATATTAATCTAACAGTTGGCGATATATCAGCTTTCTGTTAGATTAGATTTTATCCTATAAAAACTCCTGCAATCATCATCACAGACGGATATAAAAATATTATGAGTCAAATCATGGTTGATTCTGATTAATGAAAAATTTTCATTAGTCCATATTGTTTTACCTACATTATCATTATTGTTTGTTGGCTTATGTTCTTCCTTAATTTGACAGTATCGGTTTACTTGATTAATGGGTAAGATACTTATAACATACAATAGCTAAGTTAATTGGGTTAACGGAGAACTAACTATGATCTATCAGGACAAAAAGCAATTATTAGATGAAATCAATAAAACGGCTGAGTTATTTATTGAAGAGTTTAAAACGGTCCCTGAAGATAAAAAAGATAATTTAGTGGATGGTGTTGATAAAACACCGGCTCAAATGATTGCTTATCAACTAGGTTGGTTAGCGTTAGTAAAGTCATGGGATGATACCGAACTCTCGGGAGAGATTCCCATTTTACCTGCCAAAGGTTACAAATGGAATCAATTAGGTGAGCTTTATCAGTCATTCTATCAAGCATATAAAGAATTATCTTTAAAAGAGCTTATACAGCACTTTGAACAAGCGGTCGATATTTGGACTGGCTGGATTGGTTCATTGTCGGAGGAGACACTATTTATAAAAGATAGCCGGAATTGGACTAAGCCTTATCCTGAAAGCTGGACTGTTGCAAGATTTATTCACATCAACTCGGTTGCTCCCTTCAAAAGTTTTCGGACTAAAATCAGAAAATGGAAAAAATTAACGCAATAAGTGTGTATCTGATAAAAAATACCTACATATAGTAGGTAAATTAAAAGACATAGCCATTTTTGGTATTTGGGTAATAGAAAGATGAAAAGTTACCCTTTAGGTCCTTTAGGCTTATATAAAATCTTTACATATTAGCTCATCGCCGAGTATTAATAGTAAGACAATAGGGCAAGTGGTATTGCGTTGGTTAGCACAACGAGGCATTGCAAGCTTGGCTAAATCTGTGCGTAAAGAGCGTATAATTGAAAATCAAGATATTTGGGATTTTGAGCTTTCGGATAATGATATGCAACAAATAGCAGCGCTTGATACAAATACAAGTCAATTTTTTGATCATCGAGATCCGGAAAAAGTAAAATGGTTAACGAGCCGGAGATTAGATGTTTAAATTTTTAGTTATTGAGGCTAATTTGACATAAATGGATTGACAGTTTCTTTGTAAGATTTAACTAATGTTTCCGCTCGTTCAATGAGTTTTTGACGTATATGCTCAGGCTCTAAACAAATACATTTATGACCTAAGCCTAGTAAAATGCCATAACTGTAGTCATCATCAATAAAGTTAAAATCTACAAGATACTGTTGTCCATTTAATTTCTTAATATCTTTTTCATCACAAAAATCTAAAATACGTTCCAAAAGCGATTCATCTATTAGCAATTTTATTTTAAAAATCTTTTTTTTCATATCCGCTTGGAATAAAGAGAATGCTTCAGGCGTTGTCTGCTTAATAAATTTAGTGTTTGTTTTTCTAATGTTTGACATTTTTGACAATTTAAATACACGAAAGTCATTTTTAGTTAGACAAAAAGCTTGTAAATACCATTCTTTTTCCTTAAAAATAAGTTTATATGGCTCAATTAAACGTGAGGCTTGTTTATTCCTAACACTTAAATAATCAAACGATAAAAGCATTTGCTCTTTCAGTGCCAGTCTTATAATAGATATTTTGTTATCAATATTTTGTTTGGAAAACCAAGGCGATAAATCAACAATAAGTTGATTTAAGTTATTTGTCACTTCATCAAGTTCTTGTTCTGATAAAAAACTCTTTATTTTCTCGAGTGTTCTTAAATTTTCACTTTCTTTTAAAACCGGTGAGGATAATAAGTTGAGGCCTTTTAATAAAACAATGACATCTTCTTTAGTGAATAGACCTTTACTAATTTTATAATTTTTTAAAATACTTATTCCACCGGCACTTCCTTGATAGGTAATAATGGGTATACCGGCTCCCTCAATAACTTGTATATCTCGGTAAATAGTACGCAATGATACATTTAATTTTTCTGCTAATTCTTTACCAGTTATTTTTTCTCTTTGTAGCAATACCATGATGGTAGTAATTATACGATTAATTTTCATGCTTTATGTTTGCAAAATAATTTAGATTGAATTTTAAATATGACATACAGTTGTCAGCAATGCTACATCAAAATAGAGATAACTAAAATTAATTGAACTAATTTTTATCACTAAAAGGAAAGAAAAATGTTTAAACCTAATAGCGTTATTGTTTATGTCAAAGATGTCGATGCTAGCACAGAGTTTTACACAAAAATACTAGGGCGTCCACCTGTTGAAACTTATCCTGCCTTTGCTGTATTTTTATTGAATGATGGTTTTATTTTGGGACTTCAAGAGGCCGATAAAATAACACCAAAGGCACCTAATCATTATGGGGGTTTTGAGTTGTCTTTTAGTGATGTAACAAAAAATGATGTAGATGCGATTTATTCTGCATGGAAAAAACTAAACGTTAAAATTGAACTTGAACCCCAAATGCTCGATTTCGGATACACATTTGTAGGAAATGATCCTGATGGTCATCGACTCCGTGTTTGTGCTACCGACACTTCAAAATTTGAATAAAAAATTATCTTAAGAAATTAAAACAATTGGTGCTTTAAAAAATTTATTTAAGTCATCTTAAAATGAAGCTACAATTCTAAAAAACTGATTGGCTCCACCACCAAACCTAATGGCGAGACAAGCAGCAAAAGATTAAATTGATCCTTCAAAGTTGTGGTAATGTCAGTTTTTTAGAATGGATTATGGCGCCTGATAAAAAAGACGATGCTATCAGGAGCAAGAAAATTTAACATGGTGATTATATGAGAACATTTTTATTCTTCATACAAGATGAAAAATTAGTGATTCTTGATAAAGATGAAATAGATACAAATAAATTAGACAGTAATATTTATAAAAAATTAGATATTGAGATTCAAGCTGAAAACGAAAAGGATGCCATTAAAAAACTGAAGAAAGAAAATACAGATAAATATAATGAATTAAAAGAATTTATTAGTGATGTTACATTTTCTTCGATTATTTCCTCTTTTTTACGGTAATGTTCATGGTGCGTAAGCGCATCATTCAGCAGGTAAAACTCGAGCTATTGGCGTAAGTAATTTTTAACCTGATCGATTAGCCAATTTAACTACAATCATTCCTGCTGTTAATCAGATTGGATTTAATCCATTCTAATAACAGCAAGAAGCTGTACCTATTATGCAAAGATTTACTATCAATATCTACTTTATAGAGTTTCTTTTCTTCATAGAGGCGAGCAAGATAGATTGCAAAGATTCAATATCTATTTTGCTTCCATTTGTAAATAATTCTTATATTAAAAAATATTGCCTACCACCATTGTTTTTTTATCATTGATTATCATTTCTAATGCAAATATTATTCAGTTGTTGTAAAAAAACGACTTTCAAAGCTACCCTTGAGAAGTTTAATTTCATTGACAATATTATTACTTTTACCTTGATAAACGATAGACGTTTCATGCCTTACATATTTACCTTGTCTTTGAGCGCCAAGCCAGTTAAATGAACCTACACACAGCAGATCATTGTCTTTAATCAATAATTTACTATGTACATTGTTAACATATTTAGCTTCGATACCTTTATTTTTAAACTCTGTCATAATGTTAGACAGTTCTTTTTTTAGTTCTTCTCGTTTTTCATTATTACAGTAAGAGAAATTTAGTTGTTTATCTGTATAGACAGAAACTTTGACGCCTTTTTTTACAGCTATTTCCATGATATTTAATATATTGGTGCTTTTAATAGCCGCTAATCTAACCCATGGTGAGACAATAAGTATCTCTTTTTGAGCATTTTTAATAGAATTTTGGAGAAATGCATCATGTTCTTTTACACCATTAAGAACCAGATAATCCACATTGCTTGAATTAGTTAAATCTTCCCTAGCGATATAGTTAAAAGACAATTCATTATCTTGATTGGCGAACAAGTATTTGGCTAAAATACCTCTCGGTGTTTTTAAAATGGGATCGAATATATCCATATCACCAAAGACTAGAAAGCTATCCCTTGCTCGTGAAATCGCCACATTCAACTTGCTAGGTTTCTTATCAATGAAATCGCCATTGGCATGTTTTGAATAAACAGGTGAAAAGATAATGAGCTTTCTTTCTGCTCCTTGTAGGGAGTTAATTGTGCTGACAGTTAATGAATCTTCTTCATCATCAATGTTTATACCGCATTTTGATTCCCTAATTACTCTTTTTATTTCTGCTACTTGAGCACCAAAGGGGGTAACAATACCAACAATTTTATTTATTGGCTCCTTGTATTGGTTTTCTAATATCTCTTTATTCTCTGTAAGCCATTTGGCAATGACTGTCGCTTCAAGCTTATTGATACGGCTTCCGGAACTGACCTTTTGGCAGATACCATCAATATGTAAGTAACCTAACGCAGGAAACGCTGTCTTTTCAGATGCGCTTCCCCGCATTGGTTTAAGTTTGCCTTTATAGACTAATTCATTGCAAAAAACAATGATTTCATCGTAACAGCGGCGATGCTCATACAAAAACATTCCCGGCTCCATATCTTGATCATAGTGATATTTTGAAGCTTGTTGAGCAATTCTCATCACACTACCGGAGGAGGCCGTTTTTCCTAAATGTTTCAGAAATTCATATTCTTTTTCAATATCTGCACTACAAATAACTTTAGCGCTTTGCATATTACCGATATCGACTTTAGGTGGGATTGACCAAATAGGCTCAATTTGGAATGTATCGCCAATAACCAATGCTTTTTTACTTAAAGAAAATGATGCTCCGGCCACCTCAGGTAAAACTTGCCCAGCTTCGTCCACGATTAATAAATCAGCAAAATTATATAGATAATTCTTTTTATACTCTGCTCCAATGTAGGTAAATTTAGCTGGTAACATAAAAAAGGTGGAGACAATACAAGGGGTGATCTTCATTCGCAAATGCCAACGTTTCTTAGTAGGTTTATAGCCAGTTTTTCTTTTCCACTCTTCTAAGTATGGAAGCAGTTCTTCCATATCCATTAACCAACGACCTTCCCAATAATGAGTTGTCAGTAAGAATACTTTAAAACGAATTTGAAGATCTGTAATACTGTCAACTTGGGTTAATGTTATTTCTTGGTTTTTATCAGTTATACCTAAAGGCTGTAATGCAACATTCCAATCATACAGAGACTTTTCCAACTTCAAGCAAAAATCATCTATCTCTTTTATAACTTTTTTATTTTTTTGTATTATCAGCTCCTGTGAGTCAATTTTACCTTCAACAAACAGGGAAATACTGCTTATCGTTTGCCATTGCCGTTGTGCTTGTTCGGCAGGCCATATCTTTTTAAGAAAAAGCTTGGCTTTTAATAAACGTTTTTGAGCTACTGGTGGTATCCATGAAAATAGTGAATACCATATGCTTTCATTAGCAAGATATTTCTGCCAAGATGTTTCTACATTTTGCCAGTTACTTTTTGTTTCTTGTTCAGTTTGCAACAGTTGTTCATATTTAGCTTTAGTTTGTGTTATAGGCTCACCATAAAGCTGTTGTATGGTTTGGCGTATGTTTGATAAGTTTAGCCATGAATTTTCAATTTGTTCTAATTTAGCAACTTCTATTTTTAAAATTTGGTGGAGTTTATTAATGATATCTTTGACAGAACAATCTTTTGCATTCAACTCAGGAAAAGCATTTAGAGCGCAATTGATATAGTGCTGTTTTGCCTTATCATAGTATTGATGAGTTTCAATATGATTGAAGAAAGATTCGGTCTGATATATATTTTCAACTTTATCAGCTTTACTTAGAGAAGGGTAATAGGCGCCAAAGCTATCAATGTCGGGTAACCATCTTCCTGCAAAAAATCCTTTCCCTACAGAAAAGTCTTTTCCAAAAGCATCGATGACGTTGGTAACAGCTTGATTATTGGTGGAAGCAGCTACGATGACCGGAGGTTCACTTTCATCTAATGCATGTTTTGCCCATAGTGAAGCCACTACAGAAAGTAGCATTGTTGTTTTTCCTGTTCCTGGTGGACCATTCACAGCTAAAATTTCACCATTTTCTGTATTTAATAAATGATTCAGTGCATCTCGTTGTGCATCAGCTAAAGGAAATTTATCGCCTGAATGAGCCAAACGTTTTGAAAAAAGACTATTGCTAGCTAAACAAGGTTGTTTTATGGTTGCCTGTTTTGAGGCTAATTTGCTAAAAAGAGGGATGTCATCAGTAGATTGACGTAATTGATCATATAATGAAACTATATGCATTGCTGCATTTTTGACAATATCTTTCTTGATAATGTAACCATAATTCAACAACTCAAAAGTATTATCGCTTTCAAGCCAATTTTGAGCAATGGCTTTTAGTAGTGAATCACTATGTTTTAAATAGGTATTCCAAGCAACAGCATATTTCTCATCGGTTAGTTCACAATTACCTTGCTCATCTTCTTGATAGCCAATACCAGACACAATATTGGATGTTAAATAACTATCAAGACTATCTACTGAACCTATTGAAAAGGATCCTTTTACCAGCGGCTCTAAAATGTCGCGGGATATGATAGTATGATTCCTAAGGGGATATAGTCGGCCATTTCTCGCCAACAATGCATTGGTCGCTATTGGTACAACATATTCGGGGATATCTTTTTTGGCATAAGCATGTTCAGTTCTATTTCGATAAATTCGGGGTCTTAATACAATCTCAATAGTTCTGCAATCCTTTGACTCATCTTGAAAAAGTTTTTTAGTTAACTCATCACTAATCTGACCTTTTTCCCATACAATTGAATCACATGTGATAAACTGCTCAATGTCCTTGCTATCTAAGCCACCTTTGGCAAAAACAGCATCGACTAAAGAATTTCGCCAATAACCAGCAAAAAATTGAGCATTTTTGTCCATAAATTATCCTTTTTTATCTAGCATCCATTTAAAAAACATCTACGATAGTACGTAAATTTTATTATTCATTAAATTAATAATTCTTCTATTGCTTTATTAAATTTATACATTAATTTTTTTTTAAATAGTTGAAATTACTCTTATAAATATAGCCGTTTCTCAGAATAATAGGTTGAGAATCGACTTTTTAAATCTAAAACCTTATATATTTTGCAAAAGCGCTTAATTATTACTGCTTTCGATTATCTGTTTTAGAGTGGTTTTATTTGTTGTTTTTAGACGTTTTATAGAAGACTTCAATCTAATTTTTCAGTATTTTTTGAAAATTATCCATATAAAAATGATTGTTCTATCTTCTATTATGACTTACATCATATTCACTATCAAATCTAATGTAAAGAATGCAAAAACGGTATTTTTAGTTTGATGTTATTTAGAATATGTTATTTATGATGACCCATTAGGAGAGATATTGCTACAATTTTGGCACCACTAGGTGTAACATGTGATTTGTTGTACGATTTACCTAAATCTCATCCGGCATCAGAATAGATAAAAGCGTTAAACAACGGTATCATAATTTGTTATTTGTAAGATAGCGCTTTTAATCATTTTACCGAAATGGATGAAAACATTGCAAATAAAATCCCATTTTTTAGAGAAAACTTAATTATTAATAATATGAAAAATTTAATTTTAATTTCTTGTATATGTATGTTTTTTATTGGGTGTAGTGAAAACAAGACTGCACATGAATTTACTATTAATGGTGGAATGATAACTTTAGATACTAAAAAGAACAATGAAAATATATTCAATATCGAGTTTGGAGATGATATTGTACTAAGTTGGGATAGTCTTGAAGATAATTTTATTATTGATCAATATTATATGGATCTTAAAAAAGATAAAAAAAAGATAAAAGTCCTTCTAGACAATATTACAAACAATCAATTGGTTAATGTAGAAACAAAATTAAAATCAACAAAACTTAAGAAGGGTGATTTAGCGTTTTTATATTTAATAAAACTTGATAAAATATATTATTTCGAATGCTTACAAATTCAGTTTGATGTTTTTTCTAAAAATTCTTTATATCCAGATTCTCTTGTAGATTATTTAGAAAATAATCGTAAAGAAGCTCAGAAAAAAATGAGTATATGTTTGCATAAAAAAGGCTATATCTAGATAAATTTACTTTTTTCCTTCCTTCGTGCCAATCTTACACAGGTATGACCTGCGTAGGATTCGATAACGAAGCATAGTGAGGCGTTAGTTATACGGAATTGTGCTATATGTTGTCCCAGTTTTTAGCTTATCCTGCCTGTCTGACTTGTTAAGTTTTGAGGATCAATTCCTTGTAAAAGTTTCTGCCGTATCTCAAAAACTTTAATATATACCTTTTTTGAAATTATTTTAGAATATTCAATAAAACAAATCATTTGTTGTTTTTTAGCCAATAATAACGTAAATGCCAACGACTTCAATTAGTATCGACTAATAACTAAAGACCGTTACCATCTTTAAATGTTTAAAGTTTGTTTTTTAGATTCCGTTTTCCAAATCATTAAACCGCATGAAAGGGGCGTATTAACAACTATTGTGTTGAAAATTATCATTTATCATTAAAGAGTTCAGACTGCATCAGCCATGAACTTGATGATACTATTCAATAATAAAATGATTATTACCTTAAAATAAACAACATAAACAACCCAGCAATAGATAGAGAATTATTACTGGGTAATAAAGGAACAGAACAGATACTCATACAAGTAACAATTCATTTTATCTTAAATGTATCGATATTAATAAAAACCTATACGGACAGATAAAACGTAAACCGCTCGATTTCTTAATGAATAAAAGATGTATAGAGAAGTTTTTAAACGCGATATTGGAGCGGGAAACGAGGTTCGAACTCGCGACCTCAACCTTGGCAAGGTTGCGCTCTACCAACTGAGCTATTCCCGCATAAGAGAAGTGTTTTAAATGGTGCCCGGGGCGAGACTTGAACTCGCACGGCCAAAAAGGCCGAGGGATTTTAAATCCCTTGTGTCTACCGATTTCACCACCCGGGCTCAAAACTTATTACGTAAGGTAATTCGCTTTGAATGCAGTGCATTTTACCTATCTTGAGATTTCAGTCAACATAAATTTTGGATTAATTGTTTAATTGCTCAATGTTTAGCTTATTGTTGGTTTAATATTGAGTTTTTGGGGATTGAGAAGTGTAATTTTGTGAACTTACAGAAGATAACAAAATTACACTAAAACTAACGATTATCGACTTTCCGATAAATTATTCTTCATCTAACAAATCACTTTGTGCTATCCATAAATATTGGAACATGGACAATAAAGTTAGAACTGTAGCAAAGAAAAGCGCTGCCAGCCCCGCATAGATGACAAGATCACATGGACGCCAAAGTAGCCAGGTTAGTGCGGTCATTTGGGCAATGGTCTTGATTTTACCTATCGATGAGACGGCAACGTTATTGCGTTTACCAATTTCAGCCATCCATTCACGTAAAGCGGATATAATAATTTCTCTGGAAACGATAATGATTGCCGGAATTGAGATCCACCAAGCTTGATAATATTGGGTAATGAGAACCAAAGCGATAGTGACCATAATTTTATCAGCAACAGGATCAAGAAAAGCACCAAATTTTGTCGTTTGTCCTAAACGACGAGCAAGATATCCATCTAACACATCAGTAACAGCAGCGATTAAAAATATTAATGCTGAAAAAAAACCAGACCAATCATGAGGAAAAAGGTAAAAAGCTAGCACAAAAAAAGGTATTAATATAACGCGAAACAGTGTTAAGAAAGTAGGGAAGTTGATTTTCATGTGACATAAGCTCTTTTTTTTGTTTTATTAATCAATAGAATAGCGATAATTAAAAAACAGTGATTCTTTATGATTATGTTGCCTGAAATATGTTAATTTTTCAATGTGCTATTGTTGTAAATTTAGATAAATTTTTTCAGCTAAAGATTTTGAAATACCTTGTACTTGAGCAATTTCATCAATACTTGCATTTTTCAACTCTCTTAATCCGCCAAAATGTTTAAGAAGAGCTTGTCGTCTTTTACCGCCTATGCCTTCAATATGCTCTAAAGCACTATCAGTTAGCTGCTTCACGCCTTTTTTGCGTTGCCCAACGATAGCATGATCGTGTGAAGCATTGCGAATTTGCTGGATAAGCAACAGAGCAGGGGAGTGATCATCAAGGTAATGACCTGTTCCATGTGCTTCAAAGAAAAGTGTTTCTAATCCCTCTTTGCGTTCCGCACCTTTGGCAACACCAATTAAAATAGGATGATTTTTATCCCAATTAACACTCAAGTTTTCAAAAACTTGTAATGCTTGATTGAGTTGTCCTTTTCCGCCGTCAATAAAAATGATGTCCGGAATTTTCTCTTCCGGTAAATCTTTTTTGTTATATCGACGAGTAAGAACTTGTTCCATAGCCGCATAATCATCGCCTGGCGTAATGCCGGTGATGTTATAACGGCGAAATTCCGATTTAACCGGGCCTTTATCATCAAACACAACACAAGATGCAATCGTATTTTTCCCCATAAAATGGCTGATATCAAAGCATTCCATACGCTTAATTTTTTCAATTCCTAAAAACGCTTTTAAGGCATCATATTTTTGCTTAATGGTCGAGTTTTCTAATAGTTTATTTTTCACTTCGGTTCGAGCGTTAACGGTGGCTATATTTAATAGCTTAAGATTGTCACCTTTTGGCTCATCAACCAGCTTAACTTGGTGTTCTGCGATAAGTGACAGGGTCTCTTCCATTGGCTGTTTATCAGACAATGAAAAATTAAGTAAGATCTTTTTCGGGATATTTCTATTTTGGTTACCCTGAAGATAGAATTGCCCTAAAAATGTTTCAATAACTTCTTCAAGCTCAGTGTTTGAAGGCACCTTAGGGAAATAAGAACGGTGACCAAAAGTTTGCCCGTTACGAATAAATAACACGTAAATACAAGCTAAACCCAACTCATAATGGAATCCAATCACATCGAGGTTATCATTATTATTATAAATTGCTTGTTTTTCATTTATGTGCTTAATAGCTTGTAGCTGATCACGTAACACAGCTGCTTTCTCAAAATTTAGATCACTGCTTGCCTTTTGCATATCTTCAGTAATTTTCTGCAAGATTTGCTCTGATTGCCCGGACAGGAACAGTCTGACATAGTTAACTTGTTCATTATAATCCTCATCACTGACCAATCCCGCTACACAAGGCCCAAGACAGCGTTTGATTTGATATTGCAGGCAAGGGCGAGTTCGATTTCGATAGGTCGTATTAAGGCATTGCCTTATTGGAAAGGTTTTCTGTAATAAGGCTAATATTTGTTTGACCGCATATCCACTAGGATAAGGGCCAAAAAATTCATCTTTTTTCCGATTAACTGCACCTCGATACAGCGATAGTTGTGGATGACGTTCCTTGCTTAATTTGATAAAAGGATAGCTTTTGTCATCTTTTAACAAAACATTATAACGAGGCTGATGTTTTTTAATATAAGTCTGTTCAAGCAGTAAGGCTTCGGTTTCGGTATTGGTAATAGTAAATTCAACCCGATTGATATGGCTTACTAGCATATCTGTTTTTAATGTTTTTTTACTGCTGTTAAAATAGCTTTTTAATCGGTTATTAAGATCTTTAGCTTTTCCCACATAAATAATCGTATCTTTATCATTAAACATCTGATAAATACCCGGTTTATGCGGGACTGTTTTTAGAAAAGATGTAGAATCAAATTGGCTCATATTAGTTTTCGAATGTGAGGGCTTTTTTCTCTATAATCCTCATAATGGTGCTTAAAATACCATTTATCAAGAGGTAGATTAACCCAGCGACAATAAAAATAGAGAAATCGTAATAATCTCCATTGAGCTCATTGCTGTATCCCATAATATCCATTACTGGAATCATGGAAGCTAACGCAGTGCCTTTGACCACAAAGACCACTTCATTGGAATAGGTGGAAAGTGAACGTTTTAAAGCATATGGCATAACTATTTTTAAGCTTTGTAGCTTATTCATGCCTAAGGCTTCACATGCTTGCCATTGTCCCTTAGGCACCGATTTTAGTGCACCGTAAAATATTTGGGTGGTATAAGCCGCACTATTTAAGGTTAATGCCAAATAAGCACAGAACCAAGGGGATGAGATGAATGCGTAAAAATTTGGCATTTTACTTAAAATATCACCAAATTGAGAAGGCCCGTAGTAAATTAAAAACAGTTGCACTAATAAAGGCGAACCGGTAAAGATGATAATGTAAGTTCGAATAACCTTAGTTAAAATTGACGAATTTAATGATAATAAGCAAGAAAAACAGATAGCTAAAAGTCCTGCCGATAATATCCCCAAAATTCCCAAACTCAATGTATCAGGAAGTCCTTTAAGAATAACGCTAAGATAATAGATAAAATTATCAGACATAATATGACCTTACTAACTATTTGTTGATGTTGGTTGTTCGAAATAAGTTGCTCGTTTTTCAATTCGTGTTATCACTTTCTGACTCAAAATCGAAATAATCAGATAGATAATCATTGCAATGAAATACCATAAAAACGGTTGATTAGTCCGGGCTATAATGGTTTTGGTTTGCATCATAAGATCATCGATTGCAATTGCCGATACTAAAGCGGTATCTTTTAATAAAATTAGCCATTGATTACTTAAACCCGGTATGGCATGGCGCCACATTTGCGGCATAATAATGCGAAAAAATGTCCTTGTTTTGCTAAGCCCTAAAACTTGAGCTGCTTGCTTCTGTCCGTTTGATATGGCTTTAAAAGCGCCACGAAGTGTTTGAGAAGCGTAAACTGCATAGAGTAGCGACAACGCTATAACACCACACAAAAATGGAGACGGTTGAGTGTTTTCAATGTGCATTTTTACAGTAAAAGAGGTAAAACCGAGTGAAACAGTGAAACCGTCATCTAATGCGATTAACAATAGAGGCAAACCAGTGTAGATAGCGACAACGATCAATAATTCCGGTAACGCTCTAATTGTCAAATTAAAAAGAGACATCAGCCATGCAACCGGTTTAACCGGTACCGATTCTAAAATGGTAAATATAAAGGCAAAAAACATTCCAATAATCAGCGACACAAAAGCCAATGATAATGTGATTGCTGTCGCTTGGGTAAGCGGCAATATATACCCATCCATTGAAGAGAGTATTGAGTCTATACCGTGTGCAAAAAAATCTGACATAAAAAAACCGTAGTTAAATTAAAAAATAAACTCGCCGCAGAATATGCGGCGAGATCACAATAAGACAGTAGCTAACTGGTTAATAATTATTTATTAAACCATTTTTTATAAATCGCATCTAATTCGCCATTGGCTTTCAGTTTATCAATGGCGTTATTAAATTGCTCAAGTAATTGATCATTACCTTTTCGTAAGGCAATACCTAAGCCTTCACCAAAAAATTCATGGTCGGTGATTTTATCGCCTAATGCAACAATATCCGCATCTTTACCTAACCAGTCACCAGCAACAAAAGAGCTTGAAACAATAGCATCAATACGTTTGGCTTTTAAATCTAAGAAAGCAAATTGATAGCTATCGTAGCTTACTGCTTTAACATCCGGGAACTTTTCAGCTAAGTATTTTGAATAAGTTGTCCCTTTTTGAATACCAACACGTTTACCTTTTAATTGATCAAGGCTAGTTAATGTATCTTTTAATGTGATGAACTGGATCGAACTGTCATCATAATAGATTTTCGTGAAATCGACCTGTTTTTGACGCTCAGGAGTGATGTCTATGCCGGCAATTGCCGCATCAATACGACGGGTTTTTAAGCTTGGAATTAAACCGTCAAAAGATTGATTAACAATTTTGCAAGATACTTTCATCTCTTCACAAACTTTGTTAATTACATCAATATCAAATCCAACAATTTCATTTTTATCATTGGTAAATTCAAACGGCGCATAAGTTGCTTCTGTACCGATTGTTAAGTTTTCTGCTGCTTGAGCTGTCAATGCAGCACCGGCAAGAAAAATGGCTAGTAATGTTTTTTTCATATATCCACCCAAATTGAATATTATTAATGTGATAAATAAGCTTTAAATGCTTCGGTTTTTGGATGAGCAAAACATTCAAGTTGTCCTTGCTCAACAATTTTACCATGCTCCATGTAAATTACTTGTGATGCCACTTTGCGAGCAAAATCAACTTCATGCGTGACAATAATTTGAGTAATACCTGTTTGCGACAGCTCGTTAATAATTTCCGCAATTTGTGATGTAATTGCGGGATCTAAAGCCGCAGTAGGCTCATCAAATAATAATATTTGTGGCTCCATCATTAATGCTCTAGCAATCGCAACTCGTTGTTGTTGTCCTCCGGAAAGGTGGAGAGGGTAGCGATCTGCCATTTCTGCAATCTGTAACCGATTTAAAATTGCCATCGCTTTATCACTTGCTTCTTTTTTTGAAAGCTTTAATACCTGACAAGGTGCTTCAATTAAGTTTTCAAGCACAGTTAAATGTGGCCATAAATTATAATTTTGAAAAACCATGCCAACATTTTTACGCAATGATCGAATCGCTGATTCGCTAATTTTTTTGGAAAAATCAAAATGTGAATCGGCAATTGTCATTTCGCCTGAGGTTGGTATTTCAAGCAAATTAAATACTTTTAATAACGAGCTTTTACCTGCGCCACTTTGACCAAGTAATACGATCGTTTCACCTAATGGATAACACAGTGAGACATCATTCAATGCCTGATGATCACCATAAAAACAGTTAATATGGCTTAATTCAATATTCATTATTCGTTTAACATAAATTTCAATTGACTAAATATTACTTTTTTTTGCATAAAAATGCAATCTAAAATTTGAGACTCAATAAAATTTAAATTGGTTTTTATACTAAAACGCATATATTTTCTGAAAGTTCTTGACAGGATTTTTTGTTACTAGCAAGTGACGATTATTAATAATAGTAAAGGCATTGCCAGTTATTTTGATTGTTTAGGTATCATGGAGCTTTCAATTGATGTGTTAACCTCAGTTGCTAATTGTGAAATATGCATTAAATTCAGTCGTAGAACTTATAAAGCAGTCAACCGTTATCCTAAGATTCCTTAAACATAAAAGCTGGAAGTCAATTTTCAAGATTAAACCTTTTTAATTGCGATGATTTAACCATTTTTATACTTAAACGTATATATTTTCTGAAAGTTCTTGACAAGATTTTAACGCTCTAATTATTGATCATCAGTAATGATAGGCATGGCAGGTCCAAGGTATTTCGGTTGATTATCCAGTATGTACAGATCAATAAATGCTTTAACTCGCGCAAATATTTCACGGATTCGAACTAATTTCATGCTGCTAGGCGACGGAACAGCAAAACACTGTGCTTGAATCCCTTGAGCAAGGGCAATAAAGATTGCTCGTTCACAATGAAATTCTTGAGTGATAATAGTGAAATCATCAGCATTAAATACTTTATTGGCTCTTACCACTGAGTCTAAAGTTCGAAAACCGGCATAATCTAAAACAATCGATTCTTGAGGGATCCCGGCTTTTATTAAATCTTTTTTCATCGTAATTGGTTCATTATAACTTAGCAGGGCGTTATCACCGCTAAGAATTAAATAATCGACTTTTTTTTGCCAATAGAGATTGATCGCTCCCTCTATTCGGCTTCGATAAAAACCGTTAATACCGCCACCTTGAACATATTTTGACGTGCCGAGAACAACGCCGATTGCTCGATGAGGTAGTTTGTCTGCATCATGATAGATGTATGGCGCTGTTTTATAGCTAATCCAGCGATCTAGGCCGATAATTATCACTATGATTAATATGCAAAACCCGACCAAACAGCCAATAAATTTTTTCAACGTCATACTAAAACCAATTAAAAATAAATACCATTATTGGAAATAAAAAAGGTGCTGTCAATGATGTCATGATACCGCAGAGAACTAATGACAAAGAGCTATAGGCACCTTCATTGTAATTTACCTCAATGCAACGAGCTGTACCAACAGCATGTGATACTGCACCTATTGATAAACCTCTTGCTGACGCTGATTTTATTTTCGCAAAATTGAGTATTTGATGTCCGAATATACCACCAAGCGTACCGACAAGTATTACGCACAATGCAGCAATAGACGGAACACCACCTTGATCACTTGCAATCGTCACGGCAATGGCAGTTGTCACTGATTTAGGTAAAACTGATGCCGCCACTTCATTATCTCCACCTAACCAAAATGCAATACAAACACCTGTAATCATTGAAGCAATGGAAGCCGTGAAGGTGATTATCATTATCGATTTCCAGCGAGCTTTGATTTGAGGTATTAACTCATACAATGGATAGGCTAAGGCAACTACGGAGTAAGGCAGCAAATCGTTGATAATTTTTACATTGCTTAGATATTGTGTATAGGTGGTTTGGGTTACAAGTAAAATTGGAATTAAAACAATGACTGAAATAACCAAAGGATTAAATAATGGTGTTTTAATTTTAAATGCGATTTTACGGATAATAAGAAAAATAAATAGTGTAAGAGGTAACATCCATATCATGATTGTTTTTCCTCGTTTGGTGTTTGATGAAGTGATGATTTTTCTGGTTTATGTAAAAACTCAGTTAAATAAGCAGTTAAGAGCAATACTATAAATGAACCACCAACACTAGCAAAGATAATCGGTACCCAGTTTTTTAACAACAAAGCGTAATTATCCATGATGCCCATAGCTGCGGGAATAAAAAGCACTGTCATATAACGCATAAACAGATTACAACTGTTTTTAATCCAACATGTTGGGATCAATTGAAAAGCCAATAAGAAAAATAAAATTAATAAACCGATAATACTGCCGGGTATCATGATCGGTAACAGCTCAGAAAGAATATTCCCTGCCCACAAACAAAGGGTTAATATGATTAGCCCTCGTCCGTAACTGAAAAGTGTATAGTATAAAGAATAAAGCCGATGTTTTACCGTGGCATGTTTGGCTAAAAAATGTTTCATAACGTCAATGCTATTATTTTTAAACTTTAATGATGATCATCATTCCGGTTGCTGTGAATGACACAAATATTTTTAGGCGTATGATACGCCCGTAAAATTGAATTATCCAACTAAATAATGGCAATAATGATAAAGTTGTTTAATTATTGCGATTTTATCCGGTTGTTGATAGCTAGCTTCTGCAAGCTGTTCGAGTGTTAATAGATAGTCTTGGACTTTTGCTGATGTGAGCTTGTCACGACAATGATCTCGCCAAATCATTTGTTCTTGTTCTGTTAAAGTTTGAGGATAATTTCTCGCTTTATACCTAAAAAATAGCTTACTCAGACGAGGATCATCAAAATCCAATGATAAACTTGTCAATAATTCAATAGGTGTTGTTCGAATAGTCTGGCAACGCAGTTTATCCTGACTATTTAAAAAACCGTTATAAATTTGGGCATCGACATCATCACTTATCGGGTAGTCCTGCTGAGTATCAAATAATGCGCGCATTTTGTCTTGCAGTACAATTTGATGTTGTAATAGTTTTTGTTGCTTTGCTAAGCACTGGTCAATATCGATATTAAATCGCTGAGCATTTTGTGGTAACAATGTTTTTAACGGTGCCACAATAGGGCATTTGTTGCTGTGTATTAATTTTAGCGGAATGCGAGATTCATTAAGTTCTAAATCTTCTGTTTTGGTATAAAGCTTTTCTTTAATTTGCTCAACGGGTAAATTGATGATTGAATCCACATCCCCGGTGAGATCACAAACAATAACGGCATTACTGTTACTTGGATGCCAGGCGATAGGGCAGACTAAAGACAGATTGCCTCGATAGCTGCCTAGCATTCCTGAAACATGGACTATTGGTGTCATATTGATTACATCAATAAGTTCGGCAACTTTGTTTTTATGTCGCATTGAGAGAAAATATTGAAAAAGTTTCGGTTGTTTCTCTTTTATCAGTTTCGCCATGGCAATGGTGGCATAAACATCTGACATGGCATCATGCGCATGTTCGTGAGCAATATTATTGGCTTTTGTTAAATGTTCTAACCTAAAGCTGGGTAAACCTAAATCGTTAGTTGGCCAGTTAATTCCATCCGGTCTTAAGGCATAACAAGCTCGAACAACATCAAGAAGATCCCATCTGGAATTGCCATTTTGCCAACTATACGCATAGGGATCATAAAAATTACGGTATAAAATATTACGAGTAACTTCATCATCAAAGCGAATATTGTTATAACCCAAAATACAGGTATTAGCTTTGCTAAACGCTTGATAAATTAATTGGGTAAATTCAGCTTCGCACACACCTTTTTGATTGGCAATTTGTGGTGTAATACCAGTAATTAGTGCAGCTTCTGGATTGGGTAAATAGTCTGGCGCTAATTGGCAGTAAATGACCAAAGGCTCTTCAATTATATTAAAATCACAATCGGTTCTAACGCCGGCAAATTGAGCGGGGCGGTCTAAAGCAGGGTTGATACCAAAAGTTTCATAATCATGAAAATAAAATGTTGGCTGTTCTGAATTGTTTTTCATTGTGTAACTTTGCCCGTGATTGTTATTTTTATTTATATTTTATTAGATATAATCTGTTTAGCACATTTTTGTTTTTTGGCTGTTTAACTGTTTTTATCTGTTCACTTGCAAATGTGTACAAATTGAGTTCCGAACTAGCTTTTTAATACCCGATAAAAACTGAAAGTCTATGGTATAACATGATAGCTATTTGACTTAATAATGATTAAGCATGTTTCGCCGTATTATCAGTATAGAATACTAGTTATTCATTGACGCTAAGCATAGCATAAAATGTCACAATTGCCTTTCAAATTTGTCATTAGAAGAGTTTGAGTGCCGTTAAATAGCCAGATTAAATCCCTTTGCTATCAAAAAAAGCCCTCATTAACGAGGGCAAAAAGGATGTAGTATATCGCTGTCTTTCCAGCTGTCAGATTTTTCAAGCTATTTTGGAAGGATAGCTTTTATCGGAATGAAACTCGTTTTGATTTCAGAAATGACTAACGAAAAGCGCATAATAAAGAATAACTCATTAACTGATTTTGTTTTTCTTTCATTTTTCACTTTAAGTAAACCTATCTAAAATTCAAAACGAGTTGTCTATTTAAGACATCTAAAATTAAATGTCAATAATAAATTTAAGATTTCTAAATTTAATTAACATTTTTATCAAATTTGAAAAATAAATAAGGGATTTTTATAAAAAAAATGTTAAAAGTATAAAACGCTGTTTGAAATTGAACGGAATTAAATACGATTTTTTAAATAATTATCTAAAATGATAAGCACATAACTCCCAGTTTTGTTGGAGTTATGATCTATACTTTTTAGTGTTGGTTATTTGAAGTGATTTGTTGGTATGGGGTATGTTTTTGATTTGATATCTTTATCATTAAACTATACCGATTATCTGTTTTGGTGTAATAAAAAAATTTTTATCTTTTTCTTCTAAATATTCTATGCTCAACCATTGTGCCAACAATACTAATTTGTTGTTTTTTATTGCTCATTGCCGTGTAATCGCGATTAAGTGGCATAATTTCAAACAGCATTTTTTCGTCGCTATCCTGACCTAATTCACGATATTTTCGAAAAGTGGCTTGCCACTCCGGAATAATTGCTACGATAAATTCGCCGGGGGTAGGTTGTATATCGGGATCAATGATAACAACATCACCTTCTTTAAATTCTGGCTCCATTGAATCGCCAACTATTTCAATGGCAAATGCTTTATTGGATAATTTCAATGATGTCATAATATGAGTTAAAACAGTGACATTTTTCTGTTCTTTTGAATCTATCCATATTCTAACTTGGGAGTAATCGATAAGCGGGACTTTATGGGATTTGAATGAAGCAGGGATCACGCTTGATTCTTCACCACCATTAAGTAACCACACAAAATCGCATTCTAATGCTTTAGATAAATCATATAAATTTTTGGCACTTGGTGATGTTGTATCTGATTCCCATTGAGATATAGAACCATGAGTTGCGTCATTTAATGTTTTTGCTAAGTTTTTTTGCGTTAAATTTAAAGCTTTTCTTCGTTTACGTATTCGTTGACCTATTGTTTCTGTTGCCATATGACACCTCATTTAATATTTGAGATATCTTAAATCATGTTGACTTAAGATTTCTAATAATATGATTTTTAAGAAAACTAAAATGAAAGTACTGAAAATGTCACATAAACCAGCGTTTATTCGTTTTCAGAGAGTTGAAAATAATGATGTTCACATGATTCGAAATAGGGTCACTTTTATGTATTAATGGCAATAGTTATAATTATCTGATTTTGACCATATTATATCGTCTCAGATTATTGGTATCTCCTCTCTTTATTATTGATAAAATTTATTGTGGTGGCTTATCTGATCAGTAAATGATCAAATGTTTATTATTTTTTTATATATTTTATTTTAGCCAAATGGTAAGTTTTCAAAATTAATTGATTTAACAAAAGCAGGCAGATAATCAAGATCAAAAATCATTAATCTTCGTTAAAACACCTAAGAAAAATAACCTTTAGTTTATGAGTATAGGGTGTTAAAAAACTATTTAAATCGTTAAATAGAAAAGGGGAGTTTAGTGTCACATAGCCCCCAATAACTGAGGGCAATATATTAATGGATTGGCGAGGTTTGGATAATATCTGCTAGTTTTTCAAGCGTGAGCCTTAAGAATTTAGGCATTGCTTCGAGTTCAATAGAATCCATTAGGTTTTTCACATATAACCCTAATTCAGTGTCTCCTTCAACAATTAATCGGCGTTGAAAGAAAAGGGTATCCGGGTCTTGGCGTCGGGTGGCTATCATGATTAAATCATTAGCATTACCGATAAAAGAGACATCTGCAATTTCTTCCCGACTGACTACCAATTTGTTTTCAATAAGGCTAACAAACCAAATAAGATCTAAATCGGTCACTTGAATTTTCAACCAACGATCTTCTAAAAAATCAAGGTCACCATCTTCAAGCGATTGTTTAAATTGCAACTGTAATAATTGCTCAATAGTGCGTTTTTTAACTTCAAAAGGCACACATTTGAGTGTAAGCCCCAGCATTTGAGGGGCTTTATCGACAAATTGTGAATGGATTTTGCTTAGAAATTGATGCTTGTTTCCAATCATTTAGGCATCTCCGGAAATCATTTTTTCATAAATATCTAAGTCAGTATTTAAATGTTCAAATGTTTCTTCACTTACTTCATTACGAACTTTCATTTGTAATAAAGCTGTACGCTCAGCACCGATAGCAACTAAACGCATACGTCTTTCTAAGTTTTCTGCTTCTAACGCCTTTTGTTCTAAATCTTTAAGACCCGTTCTTCGTCTTAATGAACCAATAACACGTGAACCAACTTCATGGATAATTTCTTGATCCAGACCCGCTTCAGAAGTTTCTTGCAGTAAATTGCTTTGCATCTTTTCCAGACTAACAATCGCTTCTTCTGCCATTTGGCCTTTGACGGTTAAAATTTCATTATCTTGTTCTGAATTATCTAAAATCACGCTACCACGTAATAAAATAGGTAATACAATGACCGCAACTATCAATGAAACTAAGATAATACCCGTTGCAATAAAGACTAACTGGTAACGACCACCAATAGTCATCGGAATGGATAAAACACCAGCCAATGTAATGGCACCGCGCACACCAGCAAAGGTTGAAACTAAAAGATCTCTTGTCGTGTATGATCTAAATGCAAGAGGGCGTTTTGTACCAAATGGCATCGTCGGCATGTGTTTCATTGCCCATAACCAGGCAAATCTGGTGGACATTAACACAATAAATACAAACAATACAATTAAGCATAATTGCCATAATTCAATTGAGGCATCAGTTTGGTTTTCAGCAAAAGTATTATCTAAAATACTCGGTAACTGAATGCCTAATAAAATAAACACAAATCCATTAAAGACAAAGGTTAACATAGACCAAGTGCTATCGGATTGTAACCGTGCAGTTAATGGAGCATTTCGCATCATATTGGAGTGGTTAACTGTCATACCGGCACTCACTGCGGCTAAAATGCCTGAACAATGGCACTCTTCAGCGATGATATAAGCGGCAAAAGGGAGTAAGAATAGTAGAACAATTTGAATTGCCGGGTCATTGTGAGTGAGCTGATTAATTTTACGTAAAATACGTGCATATAACCAGGTAAATAATACACCGACAGCCAAACCACCAATAGCAACAATAAAGAATGTAATACTAATTTGAATTAAATTAAATTGTAATACTCCAGCGGCAATGGCAATAGCAAATTTTAACGATACCAAGCCTGAAGCATCATTCATTAACGCTTCACCTTCAATGATTTCCATTTTTTCTTTATCAATGCGGCCTTTACCCACAATACCACTTAATGCGACCGCATCGGTTGGGGATAATACTGCTGCTAAAGCTAAAGCTGCCGCTAATTGTACGTTTGGTAACATCCAATATAAAAAATAGCCTAAAGCGATAATCGATATAACAACTAAAACAAGTGCTAGTCCAACAATCTCTCTAAAATTGTACACAAAGTCTTTAACTGAAGTTTTTCGACCATCAGCAAAAAGTAATGGTGGAATAAATAAGACAAGGAATAGTTCCGGATCAAATTTCAAATAAACACCAAAAGCAGCTAACATACAACCTAATAGGATTTGCATTAGCGGTAGTGGAATTTGTATTGGTAGCATTTTTATAACGACACCGGAAAGTGATACAATTAATACAAGAAGTAAGATTGTTGAAAATAGTTCCATAGTTTTTAATTTTTCTTTTAGTTATCCCATAATTAGTTATTGATTATATCGGATTTTCAGCAGAAGTTCAGTTGAAAATTTCATAAAATTACTCAAATTTTGGTCAGATACTATTTTTAATTAAATAAACTAGGTAATTAAAAGGTTTTTTGAATGGAAAATTGGCAAAGAGCATTTGTGCTACATACAAGAACTTATAGCGAAAGCAGCTTATTGGTTGACTTGTTTGTAGAAAATGTCGGGAAAATTACCATATTGGCAAAAGGTGCAAGGCGAAAAAAATCGTCTCTTAAAGGCATATTACAACCTTTTACGCCATTAATTGTGCAGTATTCTGGGCACGGTGAAATCAAAAACTTACGTCAGGTTGAGGCGATTTCGCTCACGCTACCTTTGGTCTCGATTTGGCTATATAGCGCTTTTTATCTAAATGAATTATTACACCGGGTGTTAGTCGCTGAAACCGAAATGACAACCCTGTTTGATGATTATCTTAAAAGTATCCAACAATTGGCTCAACAAACGCCTGCTGAAAAGGTATTAAGAGTTTTTGAATTAGCATTATTAGAGAATCTGGGTTATCACGTTGATTTTTTTCATTGCAGTGTAACCGGCGATGAAATTGTTGAATCAATGTCCTATCAATATCAATCAGAAAAAGGATTTATCAGTAGCTTAATGCAAAATAGTACCAGTTTTACAGGTAAACAAGTATTAGCATTAGGTCATAGGCAGTTTGATGATGAAGATACCCTCAAAGCGGCCAAACGATTTACCCGTATGGCGATGAAACCTTATGTCGGTTCAAAGCCGTTCAAAAGTAGAGAATTATTTTTAAAAATTTAGCTGTTTTAATCGAATGTTTTTTAAACCTGACTGTAAAAGCTGCTTATTGTGGTGACACTGTCACTTTATGTTTAACATGATTATCACATATTTGCTGCATATCGGTATTTTTATTAAGAGCCGATATCAATACGGGCGATATTAAGTTCCACTTGATGCCCGAATCACTAATTCTCCATTGACATAGATAGTACGAATCGGTAATGCTGGGTTATTGACTCGCTGAATTAGCGTTTCAACCGCAGTTAAGGCAATACTTGCCAACGGTTGCCTGTATGTTGAAAGTGGGGTAGCAAGATGACAAGCGTAATCTGCATCATCAAAGCTGATGGTAAATAATTTATGTTTTGGATTGATTCTCTGATTTAATGAAATTAATTGCATTGCGGTGAAGTCGTTACCACAAACAACATGCTTAATATTTAATTTTGCTAATTGATTTATTACTTTTTCATCTATTTGCGGAATTTGAATAATCCAATCTTTGGTAATTCCTGCATCAACCAGCGCTTGTTTATAGCCGATAATTCTTAATGCAATAGTATTGGCAGAATCACTTTTGGAAACGAAAGCAATTTGCTTATGATTCTGTTCAAGAAAATGCTGAGTAACAATATATCCGGCAGCAATATTGTCAATACTGACTAAGTCGGCCATGCCTCGATGAGGAAACCGACAATAATCACGCTCAAGCAATATACAAGGTATCTCATATTGATTAAGGAGATCGATAATTTTTTGATTAATAACGCTTGCATAAGGATGAAATTCTAAAGGTGTAAAAAAGATGCCATGAATATTATTTTTGGTGTAATTAATGATAACCTTCTCTACATCATTCAAAATAGATTGAATATTTTGGCTTTTAGTTAGCATACCCGCCCATAAAAGAGAAAACTGATAATCATTTGCTAAACTAGCGATTTGAGAATATAAACTATCAAGAATCATGCGGCTTTCATCTTGTTCTAGCCTTGGTGCTAAGATGCCGCAAATATATTTTGTTACCTGTTCATTTTCCGGTTGTCTAACATAAAACTTTCCGCCTTGTTTGCCTTCAATATAGCCCTCATTTTTTAACTTTGAAAATACTTTGCTTATTGTTGGTCGAGATGTTTTATAAAACAGGCTCAAATCGGATGAAGAGGGCAGAGCACTATGACAATCTAAAACGCCACTTTTGATTTGCAACAATATTTCTTGATATATCTGCTCACTTTTATTTGCCATAGTAATCCCTAATCAATTTTGAATAATATATATAGTATGACATAACCGCTAAACTTGATAAATTACATTTTACAAGTTTTTAAAAAAAGTGACTTTGATATCATAAATAATAAAAAAGTAAAGATTAATATTGTCAAGATCATCTCGGATAATTAGGCTGGATTTGCTCAAAATATTTCAGCATTATTTTAATGCTTTAACTTTATGAGTAAATTTTGTTTATAAATCATTTGATTATCCGAGGTGGCTTTATGAAAAAATTCATAACAACATGCTTAACAATTTTAATTGTATTTTTTACAGGTTGTTTTCAACTTGTAAATGCTGATGATAATAAGCCGATCAAGTTTGCTTTTATCACTTCAACTTTGAACAACTCATTTTTTACTGCTATCTCCGATACTTTTTCTGAAATAGCTAAACAAAATAATGATCAATATATTCTGATTGACCCTCAATATGACCAAGCCAAACAGATATCTATGATGGAAGATGTTATCAATCAAAAAGTAGACATCATTTATTTAATTGCTGTCGATTCAGAAGGAATCAGACAAGGCTTACTGGCAGCTAAACAAAAACAAATTCCTGTTGTCGTTATTGATAACCCGATTAGTGATGATGACTTAGTTGTCAGTACTGTAGCGTCAGATAATTTCCTTGCAGGTAAAATTAATGGTGAACAAATGGCCAAAGATTTTCCAAATGGTGCAAAAATTGCAGTAATTGATTGCCCGTTTAACCGTGCCAGTGTGTTAAGAGCGGATGGTTTTTATGCCGGCTTAGGTGATAATAAAAGTAAATTTGAGGTTGTATCTCAACAAAATGGAAAATGTGCTTTAGAAGTAACTATGCCTATTGCTGAAGATATTATTCAAGCTCACCCCGATTTACAGGCTTTCTTTGCCGTAAATGATCCTTCTGCATTAGGTGTCGTTGTTGCTTTAAAAGCATCTAATAAACTAAAAAATGTCAAAGTTTACACAGTTGATGGCTCACCCGACGGTAAAAAAGCGTTCAGCGATGGTGATTTAACATTAACGGTTGCACAAGCACCAATTCAGTTGGCTAAAGAGACATATAAAATCGGCAAGCAAGTCTTAGCAGGAGAGCCTGTAGCTAAAGAGATCTTAGTACCAACTTTTCCTATCACTAAAGAGATGATTGAAAAAAATGGCGTAAAAGTTTGGCAATAGCAATCTGCTTAAGCTTTTTCCAGCGATTGCTATCAATAAGGTGATATTACTATGGAACAAGTTGTATTACGACTATCTCATATCGAAAAGAAGTTTGCTGGTGTTCATGCATTAAAAGACATGCATTTTAATTTAAAACAATGTGAAGTGCATGGATTATTAGGCGAAAATGGTGCCGGCAAATCAACATTAATCAAAATTATCGGTGGCATCTATAAACCCGATGCCGGTGAAATTATGATTTACGGTAAAACCGAAATAATTAATGGTATTAAAGATGCGCAATTAAGAGGAATTAATGTCATTCATCAAGAAATTGTATTAGTTCCTTATATTAGTGTATATGAAAACATCTTTTTAGGGCGTGAGCCTAGGACTAAATTAGGTTTTAAAGATCATCGTCAAATGATCGCCAAAGCACAAATCATGATGCAAAGCATGGGGTTAACCATTGATGTATTGCGTCCTGTTCATGAATTAACCATTGCACAACAACAACTTATCGAAATCATTAAAGCCATTTCATTTAATGTGCGCATACTAATTATGGATGAGCCTACTTCTTCTTTAACCGATAAAGAAGTCGCACAGCTTTTTGTAATGATTAAAAAGTTAACCGAACATAACGTTAGTATCATCTATATTTCACACCGTATGGATGAGTTATTTGCTATCACTGACCGAATTACTGTTATACGTGACGGAAGTTATGTCGATACAGTCAATACCAATGAAACCAATATTGATGAATTGGTCAAAATGATGGTCGGTCGTCATTTAAATAATTACTATCAACGACATTATCAATCAAATGGTCAATGCCTATTAGAGGTAAAGAATTTCACTAAGAAAGGGTTTTTTAGTGATGTCAATTTCAAATTGAAGAAAGGAGAAATTTTAGGCTTTTCTGGCCTTATGGGTGCAGGAAGAAGTGAAATCATGCAGGCCATTTTTGGTGCAGACAAATATGATAGTGGAGAAATTTATTTTGATAATAAGCTGGTTAAGATAAATTCTCCTCAAGATGCGATTGATATTGGTATCGCATTAATACCTGAAGATAGGAAAAAACAGGGGCTGATATTATCTCATAGTATAGCATTTAATCTCACACTCACGGTATTACAACAATTTATGCATGGTTGCTTTGTTAATCAACACAAGCAGAAGGAGATGATTCAATACTATATTAAAAAACTCAATATAAAAACGCCAAGTGCTGACAAAATAGTTGGCCAATTAAGTGGTGGTAATCAACAAAAAGTGGTCATAGCCAAATGGTTAGCCACTCACCCTAAAGTCATCATTTTAGACGAACCGACTCGCGGAATAGATATTGGCGCCAAAGCTGAAATCTATCAAATCATCGATGAACTTTGTTCAAGCGGTATAGCCATTATTATGATTTCATCAGAACTACCCGAGATTATCAATATGTGTGACAGAGTTTATGTGGTCGCTAATGGCCAAATCCAAGGTGAACTATCTCATGATGAACTTACACAGGAAAAGATTATGAAATTAGCAACAGGGAGAGCTTAAAAATGGCTAGCCAATCTATCAAACAATCAGATGATACGCTCTATCATCGATCGGTAATAACCAATAATTTTATTATCAGAAGTTTTAAAAATTTCATTACGCATAATATAGGGATATTAATTGCGCTTTTATTGATTAGTGTCATTTTAACTTTTGCAAGCCCTGTATTTCTGACTCAAGAAAATATGTTATCTGTGTTACGACAAGTATCTACCAATATGTGCTTAGCATTAGGAATGACGTTGATCATCATATTAGGTGGAATCGATTTATCGGTGGGGTCTATTGTTGCAATGGCAGGCACGCTGACGGTTGGATTTATCTCAATAGGCGAAATGGGCATCATTCCGGCAATTTTCTTAGGCTTGCTTATCGGTACGCTTTGTGGTGCAGCTAACGGCGTTGCTATTGCTTATACCGGTATTCCGCCCTTTATCGTTACTTTAGCGATGATGATGATCGCACGTGGTGTTGGTTACATTTATAGTGGCGGTCAATCCATTCGCATTTTTGATGAGAGTTTTACTCGCATTGGTACGGGTTATTTGGGAATGATTCCATACCCGGTAATTTATATGTTGGTATTTATTGTCATTATGTTAGTTCTGGTAAATCGTACTCGTTTAGGCACCTATATTTACGCGTTGGGTGGTAATCGTGAAGCAGCAAGATTATCTGGTATTGCTATTAAACGGATTGAAATCGTTGTTTATACCATTGCCGGTTTTTTAGCAGCTTTCGCCGGAATCGTTCTTGCTGCTCGAATGTATTCCGGGCAACCTTCAGTGGCACAAGGATATGAAATGGATGCAATAGCCGCTTGTGTACTTGGCGGCATATCTATGTCAGGCGGAATAGGTCGGATTAGTGGCACCATTTTAGGTGTCATTGTTATCGGTATTATTAATAATGGCTTGAATCTATTAGGTGTCAATTCATTTTGGCAATTGGTTGCCAAAGGCGTAATTATCTTCTTAGCGGTATATGTCGATATGTTAAAACGAAAAAGATCTCAATAAGCCATAAAAAATTGATTTCTTTGCTTATGTGAATAATACCCAATTTAATTAATAGGACAATAAAATGAAAAAATGTACGTTGATGTTAAACAATCCGGACGGTATCTGTCGACATAATGAACCTGTCATTACCCGCCTTTTTTTTAAGCAACAGCCAGTTGATCCTGCTCAAATGAAACTTATCAATGAGCAAGGAGAGGTTGTACCACATCAATTATTCGATATGGTTTATGATCAAACGAATAAATTTATTACGGCTTGTTCCATTGCTTTTATCGTAACTAATTTAAATCAATTGGTTGAAAACTATACGTTGCATTTAGATGCAAACACGCAATCAAATACTTTTACAGGAATAAAACAATTAGCGCCTACATTAGCAGACGGAATTAAAAGATTGGATACCGGGCATTATATTTTAGAATTATGTCGTGGCACGGCTGATGGTACATCATATGGAAAATGGGGGATTCGCTATTTTGCAGCGAAAGCTCAAGGACTCAATTTGATTAAAGATTGCTCTAATGCTATTGGTGGATTTTATGGACCATTTTTTACACCTGCAAATGGCTTAATCAATCCGCCAGAACATACGGTCGTTGAGTGTGAGACAGAAGTTGAAGGTGCGATTTATTGTCGTTATCGATTTAATGGTCAAATACCTAATGGATTAGATCCCGCTTTACGCAATAAATCATTCTCAATTGTGTGGGAATTTTTCTATCAATCACCCTGGTTTAGACGTACTTATTATGTTGATGACTTTGAAACCTATGTTGATGGCATGCCGGTCATAAATAAGATCACTGTGGGCGATGAGTATGAAAGTGGTCAAAATAATTTGGTATTTTCTCGTTTTGCTAGTTACGGCGGCACTTATTATCGACAAGGAGATCGTTATGCCAATATTTTAGCCGATGAAGTTAACCGAATTTTATCCCAACCTCTTGATAAACTTTCTCCAAATGCGAGAAGTTATCGACAGTCAATTGGTGATAACATTAATGCCGTATCGTGGGATTACTTCTGGCGGCTATTTTGTGTGAAAGAGGGTATTTTAAGTGATGAAGAAATAAAAGCGCATGTTGAGACTATTTTGCGTAAAGCACATCATGTTGTTCATAACAGTGAACGTAATAAAGAAATATTATTTGCCAAAGAAATTGATGTTAATCATGTACCAGATCAAACGATTTTTCCTCTTGCTGCAAATAAAACGGCTGAAATTAATCCGGAAACAGGGTATTGTATGGTTTGGTATACAAGCAATATTGTTGGACGTTATCAAATTGTTCAGCGTAAAGATTCCGGTTGGGTGAATTGGGGGACCAATGGTGAAAATGAATACCCAGAATTACCAACTGGATCGACTATATATACTGCATATGATCAATTTGATGATTGGCAAAAGCAAGCCGACAGTATGGAAAAAAACATTGATGTCAAACAAGGACTAATTGAAGATGAATGATGTAAAAGTTGTCGCAATAGGTGAGTTTTTATGGGATTGTTTACCAAATGGCAAAAAAATTGGCGGGGCGGCTGCCAATTTTTGTTACCATGCTAAATCAGCTGGGGCAAATGCTATATTAGTTTCTGCTATTGGAAATGATGAAAACGGTAAAGAATTAAGTAATGAGCTTGAGAAGCTAAAAATTCCACATCAACTCCAAATATCAAACAGTTATCCAACAGGAACGGTATTAGTTGAATTAGATTCAGCAGGGAAACCCACTTATGACATAGTTAATCCTGTTGCGTGGGACGATATCGCCTTAACCGAGCAATTATTAGCGCTTATCAAACAAAATGATTTAGATGCAATCTATTTCGGTAGCTTAATTCAACGCAATCCACACAATCATGAATTACTAAAAGAAATTATTGCGCATCTATCGCCACAAACCAAAATTATTGTTGATATCAATCTACGACAAAATCATTATAATCCTTCAACATTACTTTTGTGTATTGAGCATGCCAATATCTTAAAGTTAAATGATGAAGAATTACCTATTATTTGCCAATTGTTGAAAATAAAATCTGATCCAAAAGAGCTGTTTAATTACCTTAACCAGCATTATCAATTAACGTTATTAATTTATACTTGTGGCAGTGAGGGCAGTCATCTGATCACCCAAAGTGAGCAAAATTATCAACCGGCTGAAAAAATCACAGCGATTGATACTGTTGGTGCCGGTGATTCATTTATGGCAATAAGTAGTATTTTATATTTGAAAGGTAAAGCGTTGCAGGAAATTAATAGTAAAGCAAATCATATAGCTGCTTACGTTTGTACGCAAAGTGGTCCAATGCCAATTTTGCCTGAAGCCTATTTATCTGAATTATAATTTATTATCACGCCTGGCTTTTTTCCCAAATGATTAAAGCTAGGCAATTTCACTTCTACTATGTCTTTTCACTTTATACTTATACGATAAGTTAAAAATCTATTTTTAAATCAAGTTTAAGCCTATTTAAAATGATTATGATAAGTGATAGTATACACGGTCTATTTATTTATGTACGCATGTGCGCTTTCGTGTGGCGCACCACTGTTATAAGGATTTATTATGCCAATTATTACTCTTCCTGACGGAAGCCAACGTCAATTTGATAAACCCGTAACTGTTTTAGAGGTTGCCCAAAGTATTGGTGCCGGACTGGCTAAAGCGTGTATTGCAGGTCGTGTTAATGGTGAACGTAAAGACGCTTGTGATGTTATCGATCACGATGCAACGGTAGCGATTATTACGGCTAAAGATGAAGACGGACTTGAAATCATCCGCCATTCATGTGCGCATTTATTAGGGCATGCTATCAAACAATTATGGCCAGATACTCAAATGGCTATTGGTCCAACAATTGACAATGGCTTTTATTATGATGTCGATTTAGATCACTCTTTGACTCAGGAAGATCTTGATGCATTAGAAAAACGAATGCATGAACTGGCTAAGAAAAATTATGATGTCATTAAAGAAGTCGTGAGCTGGGAACGAGCAAGAGAAGTCTTTTGGGAACGCCGTGAACCGTATAAAATCGCTATTTTAGATGAAAATATTCCAAAAGATTCAACCCCTGCGCTTTATCATCATGAAGAATATATTGATATGTGCCGTGGTCCACATGTACCAAATATGCGTTTTTGCCACCATTTTAAACTACAAAAAGTAGCCGGTGCCTATTGGCGTGGTAATAGCGAAAACAAAATGTTACAACGTATTTATGGTACTGCATGGGCTGATAAAAAACAGCTTGAAAGCTATTTACAGTTTTTAGAAGAAGCGGCAAAACGAGATCACCGTAAAATAGGTAAACAACTAGACCTTTATCATATGCAAGAAGAAGCGCCAGGCATGGTGTTTTGGCATAACGATGGCTGGATTATTTTCCGCGAACTTGAAGTATTTGTGCGTACCAAATTAAAAGAGTATGACTATCAAGAAGTTAAAGGTCCATTTATGATGGATCGGGTTTTATGGGAAAAAACAGGCCATTGGGGTAACTATAAAGAGTTAATGTTTGTTACGTCATCTGAAAATCGTGAATATTGTATCAAACCGATGAACTGTCCGGGACATGTTCAAATTTTCAATCAAGGTTTAAAATCTTATCGCGATTTACCACTAAGAATGGCTGAGTTTGGTAGTTGTCACCGAAACGAACCGTCAGGCTCATTACATGGTTTAATGCGTGTTCGTGGTTTTACTCAGGATGATGCACATATTTTTTGTACTGAAAATCAGATCCGCAGTGAAGTCAATAGCTGTATCAAAATGGTTTATGATACATATAGTACATTTGGCTTTACCGACATTACTGTTAAATTATCAACTCGACCAGAAAAACGAATTGGTAAAGATGAAACATGGGATCTGGCTGAAAAAGATTTAGCAGAGTGCCTAACGGAAAACGGAATTGAATTTGAATATTTACCGGGTGAAGGTGCATTTTATGGTCCAAAAATTGAATTTACCTTACATGATTGCTTAGGCCGTGCATGGCAATGTGGTACTGTTCAACTAGACTTTATGTTACCTGAACGCTTAGATGCGACCTATGTAGGTGAAGATAACGAACGCCATACCCCTGTTATGATCCACCGAGCTATTTTAGGTTCAATGGAACGCTTTATGGGGATTTTAATCGAAGACTGTGCCGGATTCTTCCCAACATGGCTTGCACCGTTACAAGTATCGGTTATGAATATCACCGATAAACAAGCTGATTATGCTAAACAATTAGCCGAGGAATTGCAAAAAGTTGGAATTAGAGCAAAAGCAGACTTGAGAAATGAGAAAATTGGGTTTAAAATTCGTGAGCATACTCTAAAACGTGTTCCATATATGTTTGTCTGTGGTGACAAAGAGATGGAATCTGGTACGATTTCAGTTCGAACTCGTCAAGGTAAAGATCTTGGTAGCTTTGAAGTGAAACATGTTATAGAATTGTTGCTTAACGAAATTCATACTCGTTCATTAGAACAAATGAATTAAAGATAAACTACTTTGGAGGAATGAGATATTAAAGTCAGTAAACGAATTCAGTCAACACGCGCGCATAAAATTAATGATGAAATAACTGCTCGCGAGGTGAGGTTAACCGGCGTTGACGGTGAACAGCTCGGTATTGTTAGCTTAGATGAAGCTTTAAAACAAGCTGAAGAAGCAACATTAGATTTAGTTGAAATAAGCCCTAATGCAGAGCCGCCTGTTTGTCGAATTATGGATTATGGCAAGTTCCTCTATGAAAAGAGTAAAGCAACAAAAGAACAGAAGAAGAAGCAAAAGGTTGTTCAGGTTAAGGAAATTAAATTCCGACCTGGTACAGATGAAGGCGACTATCAGGTAAAACTCCGCAGCCTGATTCGCTTTCTTGAAGATGGCGATAAAGCCAAAGTCACGTTACGTTTTCGTGGACGTGAAATGGCTCACCAACAGTTAGGAACTGAAATGCTTGATCGCATTAAAGAAGACTTAGCTGATTTGGCAATCATTGAATCTTATCCAACTAAGATCGAAGGTCGTCAAATGATTATGGTGCTAGCGCCGAAGAAGAAATAGTGGTTCAACAAGCTAATTTTTAGTTTACTAATCATTACACCATTATTTTATTTTTATTAACAATGCGAAGTGGAAATTATTAAAATGCCTAAAATTAAAACTGTAAAAGGCGCAGCAAAGCGCTTTAAAAAAACAGCTTCTGGTGGCTTCAAGCATAAACAAGCGAACAAAAGCCATATCCTAACTAAAAAATCAACTAAGCGTAAACGTCATTTACGTGGTTTGACTACTGTGTCAAAAGGCGATTTAGGTTTAGTTGTTGCGTGTGTTCCATACGCTTAATTTATTGGTTAATTATTTAGAGGATATAGTTTATGGCTCGTGTTAAACGTGGTGTTATTGCTCGTGCACGTCACAAGAAAATTTTAAAACAAGCAAAAGGTTATTATGGTGCTCGTTCACGTGTATATCGTGTTGCTTTCCAAGCAGTAATCAAAGCAGGACAATATGCTTACCGTGACCGCCGTCAACGTAAACGTCAATTCCGTCAATTATGGATTGTGCGTATCAATGCAGCTGCACGTCAATGTGGTCTTTCTTACAGCCGTTTTATTAATGGATTAAAGAAAGCATCTATTGAAATCGATCGTAAGATCCTTGCAGATATCGCTGTATTTGATAAAAATGCATTTGCTGCATTAGTTGAAAAAGCAAAAGCTGCACTTTAATAGCATTATAAGAGCCGAGTTATCTCGGCTTTTATGTTTATATTGAGAGTAAAATATTTTATTAAGAGTAGATTAAACATGAAATTAGTTATTTTTCGTTTCTTTTTTAGCTTTGTTAACAATCATCGTTCGTGAGGCATAAATAAAAAACGAAAAATAATTATAAAAGCCTCAGAAGAGGCTTTTTTTATGTAATGAACAATAAGCAGGAGAACTGTATGTCTCAATTAGTTGAACTGGTAAACAACGCCAAATCCGCTATTGAAAGTGCTAATGACATTAATACTATCGAACAGATTCGGGTGGAATATTTTGGTAAAAAAGGCTATTTTACAATGCAAATGGCTTCATTACGTGATGTTCCTGCTGATCAGCGCCCGGCTGTCGGTCAAAAAATTAATGATGCCAAACAAGAAGTCGTTGAAATATTAAATCAAAAACGCAGCTTTCTAGAGCGTCAAGCCCTTGATGCAAAATTAGCTAATGAAACAATCGATATCACCTTACCGGGTAAAACGCTTGAATTAGGTGGATTACATCCAGTTACTAAAACAATAAATCGTTTAGTTGAGTTTTTTGGCGAATTGGGATTTGCTGTTGAAACCGGTCCAGAAATTGAAGATGATTATCACAACTTTGATGCATTAAATATTCCTGCTCATCATCCTGCACGTGCCGATCACGATACATTTTGGTTTGATGCAAAACGTTTATTACGTACTCAAACTTCAACGGTACAAATTCGAACAATGGAAAGTCAAAAACCACCGATTCGAATTATTGCACCAGGAAGAACTTACCGTAATGATTATGATCAAACCCATACTCCAATGTTTCATCAAATGGAAGGGCTATTAGTTGATAAAGATATCAGCTTCACACACTTAAAAGGCCTTTTACATGATTTCCTCCATTGCTTTTTTGAAGAAGATATGGAAATACGTTTTAGACCGGGATACTTTCCGTTTACTGAACCGTCTGCCGAAGTCGATATTAAGGCTAAAAATGGTAAATGGCTAGAAGTGCTTGGTTGTGGAATGGTACATCCAAATGTCTTACGTAATGTGGGGATCGACCCAGACGTATATAGTGGTTTTGCCTTTGGTATGGGTATTGAACGGTTAACTATGTTACGTTACGGTGTCACTGATTTACGTTCTTTCTTTGAAAATGATTTACGTTTTTTAAAACAATTTAATTAATTCTGGAGATCAAAACATGAAATTTAGTGAAAGTTGGCTACGTGAATGGATCAATCCAGAAATTAGTAGCGAGATGTTAGCCGATCAATTAACCATGGCAGGATTGGAAGTCGATGATGTTGAAAAAGTTGCCGGTGATTTTTCGGGTGTCGTTGTTGGAAGGGTAGTTGAATGTAAACAACATCCTAATGCCGATAAACTACGTGTAACGAAAGTTGATATTGGCAAACCTGATTTACTGGATATTGTTTGTGGTGCACCAAATTGTCGTCAAGGTTTAACTGTTGCTTGTGCAACCATTGGAGCGGTGCTACCGGGTGATTTTAAAATTAAAGCGGCCAAATTACGTGGCGAACCTTCAGAAGGTATGCTTTGTTCATATTCAGAATTAGGTATTTCTGAAGATCACAATGGTATTATTGAACTGCCTGATGATGCACCTTTAGGACAAGATATCCGTGAATATCTAAACCTTAATGATGTTATGATCGATATTAGTGTTACGCCTAATCGGGCTGATTGTTTTGGTATCATTGGTGTTGCCCGAGATATCTCCGCAGTTAACAATATTTCAATGAAACAGCTCAATATTGATAGTGTTCCAGCTACAATTGCTGATATATTGCCAATTAATATCAATGAACCTAAAGCCGCTCCACGTTATCTTGGCCGAATAATAAAAAACATTGATGTTACTGCAACAACGCCACTTTGGATGAAAGAGAAATTACGTCGTGGTGGCATTCGCTCAATTGATGCGGTTGTTGATATTACTAATTATGTATTATTAGAGCTAGGTCACCCGATGCACGCATTTGATTTGGCACAAATCGATTCAGGCATTATTGTTCGTTATGCTCAGCAAGGTGAAAAACTTGTTTTATTAAACGGTAACGAAGTAAAACTAAATGATAAAACACTTGTTATTGCCGATCATCAGAAAGTATTAGCAATGGCCGGTATTATGGGGGGCGATAAATCGGGCGTAACAAACTCAACCAAAGATATCTTCCTTGAATCAGCATTTTTTGCACCATTGGCAATAACCGGTAAAGCTCGTGAATATGGTTTACACACTGAAGCTTCACATCGTTATGAACGTGGGGTTGATCCGTATTTACAACATGCTGCAATGGAGCGAGCAACTCAGTTGCTTATCGATATTTGTGGTGGTGAGGTAGCGCCTATTGTTGATGTTACTAATCAAAATGAACTACCAACACAAGCAACCATAAAACTGCGTCGTGAAAAGATAGATCGCATTATTGGTTATGCAATTGAAACGCAAAAAATTACTGATATTTTAGTAAGATTGGGCTGCATTGTTGAATATACCAATGATCTTTGGACAGTTACTTCACCAAGTTGGCGTTTTGATTTACAGATTGAAGAAGATCTTGTTGAAGAAGTTGCTCGTATCTATGGATATAACAATATTCCGAATGAGCACATGAAAACTGAATCTGTCATGAAACCGAAACCGGAAAGCCAAATTTCATTGCGTCGAGTGAAAGATTTACTCGTAGATATGGGCTATCAAGAAGCAGTGACCTATAGTTTTGTCGATCCTAAAGTTCAACGAACGCTACACCCGGCTCAGCAAGATATAGTTTTACCTAACCCAATCTCAAGTGAAATGTCAGTAATGCGTTTATCATTATGGTCAGGATTATTAGACGCAGTAGCATATAATCAAAATCGTCAACAATCACGTATTCGTTTATTCGAAACGGGCTTGCGTTTTATACCGGATGAAAAATGTGAGTTTGGTGTTCGTCAAGAATTAATGTTATCCGGTGTTGTAACCGGTAATGTATATGATGAACATTGGGCATTACCTAAACAAAATGTTGATTTTTTTGATGTAAAAGGGGACTTAGAATCTATCTTTTCATTATTAGGTTGTACCGAAGAGATTGAGTTTAAGAAATCTGATCTTGAAGCACTACATCCGGGACAAAGTGCAGCAATTTACATAAACAACGAACTTATCGGACATTTAGGGGTTTTACATCCAGAAATCGAAAAAAAATTATCTTTAAATAGTAAATCGCTTGTTTTTGAAATAAATTTAGCTAAAATTAATGGTAAAGAAGTACCTGTTGCTCAAGACCTTTCTAAGTATCCGTCAAATAAGCGAGATATTGCTATTGTAGTTTCTAACAAAGTTCCAGCAGCAGATATTATTGCTGAGTGTAAGCGTGCCGGTGGCGAGCAACTTATCAAAGTTAGTTTATTTGATGTATATCAAGGTGATAATATCAAAGCTGATCAAAAGAGCCTTGCTATCAGTTTGATTTTACAAGACAAATCACGTACACTTGAAGAAGAAGATATAACAAACATTGTAAGCAAATGCGTTATTGCTTTACAAAATCGTTTCAAAGCCATATTAAGAGAATAATCATATGACATTAACTAAAGCTGATATAGCAGATCGTCTTGCCGAGAAATTTGATATCGATCGTCAAGAAGCTAAAGTCCTTGTTGAACTTTTTTTTGAAGAGATTCGAGTCGCTTTAGAAAAAGGTGAGCCAGTTAAATTATCAGGTTTCGGTAATTTTGCCATACGTGATAAAAATTCACGTCCTGGACGTAATCCTAAAACAGGTGAAAGTGTTGATATTTCAGCTCGTCGAGTGGTTACATTCAGACCTGGCATTAAATTTAGAGAGCGTATAGAAAAAAATCTAACAATTTAATATTGTTGAATTAATTCTATAAGCATTCTTGCAAATAATCGCCTTTCTTTTGTTTAAGGCTTAAGAAAGGCCGATTAGTCTTTTTATTCAAAAAAATAGTTGTAAAATTTCAAATATTCAAGCATAATACTGCCTCTTCTATGGAGGCTCTATGGGTCCTCTTGCAACATTTCTTTGCTCATCAGGTCAGGTCCGGAAGGAAGCAGCCAAAGTAAAAAATATGTGTGTGGGATGTGGCTGATAGAGTCTCCACCCAACCTGTTTAATTTTGAATTTATTTCCTCCTTCATGCATCTAATCATCATTGCATAATAAATCCGCAAATAATTAATTATATTTAAATTTGAAATTAAATCAGTTGTCGCTTTTGACCTTTTTTGAGATCATATAAAAAGCTAATTTAATATATTAATAACAACAATTATTGAGGATATGTTTATGATGCGAGTTGGATTATTTATTCTAACTAACTTAGCTGTTATGTTTGTATTTGGTATCATTTTAAGTTTATTACATGTTGATGCCCATAGTACCTTAGGATTGCTTATCTTTGCTGGCATTTTTGGTTTTGGTGGCTCTTTCATTTCTTTACTATTATCCAAAAAAATCGCTTTAAGTTCTGTTGGGGGGAAAATCATTACTCAGCCAAGAACGGCTCAAGAACAATGGTTAATTGATGTTGTGCGCCGTCAATCATCTGAGCTTAAGCTTAATATGCCCGATGTTGCTATTTACAATGCCTCTGATATCAATGCTTTTGCAACCGGTGCAACCAAAAATAACTCGCTTGTTGCGGTCAGTTCTGGTCTATTAAATTCAATGACTCAAGATGAAGCCGAGGCAGTAATTGGCCATGAAATGAGCCATATAGCCAATGGTGATATGGTAACAATGACTTTGTTACAAGGTGTGCTTAATACTTTTGTGATTTTTATCTCTCGCTTATTATCTTTTGCTGTTTCTCAAGCGCTTAATGAACGTGACAGCAAAGTTCCTTCTCATTTAGTTTATTTCCTAATTGTTATGGTATTTGAAACCATTTTTGGTATTTTAGCGAGTCTTATCGTAATGTGGTTTTCACGTTATAGAGAGTTTAAGGCTGATGCCGGGTCAGCGAAATTAGTCGGCGCAACAAAAATGATCGCTGCTCTTGAAAAATTGAAAGTCAGCCATGAACCAACTGAACAAGCTTCAATCCTCGCATTTTGTATTAATGGTGCTAAAAAGATCAAATTTTCAGAACTGTTTATGTCACATCCACCTTTAGATAAACGTATTGATGCTTTACGTAATCAATCATTTATCGGTTAGTTTTTTACTTAAACGTATATGTTTTCTGAAACTTCTTGGCAAACATGGGTAATGTTCCCAATGTTTGCCAAATTGTATCTGTCCATTATTTACCATTCATGAGACGTAACCATGTTGCATCCTAAAAACGCTACGAATACATTAGAACTACTTAGCCCGGCTAAAAATATCGAAATTGCCAAACAAGCCATTTTACATGGTGCAGATGCTGTATATATTGGTGGGCCTAATTTTGGTGCACGCCATAACGCCGGTAATTCAGTTAGCGATATTGCGCAATTAGTCGAGTTTGCTCATCAGTATTACGCTAAAGTATTTGTCACTTTAAACACCATATTACATGACAATGAGCTAGAGCCGGCAAGGAAACTAATTTGGCAACTATATGATGCAGGCATTGATGCGTTAATTGTACAAGATATGGGGATTTTAAATTTAGATATTCCACCAATCGATTTACATGCCAGTACGCAAATGGATATCCGAACACCGGAGAAAGCAAAATTTTTATCGGATGTTGGTTTTTCTCAAATCGTTTTAGCCAGAGAGCTTAACTTAACCGAAATAGCAACCATTCATCAGCAAATCGATGCCAATATCGAGTTTTTTATTCATGGCTCACTTTGCGTGGCTTTTTCCGGTCAGTGTTATATTTCCCATGCACAAACAGGGCGGAGTGCAAATCGTGGTGATTGTTCTCAAGCATGTCGATTACCTTTCACTTTAAAAGATGATCAAGGGCGAATTGTCGCTTATGAAAAACATCTTTTATCAATGAAAGATAATAATCAGTCAAATAATTTAAAACAGCTTATAGAAGCAGGCGTAAGATCGTTCAAAATAGAAGGGCGGTATAAAGATGTAAGTTACGTCAAAAATATTACGTCATTTTATCGGCAAAAATTAGATGATATCTTATCTAATTCTACCGATTTTTGTCCTGCATCAAGTGGAAAAACTGAACACTTTTTCACCCCCGATCCTGATCGAACATTCCATAGAGGCAGTACCGATTACTTTGTTCGTGGCCGACAGCCAGATATAGGAGCATTTGATTCTCCAAAATTTGTCGGCTTACAAATTGGCGAAATAATTAAAGTAACAAAGCAAAGTATCGACATCAGCACCAGCAAAAACTTAACCAATGGTGATGGGCTTAATGTACTGATTAAGCGTGAAAATTTTGGTTTTCGAGCCGATCGCGTGGAAAAACTATCAACTAATCTTTATCGAGTATTTCCTAATGAAATCCCAAAACCTCTTTTTTCGGTTAAATTGCCCTATGTCATCAATCGCAATTTAGATCACCTATGGCAACAAAATCTACTTAAAGATTCCAGCCAACGCCGTATAGGCTTAACCTTTACATTACGTAATTGCGATAAAGGTATCCAATTAGTCGCTAAAAGTGAAGAGGGGATAAACGTTCAATTAGAGCTCCATGGCGAATTTGATCTTGCCCAACAACCCGAGAAAGCGATAAAAAATATTAAGGATAATTTATCCAAACTTGGACAGACTATTTATTATTTATCGCATTTAGAGATTGAACTTGAAACGGTCTATTTCATTCCTAGTAGCCAACTTAATCAACTAAGACGAGATATTATTACTAATCTCACTACAGCACGATTAGCAAATTATCAACCGAAAAAACGTAAACCCGAAATTCAACCAGCGCCAATATATCCGGAAAATCAGTTAACTTTTTTGGCCAATGTTTACAATCATAAAGCCAGAGAATTTTATAATCAGCATGGCGTGACATTGATTGAAAGTGCTTATGAAGCGCATCAAGTTAAAGATGATGCGCCGTTGATGATTACCAAACATTGTTTACGATTTGCGTTCAATTTATGTCCAAAACAAGCCAAAGGAATTCAGGGCGTTAAAACCAAAGTTACGCCAATGAAATTAGTTCAAAATAACGAAGAATTGATTCTAAAATTCAACTGTAAAGCTTGTGAAATGCAGGTTTGGGGCAAAATCAAAAAGCATATTTTAAAAATGCCATTGCCTGGTAGTGAAGTTATTTTACTGACAAGTAATGATTAACATATTGATAATTATCGGATTATTATTTATTCGATAATTATTATAACCAATCATCTATTTAAGAATTTTAGCGATAAATAGCGAATATAAAAGGTGTCATTTTAGTTCGTAATAATTTCATTATTTAACATAATATACATTATTTGAATTTTAACTATTTGATTTAATTACAATTATTAAATTAAGTGCGTAATAATGGAAAATAGGGGACTTACTAACGTTTTTTTAAAAGAAAACACGCTAAAAAATTTCTATTCATCTGCGAATTTAATTTATTTTTTCAATATGTATTGCTTCTTTCAAATTATCAAATTCATTAAAAATATATTCAACAGTTGAATCAAAAGACATATGGGGAACATATAGATGGATAATAGTTTGGTCATCTGTGAATGTAGCATATTGATTGTCTACGAATATTAATTTGTATTTTTTTGATAAATTTTCATACAATGATTCAAATTTAGATTTATTAAATGTTGCTGAAACAGATAGTAGTATATTTTCATCTTTTGAAAAAATAAGCGTTACTTTTGAGGCATCAAGTGGTAGTTCGCTGTCTTTTATCGTATACATTGGTCCTTTGGAATAATAATTAATTCCATTGTCAATTAAAGTATATTTTTCCTGTGCTTCTTTTAATGTAGTTTTATGAATTTCAAGTCCAAATGGAGCTGGGTTGGCATAAAGTATTGAGCTGAACATTAAAGTAATTATAATTAATATTTTTTTCATTCCTAATTTCCTTTTATTATATGACTTTATAATTTTAGAACGTTTATAAAAGATCGAAATTTTATATCATAGTATAATTATTTTTTAAAGAAAAATGGATGTGGAGAATGATTCTATTTAATAATTTAAGAAAATTAATAGAATCAGATAATTTCTATAAAAAAATAGTTCGCATAATGTTAATGCCGTTAAGTTTAATTCGTAGGCTGTATAATGTTGGCCACCGCAGGTGGCTAACAGTCAAGAATTTAGCATAACGGCAGATTATGCGTACTAATTATGATATTGTTTCTTTCTTTTTGAATTATATTTCCAGCTTTTTGACATCTTATATACGTAGGATGGGTAATCATCCCAAGGATTGGCTATATTACTTCCCCTTGACGGCCTAATTTTTAGTTTATACTGTTTATATTCAATCATGTGAATGCAATAGGCACTTTTTTCTTGTTTAGTGCTGAAATGTTTATGTGACTCACTATGAACATAAGTATAATATTCAATGTCGCCTATACTAGTTTTATGTATACTACGTCTTGAAAATTGTTTTTTTAGTTTTAACATACTTTCTCCTAATTTATTAAATAGTTAGAAGAAAGCCTCCTTATAATAATTCATATATATACCTTATTAATTTTGGGGGGGTTAGAGTTCGGATGTTCAGTGACACCCGAACTTTAACGTGGTTTCCCACGGTAAATAATTTAAATTCAAGAGTAAACAGTAAAATTTATTGCTTATTTTCATGAGCAATTTATTAACTTTTATTTATTATATATTTTACAGCATCATCCAGATAGCTAAATTTAGTCCAGTTGCTGTACGTGAAATTAGAAAAGTTGAAGTTTCTGATTGTCCGATTCCAGATTGGTATCAAATGCCACAAATTTTTAAATTAGTGGCATGATTTGGCCCTTTTCTTATGAATCTATATTAGTGCGCATAATGTATATTATGTTAAATAATGAAATTAGAAGTTAAATAATATCATTTCGTTTTAATCGATACTATCTCCGCAATCTGTCACATCATTTAGTTAAATAAACATGATCGAACAAATTTCGTTTTATCTCAAAATATGGTAACCTTATCACCAAATTTAGAAACCACTCCCCTTAAGGATTGTATGCAAACTATAAATAAGACATTACGTTCAAAAAGTTGTGCTGTACCATGCGAGTTATGCAGTATGGGAGCATTTTGTATTCCAATGTTGCTTAATAATACGTTGGATAGTGTTTTAAAACGTAAGCAATCTTATTTAAAAAATGAAATTCTTATTAAAGCCAAAACACCTTTTACTAAATTCTTTATCATTCATTCCGGTGCATTAAAAACATTTGTTGTAACACCTGAAGGAAATGAACAAATTAATGGCTTTTATTTACCCGGCGATATTGTTGGCTTAGATGCTATTTCAACTAAGGTATATAACAACAATATTCAAGCTTTAAGTAATACTTTGGTTTGTGAACTCAATTATGATGAATTAATGTCGCTATTCCATACTCACAAAAATGTTAGAGATATGGTTTTAAACTTATTGAGTGCTGATATTCATAATTTTCAGAAATTAGTGCTATGTTATTCTCAGAAAAAATCTGATGAACGATTGGCGACTTTTATATACTCTCTTTACACACGTTACGAACAACGAGGCCATTCATCTTTAAACATTAAATTGTCGATGAGTCGTGCTGATATTGCTAATTATTTAGGATTAACCATCGAAACTGTTAGCCGTAATCTATCAAAATTTCAAGAGCAGAATATTTTATCGGCGAAAGGAAAATATATATTTATCAATAACCTAAATGCTCTAATGGATTTGGCTAAATAAATTTTTATTTTTATGCTAAAATTATCAACATATTTATTGTAAGGTCTTTATTTATGACAAGTTTAAAGAAAACATTTATTGCTGCTACACTCGCACTAGTCCCTATCTCTTCGTTTGCTGCCCAGCAACTAAATGAAGAACAAGCAAATAGCATGCAATCATTTAAAAGTATCACTATTCGTGGTGCATTTTATACAGATAGTGATTATATAATGGCTATGTCTAAAGCAGCTGATAAAGAAGGAGCCGCTTCTTTCTATATCACTACAACAAATATAAGCCCTTCAAATGATACATTACGTATAGTTTACGCTAAATTATATAAAGCAGATGCACCTAAAGCGATTGAGAAAGAAGAAAGTCTTCGTCAATTTGAAGGTGTGTATGAATATCCTAAATCAAAAGCTATTCGATTAGAACCTTTTGATATTGTCCGTATTCGTGGCTACTTCCCTACCGATTACGACATCAACCAAGCTATAGCTAAAGAAGCTGCAAGTCATGGCGCTTATGCCTTTTATATCGACTCACGATCAGAATTAGGAAGTAATTTACAAGTTGCAGCTTACTTATTTAAGAAAGATGCGCCGGAGCGTAAACTACAACCGGAAAATGCAATTCCTTATGATTCTGAAGCTGGTCAACAAGCATTAGCTCAAGGTGGTGAAGCCGCTATGCAGGTTGAAAAACCGGGCTATTACTCACCATCATCATTTAATGAAAAATTCTATGCTGAAAAATTCAATAATAAAGTTATTGATAAAACAACAACCACTCAAACAGCGACAACCTCGACTTCAACTCAAACTGCTTCAGCAGTTCCGGTTGAACCGCAACGCGTAAATCGTTACACTGTCACTCTTCCTGATGGTCGTAAAATTCAAGAGCTTAACGATGCTACAGCAGCTAAAATGGTGGCATTTAATACGATCAAGTTCAGAGGATACTATGTGACTGATCAAGAAATTTCTTATCAAGCAGGTAAACGAGCGATTGATGCTGGTGCTAAATATTACCATATAGCGCGAGTTGCTCACGATTCGAATGGACCAAATATCACTGTTTTTGTCGATCTATATCGATAATATCAAAACAAAAATGGGCGCCTGTGCGCCCTACTTTTTCTAACTTAATTTAATATCACCCACGGCTTTTAAAGCTCCGATTTGACCTGATCAATCTGTTGTTTAATTCTTTTGGCTGAGATAGGATAAGGTGTACCAAGTTGTTGAGCAAATAAATTGACTCTTAATTCTTCAATCATCCATCTTATATTTATTACTTGCTGTTGTAATCGTTGATTTTCAGTCAAACTATTTAGCCAATTTTCATATAGATTTTTGACCTCTTCCACTGTATTCATCGCTTGCCTATCTTTTGACGCATTTTGCATTAATTTTTCAATACGCTTTTCAATGGCTAATAAGTAACGATGAATATCATTAAGTCGATGATAGCCCGATTTTGCCACAAATCCTTTATATATCAGATTATTTATTTGTTGTTTGATATCAGATAAAGCAAAAGCTAATGATAAATCAACTCGTCCTTTTAACTTTTTATTGATATTAAAGTGGAGAGTTAAAATAGATTCTACTTGTTTAGCAATATCCACGACGGTTTCATTAATGTGAGCCTTAGTATAATCTAAAAGCTGTTGATATTGTTCCTGATTCTTAATGGTTTGATTATTCTTTTCAATCAGATAATCAACAGCACAAGCTATACAATCATCAATTAGCGATAGAACTGTACCAAATGAATTAAAATATAATCCTAATTTTGATTTATTCGGCAATTTTTCATGCAAATATTTGATTGGTGAAGGAATATTTAATATAAGAAGACGCCTCAACCCCAATTTAGTTAAGCGTTGTTGCTCTTGTTTTGAATCAACCAATTTAATACTGACAGAGTTTTGATTATCTATAATAGTTGGATAAGCTTTAACGACATAATTTTTCTGCTTCGCTTCGTAGATGTGCGGTAGAGTACCAAAGTTCCAGTCAGTTAAATTATCTTGCTCTAATGATATCGATTTTTTTTCGGTTAATGAAGATAATGCTTGTTGTACTTGAGTTTTTAACTGTTCTTTAAGTTTATCTAAATCTTTACCGAAAGCAATTTCCTTATTGTTATCAACAATACGGAAACTCATTTTTAAATAATCCGGGATTTGATCTAGTTGCCAATCTTCATTGGTAATTTTCACTCCAGTCATTTTCCTAAATTCAGTTTCTAAAGTTTCCAGTAATGGTTGATCAGTAGCCCCTACCCGATTTAAAAAAGCTTGAGCATAATTTGGTGCGGGTACCAGATTTTTTCTTAATGATTTAGGTAATGATTTGATTAAAGCTATTACTAGATCTTCTCGAAAACCAGGAACTTGCCAATCGAAACCTCGATTTTTAACTTGATTTAAAATATTAATGGGAATCGTTATTGTGACACCGTCACGTTTATCACCGATATCAAATTGATAACTTAGCGGTAATTTTAATTGGTCTTGATACCAAAAATCAGGAAAATCATTTAAGTTAACTGATTGAGCTGATTGATTAATCAGCATATTCTTCTCAAAATTAAGAAAATCCGGATCCGTTTTTTGCTTAGTTTTCCACCATGAATCAAAATGTTTTGCCGATATCACCGACTTATCAATACGCTGATCATAAAAATTAAATAGCTCATTATCATCAATTAAAATATCTTGACGTCGGGACTTATGTTCAAGATCTTCAACCTCTTCTATTAATTTCTGATTTTGTTTATAAAATTTATGATTGGTTAACCAATCCCCTTCAACAAGAGCATGTCGAATAAACAGGCTACGACTTAAAACCGGATCGATTTTGCTATAATTGACTATTCGGCTTGCAACAATAGGTAGACCAAACAAAGTGACCTTTTCATTAGCAATTGTCGTTCCTTGCTTTTTAGACCACCTTGGTTCACTGTAACTATATTTCACCAAATGTTTAGCGACAGGTTCAATCCATTCCGCTTCGATCTTGGCCGCCGTTCTTCCCCATAAGCGGCTGGTCTCAACTAATTCACTTGCTATACACCATTTAGGCTGATTTTTGAAAATTGCCGAGTTGGGAAAAATAGCAAACTTGATATTGCGAGCGCCAATGTATTCATGTTTTTCCAGCTCTTTCATTCCAACATGTGAAAGTAATCCACATAATAAAGCAACATGCAGCGAACGATAATCAGCTAACTGGCTATTTATCGGAAAAGCTAACTGTTTAATAGTTTGCCTAATTTGAGTATAGACATCTTGCCATTCTCGAATTCGCAGGTAATTTAAAAACTCTTTTTGACAAAGTCGCCTAAATTGATTTCCCGATAATTCATGCTGTTGAGTTTTAATATAATTCCATAAATTGATATATGAAATGAAATCTGACTGTTTATCAGCAAAGCGGCGATGCTTTTCATCAGAAGCTTGTTGTTTATCAAATGGCCGTTCTCTTGGATCTTGAATAGACAAAGCTGCGGTGATAATCATGATCTCTTTAGTACAACCCAACCTTCTTGCTTCAACTAACATTCTGGCTAATCGAGGATCAATGGGTAATTGCGCTAAAATTTTACCGATATCAGTAAGATGATATCGATGATGTTTAGTATAAAGGGCACCAAGTTCTTCTAATAAACGAATACCGTCACGAATATATTTAGAATCCGGCGCCTGAACAAAAGGAAAAGCCGCTATATCGCCCAAACCCAGAGCAGTCATTTGTAAAATAACCGAAGCAAGATTAGTTCGAAGAATTTCCGGCTCTGTAAATTCCGGTCGTGATAGGAAATCTTGTTCATCATATAAACGTATACAGATCCCATCCGATGTTCGGCCACAACGCCCCTTTCGTTGATTTGCTGATGCTTGTGAAATTGGCTCAATAGGTAGACGTTGTACTTTTGTGCGGTAACTATATCGACTAATTCTAGCAAGTCCGGGATCAATCACATATTTAATACCCGGAACCGTCAATGATGTTTCAGCAACATTGGTGGCAAGTACGATTCGTCTTTTCGTATGTGATTGAAATATTCGATTCTGCTCAGAATTTGATAGCCTTGCATAAAGTGGTAATACATCAGTGTGACGAAGTTGCAACTTGTTAAGCGTATCGGCAAGATCTCGAATTTCACGTTCACCGGTTAGGAATATTAAAATATCGCCGTTACTTTCTGCTGAAAGTTCGTCAATAGCATCGATAATTGGCTGAAAATCACTATTTTTTTCAACTTCACTATCGTTATTGTCAAAAATTGGCGGTCTATATCTGACTTCTACCGGGTAGGTTCTACCTGATACTTCAACAACCGGAGCATGATTAAAGTGGTTTGAAAATCGCTCAACATCAATGGTTGCCGAGGTAATAATGACTTTTAAATCGGGTCGCTTAGGTAGTAATTGTTTTAAATAACCTAAGATAAAATCGATATTTAAACTTCTTTCATGTGCTTCATCGATGATGATAGTATCATACTGCAATAAAAGTTTATCTTTTTGAATTTCAGCCAATAAAATGCCGTCAGTCATTAATTTAATTAATGTTGTATCACTTACCTGATCAGAAAATCTTACTTTATAGCCGACTAACTGCCCTATTTCTGTATGTAACTCTTCTGCAATCCGATTAGCGACAGAGCGTGCTGCTAATCGTCGAGGTTGTGTATGGCCTATAAACCCTTTAACACTTAAACCTAACTCTAAACATATTTTGGGAATTTGAGTGGTTTTACCCGATCCGGTTTCGCCGGCAATGATAACAACTTGATTATCTCTTATCGCATTAAAGATATCCTGTCTTTTTTCGACAACCGGTAAATTTTCCGGAAAAACAATCTGTTCTGGAAGCGTTTTGAGCCTGGTTTGGTAATGCAAAACAGCTTGATCAATAAGCGAGTCAATTTCTGCCGTATTTTGATTATGTTTGGCCAGTTTAGAGATTTTAAATTTATCTAAGAAAGTCATCGATTCTAAGAATTTTAATTGCTGCTGAGATAACATAAGGAGTAAAATATAAGAATTATTTTTAATTAAACTAATTATAACAAATTTTATTTATCATTAGGAGTCAATATGAAAAAGACCTTATTGCTAATTACTTGTGCATTAATCATGTCGGGCTGTGGTGAATCAACAAAAGTTAAAGCCGAAGATTTACAACATCACCGTTTTATATTGGTCAAAGCAAATGGTGAAAGTATCACCCCGGAAAATCCTGCCGAAATCGTATTTGGCGAAAATATGCATATTATGGGTAACATGTGTAATCGTTTTGTTGCTAATGCAACTTTTGAAAATCAAATCCTTAAAGCTCCAGGCCTGGCCATGACAAAAATGCTATGTCCCGATACAAAACTTAATGAACTCGATGCAACCATTGAAGCGTTATTTACTGAAGGTGCCAATGTCGAATTAAATAAAGACACTTTAACCTTAAAAAATAAGAATAATGAATTAGTCTACCAATTAAAAGATTTGATGTAATTAAAAGTCAAACTTGCCTTGTAAATTTTGCCAAAATGATTGAGTTGGCTGTATTTGGTAATATTGTGTTAAGAAATAATTAATGATAAAAAACTTTATTTAAAATAGAGTTAAGACTATAATGGCAAAAGTTTTTTTAGGATCCACATTTTGATGAAAATGACCAATTCTTCAAATATTTTAATTATGTTGAATAACTACTTATCAGTTATTTATAACCTCTTATATACCATTCATACCAATGCAAAGACATTGGTTTTTTTTTGTACAAAACCGATTTATATAAAATTTAAACATTAACCTTAACAACTAGTAGATAATATTATGAAAAAGACAAAAATAGTTTGTACCATTGGCCCTAAATCAGAATCAAAAGAGATGTTAGCAAAATTATTAAATGCAGGCATGAATGTCATGCGTTTAAACTTCTCTCATGGGGATTATGAAGAGCATGGTAATCGTATTAAAAATTTACGTGAAGTAATGCAAGAAACTGGCTTAAAAGCCGCTATTATGTTAGATACTAAAGGGCCTGAAATTCGGACTATCAAATTAGAAGGTGGTAATGACGTATCGCTTGTTGCAGGGCAAACTTTCACATTTACAACGGATGAAACTGTGGTCGGTAATTCAGAGCGTGTGGCTGTAACTTATAAAGGTTTTGCTCATGATCTTAAACCAGGCAACCGAGTTTTAGTCGATGACGGTTTGATCGCTATGGATGTTCAAGAAGTTAAAGGTAATGAAGTAATTTGTAAAGTATTGAACAACGGTGACTTAGGTGAAAATAAAGGTATCAACTTACCGGGTGTTTCAATCAAATTACCTGCCCTTGCTGAAAAAGATAAAAACGATCTTATTTTTGGTTGTGAACAAGGCGTAGACTTTATTGCTGCTTCTTTTATTCGTAAACGTTCTGATGTTGAAGATATCCGTGCTCATCTTAAAGCTCACGGTGGTGAAGACATCAAAATTATATCGAAAATTGAAAACCAAGAAGGTCTGGATAATTTTGATGAAATCCTTGAAGCATCTGACGGTATCATGGTTGCTCGTGGTGACTTAGGTGTTGAAATCGCTGTGGAAGAAGTTATTTTTGCCCAAAAAATGATGATTAAAAAATGTAATAAAGCTTCTAAACCAGTAATCACAGCTACACAAATGCTAGATTCAATGATTAAAAACCCACGTCCAACTCGTGCCGAAGCTGGTGATGTGGCTAATGCGATCATCGACGGTACCGATGCAGTAATGTTATCAGGCGAAAGCGCAAAAGGTAAGTATCCGCTTGAAACGGTAAATGTAATGGCAACCATTTGTAAGCGTACCGATATCACCATTCCTGCTTCGTTAGAGTTAACAGCCAAAGAAGAAAAATTGCGCATCACTGCAGCTGTTTGTTGTGGTGCAGTTGAAATTGCTGAACGATTAAATGTACCACTCATTGTGGTTGCAACTCGCAGTGGTAAATCAGCACGCGAACTTCGTCACTATTTCCCTAAAGCTAAAATTTTAGCGCTATCTTCTAGCCAAAAAACAGTTAACCAATTAGCCTTATCTAAAGGTGTGCAACCAATTTTAATCGATGCCATTAATTCGACTGATGATTTTTATCGTTTAGGTAAAGAAATGGCCGTTAAGGTTTGTGGTTTACAACAAGGTGATACTATCGTTATGGTATCTGGTGCTTTAGTACCAAGTGGCACAACTAACACAACATCAGTACACCGTATCTAATATTTGTTAAATAAATAATAAAAAGCTAGCGTATTGCTAGCTTTTTTTTTCACTTAAGTTATTCTGTAATACATCAAATAATTGTATGGTAAGAGATAACAAATGATAGAAGAAACAGTATATTTACCAAAAGAACTAAGTTGGTTATCATTTAATCAACGCGTATTACAAGAAGCTGCTGATGAAAGTAACCCGCTTATTGAACGTGTTCGATTTTTAGGAATATACTCAAGTAATCTTGATGAGTTTTATAAAGTACAATTTGCTAATTTAAAAAAGTATGTCTTAATTGAGCAAGAACAAGTTCAATCTTCCTCCACAGCAAAAAATTTATTACGTCAAGTTAATCAAAAAGTCATTCAGCTGGAATTACAATTCGATCAGCTTTATAACGAGCTGTTATTAGAAATGGCAAGAAATCAGATTTTTTTGATTAACGAAAGGCAACTCACCTCTTATCAAGAAAATTGGATAAAAAATTATTACAAACAAAACTTAAGGCAATACATAACCCCTATTCTACTCGATAGCCATACTGAACTCATTCAATTCTTAAAAGATGACCATGCCTATTTAGCTGTTGAAATCATATGTGAAGATAGCATTAGTTATGCGTTGCTTGAATTACCGACTGATAATGCACCACGTTTTGTATTGTTACCGTCTGAATTCTCAACCAAAAACAAATCAATTATCTTTCTTGATAATATTTTACGTTATTGTTTATCCGATATATTCAAAGTTTTTTTTGATGCTATAGAATTAAACGCCTATTCAATCAATATAAATCGAGACGCCGAATACGAGTTAAATACGGAATTAGATAGCCTGCTTGAATTAATGTCACAAGGATTAAAACAACGATTAACCGCCCAGCCAGTTCGTTTTACTTATCAAAAAGATATGCCCAAAGCGCTTTTTGAATTACTCATTAATAAATTAAGATTAACTGAGCAAGATGCTATGCCAGGTGGGCGTTATCCAAATTTTAAAGATCTTGCTAATTTTCCGGATCTGGGCGTTAAACATCTGCTCAATAAACGTTTGCCTAGTCTTGCATATAATCGTTTTAAACAATTTAGAAATGCATTTGCCACAATCAACGATCGTGATGTTTTACTGTATTATCCTTATTACTCTTTTGGTCATGTTCTGGAAATAATGCGACAAGCATCTTTTGATCCGGCTGTTACGCATATTAGAATGAACATCTACCGTGTTGCTAAAGATTCAAGATTTATTCATGCTGCGATTAATGCGGCAAATAATGGTAAAAAAGTGACGGTTGTGGTTGAGCTACAAGCACGTTTTGATGAAGAAGCAAATATCAAATGGGCAAAACGATTAATCAGTAGCGGAATTAAAGTTATCTATTCTCAGCCAAAATTAAAAATTCATGCAAAACTATTTTTGATCGACCGAAAAGAAGACGACAGAATAGTAAGATATGCCCACATTGGTTCGGGAAATTTCAATGAAAAAACCGCAAGAGTTTATACCGATTTTTCGTTACTAACGGCAGATCCGGCAATCACTGGTGAAGTGCTAAAAGTGTTTAACTTTATTGAAAACCCATTTAAGCCGGTAACTTTTCACCATTTATTAGTTTCGCCACAAAATACACGATTACGTTTTCATGAATTTATTGAAAGAGAAATCAATAACGCCAAAGCCGGGAAACCTTCAGGCATTTATCTCAAACTCAATGCAATAACTGATAAAGAGATGATAAATCAACTCTATAAAGCTTCATGTGCTGGCGTGAAAATACGCATGATTGTGCGAGGTACCTGTATACTCGTTCCTCAAATTCCTAATTTAAGTGAAAATATTTATGTAACCAGTATTGTTGACCAGTATCTTGAACATGCTCGAGTTTATATTTTCGAAAATGACGGTAATAAAGATACCTACATATCATCTGCCGATTGGATGCCTAGAAATCTTGATAATCGGATTGAGGTCGGAGTAAAAATATTTGATCTGACATTAAAATCCACTATTCATAATATTTTCAATATTCAGTGTAATGACAATGTCAAAGCTCGAATTATCGATAAAGATAATATGAACAATTATGTCCAAAGAGGTAATAAAAAGAAAGTGCGAGCACAGCGGGCAATTTATGATTATCTAAAACAATTAGAATCGGCAAGTTAAGGATTTGAATGTGAATAAATTTGATGAATATGCAGTTATTGATCTCGGCTCGAATAGTTTTCATATGGTCATTGCACGTTGTATAGATGGTGCTACACAAATTATTTACAAAAATAAAAAGAATATTCATTTAGCTACCGGGTTAAATGAATTCTATGAGCTAAGCGAGTCAAGTATTAAACGAGGTATTGAGTGCCTTGCTCTCTTTGCTGAACGGCTAAGTGGATTTCCCCCGGAAAATGTTCGAATTGTTGCTACTTATACGCTGCGCATTGCCAGCAATCGGCATCAATTTCTAGCCGAAGCGGCTAAGGTTCTACCCTACCCGATTGAAATTATCTCCGGACAAGAAGAAGCCCGTTTAATCTATTTAGGTACTATGACAGCTGAAGCAACCGCCGAAGATGATACCAAATTTGTTATTGATATTGGTGGTGGATCGACTGAAATTGCCATTGGTCGAGGAAACGATCTCAAACCATTTATTGTGGCAAGTCGACCAATGGGCTGTGTGACTTACACTAAGCAATTTTTTCCACAAAAGACCATTGACCGATATTCATTTTTAAGAGCTAAACTGGCAGCTGAACAACAAATTGAAAATCTTATTACCACAATAAAAAGACAAAATATCAGTGCCGCATTTGGCACTTCCGGCACAATTAAAAGTATTTACAAAATATTATTAGATTTAGGTGTCAGCGACGGTATCATTACGCCTAAACGTTTGGATGATTTAATCAGTTATATCTTAGAATTCAAGTCTTTTCATGAAATTGACTATCCATCACTTTCGGAAGAAAGAAAAAACGTTTTCGTCAGCGGGTTAGCAATATTTAGTGGCGTTTTTAACGCATTAGGCCTACAAGAGCTTCAATTTAGCCCATGCGCATTACGTGAAGGGGTTTTGTATGAACTGATCGACGGTCCAAATTATCGGGATATAAGACAAACAACAGCTGAATCACTCTCTCAGCATTACAACATTGATGAGCGTCATGCTAAACAAGTGGTAAAAACGGCAAAATATCTTTTTTCACAATGGAAAGCGCAAACTTCGACTAATATTCCGCAACATTTAGAATCTATCCTCTATTGGGCAGCGCAGCTTCACGAAGTGGGACTGAAAATAAATTTTTCATCAATACACAAACATTCGAGTTATATTCTGTTAAATAGTAACTTACCCGGATTCAATGAAGAACAACAACTTTTATTGTCTACCCTTGTTCGTTATCACCGAAAGTCAATTAACATTGATGAACTGCCCTATTTTAGTTTATTCGAATACAAACATATCATCTCGTTATTGCAGATTTTGCGGCTTGCCGTTTTATTTAATAACCAGCGTAATAACGATCTGGATCTCACTGCATTTAGATTAAAATTAAACAGTGATAAATTGAGCAAACTGACGATAGAACTCAACGAAAAGTTTGTTGAAAATAATAAATTAATCTTGCTTGATTTAGAGCAGGAGCAGAAATATTGGAAATCGGTTAACGATTGGAAATTATCGATTGAAATGTTTTAATCACTCAAAAAAACCGCCAGTTTAACTGGCGGTGATAAGCTAAGCTTTTAGCCTAATCCAATGATTTTCCACCATAAAATACCAATAGTGAAAACAATAATTAAATTTACTACGCTACAAATGAAACCGACTTTCCACCATGTTTTAACCGGTACAAAGCCTTCAGCAAACAGTAACGGGTTACGAGCATTGGCAAATTGGGTAATCGAACCAAAATAGTTAGTACAAATAACTAATGCAAAAATGGCAATCATTTGCGGCACGCCGAGTGCTAAAGCAACCGTTAAAAATACTGGGAATAAAGCAGCAATATGCGCATTACCACTCGCAAAGAAGTAATGTAGATAAACATAAGCTACACACAAAATCACAATGACTAAAACCCAGCTACTATCCCCTAAGTGACCTTTAACGGCATTACCAATTGTATCGCCTAGCCATTTAGTTACGCCAAGTTTATTCACTTGCCCCGCCATCATCAATAATGCAGCAAACCAAATCAAAGTATCCCAAGCGGCCTTTTCACCCTTGATGTCCTCCCAACTAAGTACACCGGTTAAAATTAAAATTGTTAAACCGATAAATGCAGTAGTGGTTGAGTCAATACCGAAATTTTTACCAAAAATCCACAAGCCTAACAGTAATACAACTGTTGTACCCATAATAATTTCTTTAAAGGTCACATAACCCATTTTTTCAAGTTCTTCGGCGGCTAATTTAGGCGCTTCTGGTGTCTTTTTAAGTTCAGGATTGGTTAAAAAGTAGATAACTAAAGGAATAACAATAAATGAGACTAAACAAGGTACGATAGCCGCCATAAACCATTGTCCCCAGCCTAAAGTAATACCAAGTTGACTTGTTACTAATTTGGCTGCCAGCAAGTTGCCGGTAAAGGCAGTTAAAAACATTGCCGATGTAATATCATTTACATGACTAATGGTTAACATTAAGAAAGTGCCAATACGATTTCTTGATTCATCTTTTGGACTCGAATTAAAATTAATCGCTAATGCTTCAGCGATAGGATATATTACCCCACCAGCACGAGCTGTCGTACTAGGAATCGCTGGAGCTAGTGCCATATCTGTTACTGACAGGCCATAAGCTAAACCTAACGTATTTTTACCTAAAATTTTAACCAGATAATAAGCTATACGCCTACTTAATCCTGTTTTGATAAAACCACGTGCAATCATAAAAGCAATAACAATAAGCCAAATAAGGCTACTGTTTAATTCGCTTAATGAAATTTTAATCGCATCTGTTGCTGTTGCCGCTCCTGACGGTCTTAAAACCGCAAATACTGTTATCGCTAATAGTCCAATTGCACCAATTGGCATAATTTCAGCGACAATACAGGCAATAGTAGCAACAAAGATGATACTGGTGTGCCAACCTTCAATACTAATTCCTTCTGGCGGAGAAACAAATTGCCATAATATTGCTGAAATAGCGGCAATAATTATGAGCGGTAACCATTTGACAGGTGGTTTTTTCACTGTGTTCATAGTATTTTCCTTTTTAATTAAAAATGACTTAATTTAATTCATTATAAAAACGATCCAGTTTGATATAAATTTTTTCGTTTCCAACAAAAAGTTAATGTAAAACATATTGTTGGCTAACTAGCTGAAAAGCAAAATTATCAGTATTAACTAGTTCGATTGTTTTATTTTTCAAAACAAATATGGCTGATAAATTCGGATGTTCAATCAAATATTTACCCGCTTTTTTAACCCCTAATCCATAGAGAATAGTCGAAAAAATATCACCTTCAAGCGACGTATCTGAAATTACCGTTACACTTTCTAATTCATTATCCAAAGGATAACCGGTTGAAGGGTCAAAGATGTGATGATAGCGGTGATTATTTAAGGTAAAGTAACGCTCATAAATCCCTGATGTAACAACAGATTTATCGTTGACTTGAATAACACCAACTAGTTCATTGTTGAGTGAAAATGGTTCTTTCAAACCTATTTGCCAATTGCCGTTCTTATCTAAAGGTGATTTGCCTAAAGTTAAGACGTTACCACCTAAATTGATAATAGCTTGATGTATGTTATTTTGCTGTAGAACCACTTTAACCACATCGGCTATATAGCCTTTGGCTATAGCACCTAAATCAATTTCCATTCCCTTTTTTTTCAAAAAAACTGCACAAGTTTTAGGATCAAGCTCAATTTCGTTAGGATCGGTTAATAATAGTTGATCATGAATTTGCTGTGGGGAGGGAACTTGCTGGCCTTGAAAACCGATTTTCCATAATTTGACTAAAGGACCAATAGCAAAATTGAAACAACTATTGGGCATTAAACTGACTTTATAAGCTTGCTCTATAAGCGAAAACACAGCACGGCTAACGATAACCGGATGTTTACCCGCAGCAGCGTTAATCGACATAACTTCTGAATGACGGCGGTTAACGGTCAATTTATCTTCAAGTAATTTTATGGTGTGAAACACCCTATGAGCTACGGTTTCATTAGGCTCATAAAGCGTTAATGAAACCGTGGTACCCATTAATACTTGAGTATATTCATGGCTTGAATTAAGCATTTTAAACAAGCTTAAGTCATATTAGTCAATTAATGATTAATGTAATCAGTGGCTTTTCTACCTGCCTGCATACCAAATATAATGATATCAGCAACAGCGTTTCCACCGATACGATTGGCACCATGAACACCACCGACCACTTCGCCAGCAGCAAATACGCCTTGTATTACATGTTTATCCGTATCTAAAACTTGAGTTTCGGTATTAATCGTTACCCCACCCATAGTATGATGCACACCCGGTGCAATTTTAATCGCATAAAATGGTCCTTTGTTTATAGGATGTCGCATACCGGTTGTTCTTCCGAAGTCTTCGTCACGTTTTGTTTCAGCGAACTGATTATAACGCTCAATAGTTTGGGATAGAGTATTGCTGTCAATTGAGAGTTTATCAGCAAGATCTTTAATCGTATCAGCTTGAACGACTAAATCATGCGATACATATTCTTCAACAGCTTTGTTTTCATTACGCACTTGTTGATCAAATAGAATATACGCATAATGCTCTGGTAAATTAATAATTTCTGCTGAAACTTTATCACGAGTATCTAACTCATTGACAAAGCGCTGCCCTTTTTGGGAGACCAGTATCGCCCCACCACCACGAATTGATTCGGAAATCAAATACGAAGTTGTTTGCTCAACAGTTGGATGAATCTGAATTTCTTTCATATCCACTGTGCCTGCACCCAGTTTTTCTAGAATCATAATTCCGGAACCGGTTGCACCTTTATGGTTAGTGGTAACAAATCCTTTCAGATCAGGACGATATTTTTCAACCATTTCACGATTTGCACTAAATCCACCAGTAGCAATAATAACCGCTTTGGCTTTAATCGTTTGAACGGAACCGTCTTCTTCACTGACTTTAACACCGACAACTTTATGATTTTCCGTTAAAATTTCAGTTACATTGGTATCAAGCATAACTTCAATACCACGTCGGTTGATATTTTTTTGCAATCCACTAATTAAAAATCCGCCAACAGCAGCGCCACTTGCCGGACGATGCGTACGGTCAATGCTCATGCCACCCGTTGTTGTGATACCACTAAGTTCGATACCATTATTATCTAACCAGTCAATGGCATCAGGTGCATTTTCAACAAAATAACGAAGTAATTCAGGATTATTTTTGTTTTTACCACCTGTTAACGTTTCTTTATAGAACAGATCTTTACTGTCCACAATGCCTTTAAGTTTTTGGAATTTGGTTTCGGCTGCATTCATACCGGCAGAAGCTTTATTCGTATTGCCACCAATAACCGGCATTTTTTCAACCACAACCACACTTGCCCCTAAATCATGTGCTTGAATAGCGGCTGACAGTCCAGCGCCACCACTACCAACCACCACCACATCATAAGCTTTATCATTAGGATCACCACCCTCAGCAAGGATAGCTTCTTTATTTGATTTCGCCATAGCTTTGGTTACCGCTTTTTTGAACGCTTCACATTGTGATGTCGCGCCAGAAATTGCATCGACGTGTGGGCTATTAGAGTCAATAATACGATGTTTGATTTCAGAAAAGTTGTTAACTACTTCACTATCAAAATCATTAGCATTAAGCAATTGCATGTCTTTAACGAAGTCTTTACCTAATTCAACATTAATTAAGTATTCATAAGACTCATCATTAACCTTTTCTTGATAATTGCCCGGCTTGAATTTTTTTACATTAAGATTCACATCACGAATCAAGCTTTCAACTAATGAAAAGTGCCAAAGTGGCTCAGGTATATTGAGTTCTTCACGTTTATCACTATTGATGAAAAGTTCAAGTTTTTCCCCTTTTTCGACTCGACTAAGCCAATCAGGGTAAGCAATACATGCCCGACCCACTGCAACCAGATCAAAGCCGTTATCCATAGCGGCTTCGACATCACTTATATTAACCACATTACCGACGCCAACAACCGGAATTTTAGCTAATGTCTGTGATCGCATTGCCACATATTTATTAATTAAAGGCGTTGGATCATTAGTTTCAACAATAGATGGTCTTAAGATAGCCCCCATAGAGAAGTGAACATAATCAAGACCCTTCTCAGCCAATTTTTCAAGTAAGTACATCGAATCATCAAAACGAATACCCGGTATTTCTAATTCTTCCGGTGAAAAACGATAACCGACAATAAAATCAGGGCTGGCATATTTTTTAACCATATTATGAGTAATATCTAAAACAGCCAATGGGAATCGAGCTCGATTATCACGGCTACCACCCCATTTATCAGTTCGTTGATTTGAGTTAGGTGAGTAAAATTGTTGAATTAAGTAGGTATTAGCACCATGAATTTCGACCCCGTCAAATCCAGCTTGGATCGCTCGACGAACAGCTTGACCAAACTTGTCAATCATCTCATCGACTTCATCTGCAGTTAATTCAATTGGGGTTGCTGCGCCTGGTCGTGGTGCAGCTATCGCACTTGGCCCAACTGGGGATTGTCCACCAATGAGTTTAGGCTCAACCATACGGCCACCATGATAAACTTGGATAACGGCTTTGGAGCCTTTCTCTTTAATGGCTTTAGCGATCTTCGCTAATCCCTCTATTTTATCATCGTGATCTAAACCAATCGCTCCGGGAAAGGCTAAACCTTTATTGTCAACAAATCCACATTCAACAATAATAGTGCCTATTTCACCCGCTCTTGCTCGGTAATATTCAATTAAATCATGCGTGACAGAACCTTCATAAAATCCGGAACAAGTTGTCATCGGCGCCATCATTATTCGATTTTTTAATTCTACGCCGTTTGGTAAAGCTAATGGTTTAAAAATATTATCATTTCTCATTTTTCATTACCCAGTAATTTTCAAAATTGTTTTTTGTTACCGGTAATAATAACATTAGTTACTGGTATTCTCCACTTACATTAGTTTCATTAATAACCTTAGTATCAATTTTTGGACAATTTTTTCTGAATGTTTTTAATCAATTAGCTTTTTATGACTGAATTTGTTGATTAGATTTTGCCTATTTTTGAATTTGATGCTTCAAATCAGCGTAGTGATAGGTGGTCAAAGTCTAAAAAAAAACACTCTAACTATTTCATTTACTTACATATTTTTTAAATATTATACTTGAACTTTATTTTTATTCAGCTAGAATGTCTGACAGTTTGGATAAAAGAGAATTTGACCATGATTGTGGCATTTATACAACAAATCAAAACAACACCACATAATCGCTCTTTTTTCTTTTCCTATATAAATCCTCCTTTATGGAGGATTTTTTATTTCTACCCCTTTGTATTTTTACCTCAATTTAATCAACAACACCATTTCAAGAATATTCATAAACAGGAGATAGCATGAAACCTTTGATCCCTTTTTATAATCCAAGTATTAATTATGAAGATAATTATGCTCAAGGGCCTTTTGGACTTTTTGCGCAATTAGATAAAGCACAACAAGTACCAACCAAACCAACTCAATTTTTAAATATTGATGTCAACCTCCCTTTTGGCATGCCAGCAGGTCCATTATTAAATGCTAATTATATCAAGGCCGCTTTTGCTTATGGATTTGATTTATGTGTGTATAAAACAGTTAGAACTAAACTTCATAAATGCCACCCTTTGCCTAATGTACTATCTGTCCACCCAAATGGTAAATTATCCCCGAATCTTGATACCGTATTAGCTGATACAAATTATACTCAACCTTTGTCAATTACTAACTCTTTTGGTGTTCCGTCTTTTGCTCCGGATATTTGGCAACCCGATATGGCTGACGCCGTAAAATCAGCTGGCCATGGACAATGTGTTATCGGCAGTTTTCAAGGCACCCAAGGTAATGGCGAAATCGAAAAAGATTATGCGCTAGCGGCTAAATTAGTCAGAGAAACCAATGCCCCTATTTTAGAAGCAAACTTAAGCTGTCCAAATGAAGGCGCAAGTAAATTACTCTGTTTCGACATTGATCGCGTTGAACGTATTGTGAATGCTATTAAAACAGCCGTACCTGATCGCCCATTGATCTTAAAACTGGCTTATTTTCCTGATGATGAAAGAATTATTTCGTTATTAACTCGAGTCGGTTCGATAATTGACGGCTTAAGCGCAATAAATACACTATCAGCTAAACCTGTCGATGCTAACGGTAAACCGGCATTAGGTGAAAATAGAAAAGAAGGCGGGATTTGCGGTGAAGCGATTCGTTGGGCTGGTCTGGATATGGTTAGTCGATTAGCCAAATACCGTCAACAAATGGACTTAAAATTTGCTATTGTTGGTGTTGGTGGTGTGAGTAATAGTGAACATTATCATCAATTTATCAAAAGTGGAGCCGATGCGGTGATGAGTGCAACAGGTGCAATGTGGAATCCATTACTTGCTATTGAAATTAAAAAAAGTTTGAAATAATCCGAATAATAAATATCACTTCGCAATCAAACGCCATTATTTTTGTTACAGGGTAACTTATTTACCCTGTCCTCGCCTACTTTCAGCCGTGATGTAAATCACTTTTTATTAAAATAATAGTAGCCAAAAACAAGATGTGCTAAAAACACAATGGCTAAAATGATTCTTACATGTAAAGAATCAAAAATAATAAAAGGAATAAGAAGCACAACAAACACCATTGCCAACATTTTAAATAAACTTGACTTGGTTGCTTTCTTTTCAATTAGCATTTTTTGGATATAAGTTTGATAGTAACTAGTTTGGGTGAAATAGTTATAAAGGCGCTCAGAACTATTTAACCATAGATATGCAGTTAAAAGATAAAAAGGTACGGTAGGTAATAAAGGAACAAAAATGCCAATCGTTCCTAATGCAAAAGAAATTCCACCCAGAACAACAAATATCGATTTTTTTAGCATGTCTGAATCAATTTAAGTAATATTTAGAGGCTATCGAAGATAACACAATTATATTAAACAAGGAAAGCATTAATAAGATAAGAATTGGCGGAACGGACGGGGCTCGAACCCGCGACCCCCTGCGTGACAGGCAGGTATTCTAACCAACTGAACTACCGCTCCGCTTTGTTTGATAGTTTTAATGTTAGAACATTAAAGTAGGCGTGATGTTAAAGATTATTTTTAATTACGTCAATATAAATTTTAAAATTAACGTCTGATTGAATATAAAACAATCATTAACGGTTATTCCACAACGCCCCGCCGCTTTTCTTATCAATTTTTGCTAAAATAGCGTCATGCTCTGTTAACTCTGATTGTGACGCTTTAATCACTTTTAAAGGTGTACCACTGCGAGTAATCTTTTTTATTGTTTGGCTTTGTGTTGAAGATGAAAGATTCTCATCAGAACTAAAAGATAGCGTTGTTTGCCCACCGGTCATCGCTAAATAGACTTCAGCTAAGATCTCGGCATCCAATAAAGCGCCATGAAGTGTTCGATGTGAATTATCAATTTGATAGCGTTCACAAAGCACATCTAAGTTATTTCGCTTACCCGGGAATAAACGTCTTGCCATAGCCAATGTATCGGTAATGATACAGTGATCCGCAGTTTTAAAATCTAATCCACACAGGCGAAATTCATAGTCCATAAAGCCGACGTCGAACGATGCGTTATGGATAACTAACTCAGCACCGTCAATAAACTTAATAAAATCGTGAGCTATATTTTTAAAAATGGGTTTATCTTTAACAAATTCATCACTAATACCATGAACTCGAAACGCTTCTTCATCGATTAGACGTTCAGGATTAATATAAACATGAAAATGATTCCCCGTTAAACGACGATTAATAATTTCAACAGCACCAATTTCAATAATCTTATGACCTTCATAATGATTATTACCACCTTGGTTCATACCGGTTGTTTCGGTATCTAAGACGATCTGACGAGTAGAATTAGTTATCACAATGCTCTCTTTTTGTTAGTAATTGGGAAATAAACAAATTAATGATATAGTCTATCACCAAAATACTTTAATGTTGATACCTGCACGATTTAAACCCAATGAGCCACTTAGCAAAATAGGCTAAAATTAGGTTATATATTTTAGGTTAATCTTATGGATAACATTTTAATGACTCGGTAAAAAGTTTAATAAAATGCTAAAAAAAATTGAAATTTATACGGACGGCTCTTGTCTTGGTAATCCCGGACCCGGCGGCTATGCAGCTATTTTAAAATATAAACAGACAGAAAAAGTCTTATCAGAAGGCTACTTTAACACCACCAACAATCGCATGGAACTATTAGCGGCCATTGTCGCTTTAGAACAATTAAAACAATCTTGCCAAATTGAACTCTATTCAGACAGCCAATATCTACGTAATGGTATATCCAATTGGATACATGGTTGGAAAAAAAACGGCTGGCGTACATCGAATAAAAAGCCGGTTAAAAATGTTGATCTATGGAAACGTCTGGATCAATTAGTCCAGCACCATAAAATCAACTGGATATGGGTTAAAGGACATGCAGGACATATTGAAAATGAACGTTGTGATATATTAGCGAAAACGCAAGCCCAATCGCCTACTTTAACCGATACTGGATTTGAACAATCTATATCAGATCAGCAAATTGATAATTTAGATCTATTTTAAACATCGACTTTATTATCCTTAAACTTCTATCAATATTTTATTACTAGCACCAATAGGAGTAAAAATTTTATGTTTAAATTGCATATTATTCCGATTTTGAAAGATAACTATGTTTGGTTATTAGAAAATAATGATAAACAAGTTGTTATCATTGATCCCGGTGAAGCAGAACCTGTCCTTGAATATCTAAAAAAACATCACTTAACCCCCCTTGCAATTTTATTAACTCACCACCATATCGATCACGTTGGTGGTGTACCTAAGTTACATCAAATTTATCCCGATATTGAAATTTACGGGCCAAGTGAAATAGATTTGCCAATTCACTATCTGAATGATAAGGACATATTATCTAACGATATAGTATCTATTGCTGATTTTCAATTTGAGGTTATTTCAGTACCAGGGCATACTTTAGGTCATTTAGCTTATTATATTAAGCCGTACGTTTTTTGTGGTGACACACTATTTTCTGCGGGTTGTGGTAGAATTGTTGACAATGCTTATCAAAAGATGCTCAATTCTCTCAATAAGTTAAAGCAATTACCTGATGATACGTTAATTTGTGCAGGACATGAATACACTTTAGCTAATCTAAATTTTGCGCAAAAAATGGTGCCTAACGATAAACAAATCGTTAAGTATTTCGATAGTATTTGTAAAAAATCAATTACTTTGCCTTCTATTTTAACCAAAGAGAAACAAATTAACTTATTTTTAAGATGTAATGAAAAATCTTTACAAGATAAATTTAATTTTAACAATGAGTTAGACCTGTTCACTTATTTTAGGAGCCAAAAAGACATTTTTTAGGTATAATAACACGCTTAAATTGATGTCTAAACTTGAAAACTAATGAAAAAATTATTAATATTCACAATGTTATGTTCTTTTTTAGCTGCGTGTCAAAATCAAACTCCTCGACAAACTGTAAGTAGCAGCTATAAAAATTCAAACACGAAATCAATAGTTACTTCTAGTATTAAAAGTGGTGGTGTTAATTATGCATCGGTCACGCAAAATCCTTGGAAATTTATGTTAACCAAAATAAACGTAAATGTTCCGGAAAATAACCGTATTAAAGCGGAAAGAGAGCGTATTTTACGCAATCCTCAAGCGTTTGAAACAATCACTTTGCGATCAGAGCCTTATGTTTATTACATCATCAACCAACTAAGAAAAAATAACTTACCGGTTGAATTAGCTTTAATTCCATTAATTGAAAGTGCCTATGACCCTTTAGCAACTTCACCAGCTCAAGCCGCTGGTTTATGGCAATTTGTGCCGATTACAGCTAAAGAGTATGGATTAAAACAAAGTAGTCATTTTGATGAGCGTCGTGATCTTATTGCGTCAACAACGACTGCTATTAATCTTTTACAAAATTTAAATAGCCGTTTTGATGGCGATTGGTTATTAACTTTAGCTGCTTATAATGCCGGTGAAGGTAGAATCAGAAAAGCGATTGAGAAAAACCAAGCAAAGGGTTTACCAACCAACTATTGGTCGCTTGATTTACCTGCTGAAACCATGCACTACGTTCCTAAAATTTTAGCGATCATCGATATTGTTAAAAATAGTAAACGTTATGGCATAAAATTGCCTGATTGTAACTATCAAAATTCGCTTGTAAGGATTGATATGTCTAAAAACGTTTCATTAACGAAAATTGCCCAATATACCGGGTTGTCGCTTAATGATTTGATGACATATAATGCAGGTTATGTTAAGCAAACAGTAAATGGCCCTTTCCATTTGCTTGTTCCTTATTCACATGCAGAATCTTTATTTAAAAAGTTAAAGGCAGAAAAGCTGGTTTCGAATCAAATCACTGAGCTTTTACAAGATGTACCACATAACACGATGCCATTTGAAGTGAAATCGACGACGATTCAATATAGTGGTATAAATAACAACATGAATTCGGTACTTACTGCCAACAAAAATCAGATAACCTATCAAGTTAAAGCGGGTGATAATCTTTACTCTATCGCGCAAAATTATCGGGTAAAAATCACCGATATTTTAGAGTGGAATAAGTTGAAAAACCCACGAGTAAAAGAAGGTGACGTTCTTAAAATTAAGCTAGTAAAAGCTAAATAATTTTAAAATTCACCAATAAAGGATTATGATCTGATGCGGCTGTGTTAATTATTTGCGCCGCATCAAGCTTTAACCCACGATAAAATACAAAATCTAATGGCCTACCCAAAAACGTTTTGCGAATATCATTAGTAAAGTTCACAGGTTTAAGTTCAATTGAACGAACTAAATGATAAAGTAAATTCACTCGCTGTCGACTCCATGCATTAAAATCTCCAGCTAAAATAACCGGTCCTTGATGTGTTTTAATGCGATTTAATAACATATGGATTTGTTGCCGATAAACTTTAATACCAATACTAAAATTTATCGCATGAACATTGGCAACTAAGAGTTGTTCTGATGAATTTTCAATAGGATAAAGCGTGATTAACGCCGACTTAGGTACACGTATAAGCGGCTCTTTTTCACGAAACGACCACAAAGCACTTGGCAATGAATCGGATATTGTCATGACACCTGCATAAATATCATTCAAACAATAGGCGGGGACATGGTCAGCGATTTTATTGTGCTGACTGATAAAGTTAAGCAGCAAAGGGGTATTTTGCGCTTCCTGTAACAATATCAATTTAGCCTTGCTGGCATACAGTTCAAGGATATGGATACAGTCAGCTCTTTTTTGCTTGAAAATATTCCACACTAAAACTGAAAACGACATCTGGTTAACCAATGGTGTGTTAACCATAATTTGATGATTGGGCAATATTAATTCAATATCACTATCACTTTGATATCGTAGTGTATAGTCACGCTGTTTGAACATTTTATATCGTCATTTTTTGTTTTAAATAATCATCAAATGATATTTTGTCACTTTGCTCGATCATCACCTGTTTTTCAAGCGATAAATTGCGTTGTTGAATAAAATCACTATCTGTAAGTAAGCTTAATGGTTCTGTGATAAGCTGTTTTTTATATTGAGTCGCTAAAGCTAAGCCAAATTTAGCCGTGCCTAAATCGCTGATAGCCTCAAGCGTTCTTGCAGAAAGCGTTAATTCAGGTTGATCAAACATCAAATCAAGCCGTTCGCAAACTTTACGATAATGTTGTTTATCATCTTGATGATCCAATACATCAGCAACACGGAGCAAATCTTTAAATAATTCGTGGCCGACTTTTGATAATGGCTCACGATAGCTATCACAGCCGATACCAATTTCAAGACCAGGTTTACGCCCTTCCATAATAACCCGATTCCAATTTAATTTTGTGCACTCAAGCTCCTCACTACTCATTTCTGGGGCTGGCGCTAGCGCACACCATATTAAAAACAGATCAATAAAGCGAATCTGTTCTTCGGTAATGCCTATCGGTGAAAACGGATTAACATCGAGCGCTCGTACTTCAATATACTCTATTCCACCACGTAGTAAGGCATCAGAAGGTAACTCCCCTGCTCTAGGCACACGTTTAGGGCGAATTGGTGCATAAAACTCATTTTCAATCTGTAATACATTATCATTTAACTGCCGATAATGACCATCAACTTTAATGCCTAACTTTTTAAACGCTTCTGATTTAGTTTGAGTAGCACGTTTTAATCCTTCTACATAAGTATCAAGATGATTAAACGTAATACCCAGTTGTTTCTGGGCATTGTTGGTATAGCCGATATCACTTAATCTTAATGAAGTTGCATAAGGCAAGAAGCAGTTACCATTGGTTTGTTCAATAAAGGCCTTAGCTTTTTGCTTATCTTGAATAAATGAAGAGCACATGGAAGGCGATGCGCCAAACAGGTAAGGAATCACCCAACCAAATCGATAATAATTACGTATTAAAGTAAAATAACCTTCAGAAATGACAGCCTTGCCTTCTTCGGCGTTTTTTACTCCAAATCGGGCTTGCCAAAATGCCATAGGCAAAGAGAAGTTATAATGCACGCCGGATATGGTTTGCATCATGGCGCTATAACGATTTTTCAATCCTTCCCGATAAACCGTTTTAAAACGCCCTTCATTTGAGCTGCCATATTGCGCCAAAATAATATCGTCTTCATTTGCCACAAAACAAGGCATACTTAATGGCCACATCATCTCATCGCCGATACTGACACTGGCATAACGATGTAAATCACGCAAAAACGTGAGCATATAATCAATATTCGTATTAACCGGCGTAATAAATTCAAGCATCGATTCGGCAAAATCGGTTGTTATCCAAGGGTGAGTTAAAGCTGAACCAATTTTATTAGGAAAAGGGGTTTTTGCTAAAGAGCCGTCTGGTAAAATACGAAGTGTTTCACGTTCAACACCCCGTTGAATTCCCTGTAAAATAGTATAGTGCTTTTCCAACCAATTGAGCGCTTTAGAAACGTCAGGAATCATAATATCTCATTTCCTAAATTCAGTTTAAATTGGCTTAATTTTAGCATAGTTTAAGGGTTTAGATAGGCTGTTTTGTGACTATCAAAAAGAAAATAGAAATCTATCAATCGACAAAATTATTTAGATTATTTGAAAATCGCCAACAATAAACCATTACCTATAAAATAGATAATGGTAAGTATCTTTGCGAGTAATTTAGCTTAGTTACTGGCTTGTTGGCTTTTTTGATTAGCGACATAATCTTCATCAACCGGTGTGATAAGATTATTTTGATGATCAACAATATAGGTTTTTCCAAAACCTAACACTAATCTACCGGCTGTCGGTGTGATTTTAAATAAATTAAAATCTTTCATTTCGGCTAACATATAGACCATTTTACTCACCCTTTTAGCAAGCTGGTCAATAATGTTATCAAATAGCTCAGTTTCTCTTTCAACAATGCTTGTTTTTGCATGGAAAGATAGTCGTCTACGAGCATAGATATTCTTAGTATTACTTTCATCATCAATGATTAAAAAAGAGATATTTGAATTATCTTTCATATTCTGACTATGAGGCGCTAAATCTGATATTAAAATATAATAATCATTACCGTCAAAATAATAAGGCGAATAACTCGTATCTACCTCTCCGTTTTTAGTCATTGTTGATAAGATGACTGTACGGATTGTTTCATGTAAATTTTCTATTGTCTTTTCAACAACATCATTTTTGGACTCAGCCATAATTACTCCTTGTTTTTGTCAATATTGAGTTAATTCATCTAACTACATTGTTATAAATTCAATTGGTAGCATTTATCAAAATAGTTCGAAATATCAGTATGAGAAATTATAATAAAACTACTGTTCGGTAGGTTTGTCTTTAACAATTTCAGCAATTGTTTTTCGGACTGCTTATCTAATGCATTGGTTGTTTCATCCATAAAAATCCAATCAGGTTTATGCATTAAAATTCTTGCAATCATTAGACGTTGCTTTTCACCACCGGAAAGTGTTTTTAAATTATCACTGAGTAAATTTCTATCGATAAATTCTGTAGAAAAACCCACTTCTAATAGAAGTTGCTTAATCAAACTTAAATCTTTTTCAAACAACGGCTGCGGATAGCTTATTGCATGAGCTAATCCCCCAACCGGAAAATAGGTATTTTGCGATAAAAATAATGTCTTTAATTTTGGCACTTTAATCTTCCCCTCAAAATTGGGATAAAGGCCAGAAATTACTTTGAAAAATGTTGATTTACCTATACCCGATGCACCGGATATAACAACCGAATCGCCTTTATTAAGAAAAAGATTGGGTAGTGTTAATAACACAGCGCCATCCGGTTTTTTTATAGTTAAATCGTCAATCGAAAATGCATCTTGATTTATCTCTAATTGGCTAGCTGATTGGTATTGACGAGCGGCTTGATTAGCTTTTTCAAAAAACTGGGTTAAACGATAACTACACGCAATAAGTTCAGCAAGTTTATGATAATTGAAAATAAACCAAGACAAGTTAGTCACAACATTACTAAATGATTTACTAATTTGCATTAAAGAACCTAAGCTAACTTTACCAATTAAATAGATAGGCAGAGAAAAGAAAATAGGCACACTTAACACCGTTAAATAATATGGCCGAGTAAAACAGCCTAAAATAAGTTGTCGTTTAATTAATAAATACCAATTTTTGATAATATGATTGAAATGCTGTTCAAATTGTTGTTTCTCCACTTTTTCACCATTGGCTAACGCGATTGGCTCTTTCGATTCACGAAATCGAGTTAAGGCAAAGCGATAATTTGCCTCTAAGTGTTGTTGTTCAATCAATAAGTTTTTTAATGGGCGCCCGAGCATGTGAGCGATGCAAGAAGTGAATAATACATAGATTGGTGCCAGCCAAATTAAATAATGAGAAACACTTATATCAATATTAAATAGACTAAAATTTAAAACAAAATTATCGGTAATTTGCCACAAAAGCATAACATAGGAAAACAGACCAATACATTGAGTAATCAGCGAAAAGCCTTCATTAGTTAATCGCTCAATAAATAGAAGGCAATCTTCGGAAATACGCTGATCAGGATTATCAATTTCGTCTTGATGGTTATTTAAATACCAATATGCTTTGTTATTGAGCCACTTATCAAGTATCGAATCATTTAAAACCTTGCGCCATGTAATCACTAAAGTTTTTCTTAAAAACTCAATTATTAAGTAAGTTATTGCCCCCGAAATTGTTAACAACACAAAAACGATTAATTGGGTAATAACGCCTTGCATGTCATATTTTTCTAATGCATTAAAAAAGTTTTTATTCCAATTAATCATTTCAAGACTAATTTTAATTAAAACAATATTTAAACAAATAATAATTAAAGCATAACAGTAACCATATTTACCTTGTCTTGATTTGAAGCAAAGCTTCATAAGCAAGATTATATTTTTCAATGTTTGCACAACTTATACTCTCAAAACTGCCTTTTTTCTACATCAACTCCTGCCAAAAATGTTTTATCAATTTGACAGAAGTATTTAACGTTAATGATTAAAAATTAATAACCGCACTAACGGCAAAAGTTCTTCCCGGCGCGGTTTGAAGCTCGATAGGATTTGTCACTTTTACATTATTTTGTGCATTTTTATAATAACTACTAAACATCGGCCATTTAAAATAGCGGCGATCAAATATATTTAATACCGATCCCCGAATAGTAATATTTTTGCTAGGGTGCCAATTTAAATAGGCATCATAGATTGCATAACCGCTTGGTTTAAATATTTCATCTGATGACGATTTGTCTTTAGAAACGTGTGATACAGCCTTAGAAAAAGTCCCGACGACTTCAGTATCAAAATTAAAATCGGGAACATTCCATTTCAAACCGATATTACCTTGCAGTGGCATGGCTTCATTAAAATAAGTTTTTCTATCACCGGGAGAATCTTGTTTTTTTCCATATTGATATGAGCTTGAAGCATTCAAAGTCCAATTTGGCGCAAAATGCCACTCGCCCGATGCTTCAATTCCCCATAAATTGACGTTGGATAAATTTTTGTAGGTATAATCCTTCGGCCCAACCCGAATAAAATTCTTAATATAGTTACTATAATTAGCTTTGAATAAACCTACACTAAACCAACCTTCTGAAAAATCGCCTCTAATGCCGGTCTCATAAGATTTCACTTTTTCAGGTTTTAGTTTAGGGTTAGGAATCAGATTCATCGTTACCGAAGGCAATGACGTATAAAGCTGTTGAGCCGTTGGCATTTTGAATCCTTCAGCATAACGGGCATAAGCAGAATATTGATCAGTGATGTTATATAATATGCCTAATTGCGGAATAAGGCGATGTGAACTCAAATCACGAGGCTCTTTGCCTTTAACCACCGCATAATGGCTATCGGTATTGGGTTTAATTTTATAGGTTGCGTATCGTAAACCCGGTTTAATTTTTAAATTTTCAGAGATAAAGTGAAATTCATCTTGAAGATAGATATCTGCACGTTGCGTTTTAGCATTAGCAAAATTAAAGCCGCCACCTATGGTTTTTACGCCATTTTTGGTGCTCTCATTACGATAATAGCTACGGGTAATATCCCCTTGAAAACCATAAGTTAAATCATGCGTTATATTGAAAAAATCCACGTTCGAATTTAACTGAAGATCCAACTGCCAAAACTTTTCTTTATAATCGTTAGTGGTATAGGTATTAATCGGATTTTGTCGTTTATCTTTTTGTTGACGATACGATTTTAAATAACGTTCTTGCGGCGAGTAAGAGAACATGGTTTTGATTTGATCGATAAATGATACTGGGGGCGTCCAACTATCATCAATAGCATACCTTTTACGAGTTTGTATTTGCGTTCTTCGATAATCGCCATTAAATGTTCCGTTAGCTTGTAAACCATAATCATACATCTGTTTAACAAATGAGTTAGACCGGAAATTTTCAAATGTTAACTTTGTTTCTCGAGTGTCATTATGATAAACCAATTTGGTTAACATATTTTCTGCTTTGGCATCTAACGGATTGAGTTTATTACATCTAATGGCATCTTCGCCACGTGGACAGCCCCAAATACCGCCATTCGCTTTAGCTTTAGATAACTTGGCTTCTTGGTAATCTCTTCGGCTAAAGCTTATCAGCCCTTCTAAATTAGGCAGCAATTCAAGCGCTAACATGCTTGTTTTAGTATTTTGTTTATTCAAACTATCATAACCACCACTTAATCGCACTGCATAAGATTTACCTTTCAGCAAATCACTGGGATCTAAAGTTTTAAATGCAACTACCCCACCAACGGCATCAGCGCCCCATAAGACCGATCCCGGTCCACGAATAACTTCAACAGCTTTTATGTTGGCTAAATCAATAAAATTTCTATTGCCGTCTTGGATACTTTCAATCACTCTTGCACCGTCGACTTGCATTTGAATACGATTACCTGCCATACCACGTATTCTAATACCGCCTAAATTACCAAAAGGGTCAGTACCTGAAGTTTGTCTGTTAACTGAGATTCCCGGTAAATATCTGACTAAATCTTCCATTGTTGACATTTGATGATCATCAATGTTCTTGCTAGTGATAACATCAACGGTTTCCGGAATAGCTAATTTGGCTCTCTTTTGTCTGGTAGCCGTAACCGTCATAGTTTCCAATTCATCATCAGCCGCAAAAACTGATAGTGGTAATGAAGCAGCTAAAACGGTTAAAAATATTTTACTTATTTTCATTTTTCACCATAAACTTATGTTATTGAACTGCTCGCATTAAATTTCCAATTTTTGATAATTATCATTTTTTCGTAAATCTATCAAAAATAATAAATAAGATCAACAATAATGATAACCATTACCATTTGCTAATAATTATCATTAACATTAAAATAAAAAACATAAAAATATTCGTAAGTTAGAGAAGTGTTTGAAGATTAATTGATATCAAAGCGACAAAGTTTAAGAGGTAAAATGAGGAAATTGATGATTAATACTTATTAATCATCAATTAATAAAAACTCGCCTAAATGTTTAAAAAGTTATTGCAATTTTTCCAATAAAACCAACACTTCCATATGTGAAGTATGAGGGAACATATCAAACAGTTGTACTTTACTAATTTGATAATCCGATAACAAGCGAACATCAGCAACTAACGATGATAAGTTACAACTTGAATATAAGATAAAGTTGGGTGACATCTGTTGTAAATATTGTATCAATTGGCTCCCTGCCCCACGTCTGGGTGGATTAAGTAAGACTAAATCCGCTACAGCTTGCTCGGCGATTGCATATTGGGTTGCATCCAATGATTTAAATGTCAAATTATTAAATCCTAGTTGTTTGGCCGATTGGGTTGCGCAATCGATAGCATCGGCACTTATTTCAATACCCGTCAATTGTATCTGTTTATCCATTGCTTGAACGCAATGCAAACCAAAACCACCGACACCACAAAATAGATCCCAAATGGACTTAATATCTAAATCAGCAATCCACTCACTTGCTGTCTTATACAGGTTTTGAGCAATATAAGTATTGGTTTGAAAAAAGCTTTTCGATTTAATAAAAAGCGGAATTTGATTTATCGTCATGGGTAAATATGGATTATTAGTCAAAACTAACTCTTCTTCCCCTTCTAAAATCGCGGCATGATTCGGCTGAATATTAATTGAAACGACTTGCAAATTTTGAATTGTCGCTTGTAGTTGGTGAAAAGAGTTTTTAATTTTACTCACCAATTTATGTGATTTTAAAACAAATCGTAACATAAAGCCGCTTGATTGAGACATTGAGCTTTGGGTAATGATCACATATTTTAATTCGCCTTTGCGTTTATTGATATTATAGGGCACCAGACCTTGTTTACGAATATAACTACGCACTATTTTCAATATACTTTGCATACCAGCGCTATATAACGGACAATCACATAAATCGACAGCTTGATCACCATTTTCAATCCCTAGTATCGGCTTTTCAACGGTACCTAATACCGCCATTTTCGCTTTATTTCGAAAAGCAGAATCAGGGCTAGCAAACGGCGCCATAACTTCTTTGGGTTGTAAGGTAGCTAGCTGCTTTAATAACTCATGTTGTTTGTCTTCGAGTTGCTTTGGGTAAGGACGATTAATCCACTGGCAAGATAAACATTTCTTTTGTTGATAATAGTGACATTGCATTACGATAAAACCTTTTTTTATAATTGGTAATTATATACTTAAAAGTCGTTTTACCAGTATTACTTTTCATTTTTATACTCAAACATAGGTAAAATCTGAAACTTCTTTACAGAATATTGATTAACTCTTGATAACCTGTCGCATAATAGCCTCGCTATAATTTGACGAAAAAATGGTATATGGTAGGATATTGTCATCAATATTACAGGAATATTTGAATGTCTATTAAGTTAAAAACCCCAGAACAAATTGAAAAAATGCGTATTGCAGGAAAGCTTGCAGCAGAAGTATTAGAAATGATTGAGCCTTATGTCAAACCTGGCATTAGTACCGGTGAGCTAGATAAAATTTGTTATGATTATATCGTCAATGTCCAAAAAGCAATTCCGGCTAATATTGGCTATAGTGGATATCAACATACCAGTTGTATTTCAATTAATGACGTAGTATGTCACGGCATCCCGAGCTTTGAAAAAAAATTAAAAGACGGGGATATTTTAAACATCGATGTGACTGTCATCAAAGACGGTTATCATGGCGATACCTCTCGCATGTACATTGCTGGCAAACCAACAGTTGCGGGCGAAAAACTTTGCCAAGTCACTCAGCAAAGCTTGTATGAAGCAATCAAAATTATTAAACCGGGTATTCGTTTAAGAGAGATCGGTAAAACCATCCAAAAATATGTCGATAAATTTGGCTTTTCATCGGTACGTGAATATTGCGGGCACGGCATTGGCGAAGTCTATCATGATGAGCCGCAAGTACTGCATTATGATGCTGATGACGGCGGTGTGATTTTAAAAGCCGGCATGACATTTACTATCGAACCGATGATAAATACCGGCGACTGGCGAACTCGCACCATGAAAGATGGTTGGACAGTGAAAACCAAAGACCATGGTCTTTCAGCGCAATACGAACACACGATTTTAGTGACCGAAAATGGCGTTGAGGTTTTAACGCTTCGAAAAGACGAAGACTTCCCTAGAGTCATAGAACACTAAAAAACAAAAGATTCAACAATTTAACATTGTTGAATCTCCGCTTATTTTATTCTTCTATTATCATCGTAACGTTCACTTGTTGTTAATCTGTCAAACTTCAGATCGAAAACCAACAAGTGACCTCATCAAAACCGACTAACAATTAATAAAGTAAAGTATAGAGTTTACGACGATAAGTTCCGGCTAACGAATTACTGGTACCTAAGGCTGCGAGCAGATCCAGTAAGGTCTTTTTAATACGCCCTTCCCCAGCATTGAGATCTTTGGTAAGCGGTTTATAGAGCAATTCTAATGCCTCTTCATGTCGACCAACCTGCATTAATTGTGAGGATAGTTGAATCATTAAATCGATATTATCCGGTTGTTCGGCTAATTGCGCTTGTAGTAACTGCAATTGAGGTGAGTTTGCCGCTTGCTCAAGTAATTCTATCTCAGCTTGTAAACCATGGAAAACTGAATCTTGATCTTGTAATGGTATCGTTGCCAGTACTTCTTTAGCATCAGCCAGTTGCTTTAATTCGATTTGCGCTTTTGCCAGCATCAACGCAATATCAGATCGTGGTTTCCCTAAATGGTCAGTAAGATTTTGCCAGGCTTGTTTTAATAAAGGTAATGCTTGTTCATATTTCCCTTCATTATATAAATTTTGTGCTTCAACAAGTTTTAATTCATCTTCATTTGGCAACACTTTAGCTAAAAATTGTTTAATCACTTCTTCAGTCTGTGGACCTTGAAAACCATCAACCGGTTGACCATTTTGAAATAGATAGACGGTAGGAATAGCACGAAGACCGAATTGGGCAGCTAACATTTGCTGTTCATCACAATTGATGCTAGCCAAAATAAATTGACCATGATGCTCATTAGTGAGTTTGGTCAATGTTTGAGTCATTGCCTCGTAATTGGGACTTCTTGCAGACCAGAAATAGAATAGCACTGGCAATCGAGAAGATTGCTCGATGATCTGTTGAATATTTTGTTCATTGACATCAAAAATAAATTGCTGTTGCATATCGTGTCCTATCAATAATATGGTTAGGTATTATTTATTTTGTAAAATTTTATCCATTAATCTATCCGGAAGCAAACGTTTAGCTATTGCTGCCAACTTCGTTACCATGGTGACCCTGTAACGTATTTTCGGTCTAGCATGCTCTAACGCATGTATCAAATAGGGTAAAATGGCTTGTGCTGGTAAGGTAAAGCGTTTGGCTATAGGCGGATTTTTGACAATTTTATCCTTGTCGGTTTGATTAACATTGGCTGAAAAGTCGGTTTTCAATGGCCCGGGTTCAATCAAGCAGACTTTAATATTGGTTTTAGCTAACTCTAATCTTAACACATCAGACCACGCTTCTAATGCATATTTACTGGCTGAATAAGCGCCTCGACCGGGGGTGGCGACAACACCGACAATTGAACTGGTTTGAATAATTCGCCCTTCGTTGTGCGCTAACATAGCCGGCAAAAGTAACTGGGTTAATTGATGAACACCAAAAAAGTTTGTCGAAAATTGAGATTCTAACTGTTCACGGCTAATTGTATTTAAGCGCCCATAAACACCAAATCCGGCATTATTAAAAAGTGCATACAATTTACCATTGGTTAAGCGTAAAACCTCGTTAGCCGCCTGCGTGACCGATTGCGGATCATCCAGATCCAGTAGCACGGTTTCAAATCCTTGATCAATTAATTTTTGTTGGTCTGATATTTTTCGGCAAGAAGCAATAACACGATAACCCCGTTGCTTTAATGTCAAAGCTGAGATTAGCCCGATACCACTAGAACAACCTGTTATAAAAATTGTGCGCAAAGTTCAACTCCATTAGTTTGATATATTGTCAAGCTTGAAGACTGCAATTATGATAGCATATTTATCCTAATATTATGCCCGTTAGCTAAGAGGAAATTATGAAAATTGCTATCATCGCTGCAATGGAAGAAGAAGTTGCTATATTAAAAAGTAAAATCACTAATTATCATATCGAACACCATTTAGGTTGCGATTTTCATGTTGGTCAAATAGCCGGATGTGATATTGTTTTACTTCAATCGGGAATTGGTAAAGTAGCAGCCGCCTCCGGCACCACTCTTTTACTTAATCATTATCAGGCTGAAGCGGTGATTAATACCGGTTCAGCCGGTGGGCTATCAAGCGCATTAAACATTGGTGATATTGTTGTATCGAAAGATGTTTTTTACCATGATGTCGATTTAACTGCTTTTGGTTATCAACCGGGACAAATGTCGGGTTGTCCGGTAACATTCGCCGCCGATTCAAAATATCAAGCGTTAGCAAAATCTTGCATCAAAAAACAGGGCGTTAATGCGGTTGAAGGATCAATTGGTAGTGGTGATGCATTTATCAATGGTAAAGAAAATCTGCAAAGAATCAAACAAACCTTCCCGGATGCAATCGCCGTTGAAATGGAAGCCGCTGCAATTGGCCATGTTTGTTGGTTATTTAAAACCCCATTTGTTGTGGTACGAGCGATTTCAGATAATGGTGACAGTGAATCAGCGGTTGATTTTCAATCATTTTTAAAACTGGCCGCCGCCCACTCCTCAGCGATTGTCGAGTCAATGCTTGCTGAACTGGCGTAAATCAGACTAATTTGGGTGACCAATCAAGAAAAAATCGATTTTATTTTGATAAGCTGTTTTGATAATAATAAAGCTTACCCATTGCCAGTTTCTCGCCCTTGGTTTAATTATATCAGCAGGTATGACCTGCTGACTTTTAAATACCAAACTTTTCAAATAAAGGTTTACGCCAACCCTGTAATATTTCAGGCTCAGTACTGGTTTTATCCGCTTGCCATTTTACATATTGATTAATCAACCGCCTTGAAAGCAATAAATCCGGATTAAGCCCGGTTTGAGAAGCAATGGCTTGTGCCGCATTTTTCAATTGTTCACAGATATCTTTGTAATTAGGATAACGGTTAACCCGGCAAATCGGTGCAATGTCCGGCGTCGGCTGAGCTAAAATATCTAAAATCATCTGACCATACAGGCGTATTTCTTTCCCTTTCATGCCTAATTGACTCAGCTCACTGAGCGATGAAGGTAAAAAACGGGCTATTTTAAATAAGACCTCTTCATGCACAACAAAATTTAGCGCAATATCTTGCTCTTTCGCTATCAGATATCGAAAACGGGCTAATTTATACAATTGCCCTAAATTTTTTCCTTTTAATTGCCAACTATTTTTAATATTGAGATACGCATCATCAGGATTCATTACCTCACACTTACGGCTAATCACCATTTGACACTCTTGATAAGCAGCGGATAAATAATGATTGTCTGCTAACAGTGCTTTCAATTTATTCATCAATGGCAAAAGATACAGTACATCATTGATAGCATATTGGCATTGTTTATCGGTTAAAGGTCGTTTAAGCCAATCAGTTCGTGTTTCACTTTTATCCAGTTCTACCGCTAAATATTTATTAACTAAACTGGCATAGCCACTACTGAGTGGGTTATCCAAAAACGAAGCGAGAATTTGACTATCAATGATTGGCGTTGGTACGCAACCAAAGTGATGTAAAAACACTTCAATATCTTCAGAACAAGAGTGAAAATACTTTTCAATTTTTGGATTATTTAACACCGCCAAAAAATCTTGCCAGTCAGTTATCGCTATGGGATCAATCAATGCTGCATGCTCGCCATTAAATACTTGTAACAAGCCTAAATGAGGGAAAAACGTACGAGTACGTACAAATTCTGTATCTAATGCTAAAGCTGAACTGTTTTGAATGTTCAAACAAAATTCAGCTAGCTGGTCATTATGGGTAATAAGCTTATAAGACAAATTAAGATTCCTATTGAGACAAGTTTACGGTTTAGTGTTAAAAGTCACATCAATCACCCCAATTTCACCCCGTGTCATTAAGCGAATAGGAGGACTACCAAAACCAAATCCGCTACTAACAATACTGGTAAAATGGTGTGTGGTATCTTGATATAAACCATAGGGATTTTTATACATTATATCAACAACTAAATTAATTGGGAAAATTTGCCCGCCATGGGTATGCCCTGATAGCATCAGATCGACACCTAAATTAGCGGCTTTATCAAGATTGCTGGGCTGATGATCAAGCAAGATTATAGGTGTATTGCTATCACTAAACATCATCAAATCAGCAAGTGACGCTCGTTTAGCATGATAACGGTAAGACGAAAGATCATCACGGCCGATTAATGTTATGCCAACATCATCCAGATAAATAACATCATCTTTTAATACTTTCATATTGGCTTGCTCAAAAGCATCAATAATATCTTGCTCATGATTGTCGGCGTGTTTGGAATGGTAATATTCATGATTACCAAAAATTACAAAAGTACCATATTTCGACTTCAATTGTTGAAACTGTTTAGCAAAACCTCGTTGAGTAAATGGCGCTAAGCGCCTATCTAATGTATCACCGGTGATCACAATAAAATCGGCCTGTTGTTGGTTTACCTCTTCCACCATTTGTTCAATTCTTTTCGGTGATGTTAATTCACTTAGATGAATATCGCTTAGATGCACAAAACGTAGATGATCGACATTTGCCGACTTATTAATATTGACATGATAATGCACAATTGTTGGATTAACAGCCAAACTATATCCATAAAAACACAACGAAATAACCGCAACCACATAGCAGATTTTAAACCACAGCTTCAGTTTAAACCGCTTTTTACTCGCCAAATAAATGGCATCCGCCAGTAAAATTAACAAACTTGCGCAAATCACGACAGATGCCAGACAATTAAAAAATAGCACTAGGTGTGGAACAGCAAAATTATTCGCTAATCGAGCAATTATCAAAGAGTAAATCGCAATAGCCACCAATGACCAATACATTAATCGATAACAACCGGTTAACTTAATATCAAACCAAAACTGCCACCTTTTTCCTAAATAAAACGTTGCTAAGCCACTAACAAAAATAGCGATTAAAGGAGTGAAAAGATCTACAAAAGCCATAATTAACCAAACAATTTATCGCAAAAAAGTGATATGATAACAAAATTATTTTTTCCAGTACCAATAACTTTTATGAGTATAAAAAAAGACCAATTATTCATGGCGCCAATTGAAAAGCTAGGCGATTGGACGTTTGATGAAAAAGTCGCTGAAGTTTTCCCCGATATGGTGCAACGTTCTGTCCCAGGTTATTCAAATATTATTTCAATGATTGGTATGCTTGCAAAGCGATTTGTCCAGCCAAACTCTGTGATTTATGACTTAGGTTGTTCATTAGGTGCCGCTACCCTTTCAATTCGTCGTCATGTTAATCAGCCTAACTGTAAAATTATTGCGGTTGATAACTCTTTACCGATGATTGAACGGTGCAAACGCCACATAGAGTCTTATAAAGCAACAACGCCAGTCGAAGTGATTTGCGATGATATTTGTAATATTGAAATGCAAAATGCTTCAATGGTCGTGCTTAATTTCACCTTGCAATTTTTAACGCCTGAAAATCGTCAACAAGTGTTAAATCGCATCTATCAAGCGCTTAATCCTAACGGAATATTAGTCTTATCAGAAAAGTTTAGCTTTACCGATCCCATTATTGATGAGTTGCTATTTAACATGCATCATGATTTTAAACGCGCTAACGGCTATAGCGAGCTGGAAATTAGCCAAAAGCGCAATATGTTAGAAAACGTCATGTTAACTGACAGTATCGAAACACATAAACAACGTTTATCACAAGCCGGATTTGCGCATATTGATACCTGGTTTCAATGTTTCAATTTTGGCTCCATCATTGCCATTAAATAGCCCGCTTTTTTTAGTGTAATTAATAAGGAAAATAGCATGATTGATTTTGGTGATTTTTACCAGATTATTGCAAAAAATAAGCTCAGCCATTGGCTTGAAGTGTTACCGGCACAATTAGCCCATTGGCAAAAACACAATATTGATAATCGTTTTAATCAATGGCTAAATAGCATAAAACATTTACCGACAATCACGCCCTATTACATTGACCTATTACACAGTGTAACGGCCAAAACCGAGCATCCGCTAAGCGCTGGCGAGCAACAACGAATAGAACAACTATTGAAAACCATGATGCCGTGGCGTAAAGGCCCTTTTCATTTGTATGATATTGAGATTGATACTGAATGGCGCTCTGATTGGAAATGGGAACGATTGATTAACCACATTGACTGTCTGGAAGGCAAAACGGTATTAGACGTAGGTTGTAATAGTGGCTATCATTTATGGCGAATGGTTGGAGCAGGCGCAAAACTTGCAGTGGGAATCGATCCTATGGCGCTTTACCTTTGTCAATTTGAAGCAATACGAAAACTATTAGGTAATGATAAGCGAGCACATCTATTACCATTAGGGATTGAACAGCTTCCAAAACTTACTGCTTTTGATACGGTATTTTCCATGGGCGTTTTATATCATCGCCGTTCACCACTCGATCATCTTTACCAACTAAAAGATCAACTTGTTAACGGTGGACAGTTAATACTTGAAACACTGGTTATCGAAGGTGAATTGCATCAAGCACTAATGCCGGGAGAACGTTATGCACAAATGCGTAATGTCTATTTTATACCGTCTGTTCCTACCATGATCAATTGGTTACAAAAATGTGGCTTTAGTGAAGTAAAATTGGTGGATATTTCGCAAACTAGCTTAGATGAGCAACGCAAAACGCCGTGGATGACATCAGATTCATTAGCTGACTTTTTAGATCCTAACGATAGCTCAAAAACGATTGAGGGTTATCCCGCCCCAACTAGAGCTGTATTTGTTGCCAGAAAATAAAACTTAATAAATCAGAGCGTATCAATAAAACATTAACACTGATAGGCATCAAAATTGGATTTAGACCAATATGGTAGGTTATTCAATTTTTGATTGCCAATCAAATGTTACATCCCCTATCTTCACAATATTAATTAACCTATTATTGTGTTTAAAAACGCCGCCCAAACACGCTGCTTGATAAGCCGAAAACTTGCCCAAAAATAGTAATGATTGCGCTCCCAAAATCTGATCAATTCTAAATATTTTTGATTGTCAATCACCACCTTTATCCAAAACGTATGCCTGAATGGTTTTAACCAATTTCATTTAAGATAATTCACAAACATAATCGCATGAAATATCGCCAGAAAAAGACTGTTTTTTGCCATTTTTTTCTATCTTATTTTTACATAAAGATGTATAATTCTTTACAATTTCTTTTCAAAGTCTATTTACAGGGATTTGTTTAAAAAAACACTTGTAAAGAAGTTTCAGAAATACCATACGTTTCAGTATAAATACAATAATTTTTTATCAAATCTATCTATAAGGAATAAGTATACAATGGGGTTACTTCGATCTATTCTTGAATTGCCTTTTTACCTATTACAAAAAGGTTGGGAAATAATACGCTATTTTATTATTTTCTTATTTTACTTAATCAAAGGAATCTTCTGGCTATTTACCCCAATAATTGGTGAGATAAATTGCCATTGGTCTTTACCCAACTGGTTAGCAAAAATAAAAACTTCCTATGATTCAATTGGCATGGCGCTTAATAAAAGAAAGCTGTTGATCGGTTCAACAATTATCGTCACTGCAATTGCGATAATTTCTATCAACTATCTATATCATTGGAATCTAAACCGCCCTAAACCAGTAGAAGCAGCCACCAATGTTAAGAACACTTATTCTGTCAGAATAGATCCGCCTACTTTCAAAGATTATCGATTGAAAGTTAACTTTTTGGGATCGTCCCACTCTCCAGCCCCATTAGAACTAATCAATAAAGAAATTACTCAAGGGATTTCTATTTCGCCTAAAATAGAAGGTACTTGGGTATGGGCTAATGACAATACCATAATATTCGAACCGCTCACAAAGTCGTGGCCACTAGGAGAAACATATCAAGTAAACTTAGATGATAAAAAACTGTTAGCCGATAATAATTTTTTAAAAAAAAATTCTGTATACCACACGTTTATTTCACCTGAATTTGACTACAAATTAAATCCAACAGGCAAACTTTTTTACGATCCGACACAAGATTACGCGCTCAAAGTCATCAATTCAATTACCTTTAATTATCCTGTAGATAAACAAACTTTAGAAAAAAACATAAAACTTTCACTTTATGAAATAATTGATGACAAAGATAAAGATGATAAATTTTTAGAAAATATCGATTTTACTCTTGCTTATAATGAAGATAATACTGTTGCCTATATCACTAGTAGTGCGCTTCCAATACTGAAAAATCCTGGTTATCTCAAAATAGAGATAGATAAAGGTGTTACATCCTCACTTGGTGGTGCTCCGGTTTTCACAACAGTTGCTTCAACTATCAACCTACCGGGTAAATATAATCTTGAAATCATTGACAGTGAACTAGATATTGTTTCAGGCACTAATAATGACCTAAAACAAGTATTAAATATTTCTTTATCTCAAGTAGTCAACGATGAAGAATTAGCTAAAATGATTAGAGTTTGGCAACTACCTGAAGATAACAATAAAAATAATAACGATGAAGAAAAAAAATATGATGATGATGATGATGATGATGATGATGATGATTATAATTATAGTTTTGAGAGATATTTTGAACAAAGCTCTATTTACGTCGATGAGAAATTACTCGCACAAGCTAAACCTGTTGAATTAAAATTAAGAAAAGGTGAAGACAATGATAATAAGGTAGTGAGTTTTGACTTACAAGCTGATCAGAAATCTAAGCTTTATATTGTTATCGACCGAAATTTAGTTGCGCAAAATGGTTATATTCTTGGCGAAGAATATAAAAAAGTTTTAACCGTACCAAAATATTCGAAATTTGCTAGCTTTACTTCATCAGGTTCTTTGTTATCGCTTTCTGGTGAGAAGAAAATACTATTGGTTTCTCGAAACATTAAACATTTGAAACTTCAAATTGATCGTGTTATCCCTTCTCAGCTTCATCATTTACCTTCATTTAATAGAGGTTATTCTTTGGAAGATATGGACTTTGGACGTAATTCTAATGACCATTTTGTCGATAGATTTGTATTTACTAAAGAAATAACGGGTCCAGCTCAATCAGTTCAAGAGACCGCCTTCGATCTAACCAGTTACTTAACTAAAAATACCAATGATGTTAAAAATCGAGGCGTCTTTATACTCTCCGTTTATGGTAATGATGGTCTTAATGATGATGGTAAACATCAAAAACCAAATAAAATCAAATATAATTTTATGCAATCACGGCTTATTGTCGTAACAGATTTGGGAATTATTGCCAAGAAATCTCTCGACAACTCTTATGATCTGTTTATCCAGTCAATAAATACAGGGGAACCGGTCAGCAACGCAAAAGTGACTGTCATGGGTATCAACGGTGTGACTATTACGTCACAAGTGACTGATGAAAGCGGACATGTCAAATTTTTACCGTTATCTGAATATGATCAAGGTGTAAAACCAGTTGTATTTATTGTTGAGAAAGATCAAGATTTATCGTTTCTGCCGATTGACAAAAGCTCGACAAATTTAGAATTTTCACGATTTGGGACATATGGTGAAGAAGAAACCGTTGACGGTGGTCAGTTACGCTCACATATCTTTACTGATCGTGGTATTTACCGCCCCGGCGATACTTTACATGTCGGTACCATTGTTAAAGCACAAAAATGGGCTAAATCATTAGCCGGCATAACGTTAGAAGCAGAAATCCATGATGCCAAATCTAATATAGCACTGAAAAAACCAATAGTGCTTGATAATTCAGGTTTTAATGAAATCAGTTATAAAACCAGTTATAGTTCCCCTACCGGTGAATGGTTTATCTATTTATATCTAAAAAATGACAATGAAAAGCAACGAATTTTATTAGGCATTGAATCATTTATTGTTCGTGAATTTGAACCGGATAAAACACAGGTATCACTAAAATTATTACCAGAAATTAAAGCAGGCTGGAGAAAACCTGAAACATTAAAAGCACAAATTACCGCTAAGAATTTGATTGGAACAGATGCAGCTAATCGCCGTGTAACAAATACATTAATTCTTCAGCCGTTTTCCACTCAATTTACAAAATATGAAGATTATTATTTTTATAGTTCTTCTCTAGTTAACGATCAAAGTTTCAAGGTAGAATTAGACGAACAAAATACCGATGAAGATGGTATTGTTAATGTCGATATTTATAAAAATCTCAATAGTTTTAAAGGCAATTACATACTCAAAATGCTAACCGAAGTCTTTGAACCTGATAGTGGGCGAAGTGTCGCTGCAACAGCAACAACATTAGTATCGCCTAATGATTACCTTGTTGGGGTTAAAAAAGACAATTATGATTGGAATTTTTTCAAAGATTCTAAAAATTATTTGGAATTTATTGCTATCAATCCATTACTGGAAAAAATTGATCTCAATGATTTGAAACTCTCAGTTTTTGAAGAGAAAAAAGTTTCTGTTTTGGTTAAGCAACCGTCTAATAACTATCAATATGAATCACGTTCAAAAGTCTCGCTAATATCACAGAAGCCTTTTGCGATCAGCAAAGATAAAACAATTTATCAGTTTGATACGCAAAACCCGGGTAATTTTATTATTGAAATCAGGGATAAGAATGATAATTTACTACACAAAATTCAGTACGAAGTTAAAGGGGATTCAAATTATGAACGTTCATTTTACCGTAATTCAGGGTTAGATCTTAAAATTGATAAAACCAATTATAATCCGGGAGATGAGATAGAAATCGCTATTAAAACCCCATATGTTGGTAGCGGTATAATCACTATCGAGCGGGATAAGGTTTATGCATGGAAATGGTTCCATACTGATACAACTAGCTCAATACAAAAGATCACAATACCGCAAGATATTGTCGGTAATGCTTATATTAATATACAGTTTATTCGAGATCCAAACTCTGAAGAAATATTCCTCAGTCCGCTTAGCTATGGTGTTGTACCATTTAGAATTAGTACTACCCAGTTTGACGATAAACTCACCTTGCAAGTACCAGAAAAAATAAAATCGGGTAATAAACTTCCTATTACCTTGCATAGTAATTCCCCGCAAAAAGCCATTATTTTTGCGGTTGATGAAGGTATCTTACAAATTACAAAATATAGGCTCGTAAATCCTTTAAACAGTTTCTTTGCTAAAAAGCAACTATCTGTTAAAACTTTACAAATTATGAATATGATTTTGCCAGAGTTTAGACACCTAATTTATAGTTCTGCACCAGGGGGAGATAACGGAAATAATATGGAATTTGCCGGTCATCTCAATCCATTTAAACGCAAAGGCGATGAGCCGATAGTTTATTGGTCAGGTATTATTGATGTAAACGGAGATAAAACCGTTGAATATCAAGTCCCTAACTATTTTAACGGTGAGTTAAGAATAATGGCTGTCTCAGTGGGTGAAAACACCATGGGGCGCACGCAAACATCAACAACAGTACATAATGATATTGTGTTGCAACCAAACGCGCCTTATTTTACAACGCCAAATGATGAATTTGAAGTTAGCCTTAATCTGACAAATTTAATTGAAAATATGGGTGATAAAACTATTCCAATTAGTGTTAATGTCACAACTACCCCACACCTCTCAATTATCGGTGAAAACGAAAAAACAATCGAGCTGGCAACCGGTAAAAATGGCGTATTGAATTTTAACTTTAAAGTCAATTCTCAGCTTGGCAATGCTGATCTGCACTTCACTGCCGTAGCTGGTGATATTAAGGTAACAAGAGATATCAGTCTTTCTGTTCGACCGAGTAGCGAATATCGTCTCACCACGATGATGGGACGAATCGATGGTCACAAACAAGAGTTTACTGGCTTTAGGGATATGTACAGTGAATTTAGTAAACGTCAGGCATCGGCATCCTATTCACCATTTGTACTGAGTAAAGGATTGGGGACATATTTGCAAAATTATCCTCACAACTGCTCTGAGCAAATTATTAGTCGTGCTATCCCTGCTTTAGTCGCAAAGAAATATGCTGATTTTGATTTAATTTCTCAAGAAGAAAATATTTCTCTATCAGATGTGTTCCAAATTCTGCAATCACGCCAAAATAGTTCAGGTGTTATTGGATTATGGTATCCAACCAATGAAGAGGATCCGTTTGTGACATTATATGCGGTTCACTTTATGCTTGACGCAAAAGATATGGGACAAGCTATTCCACAAAAAATGCTCGATAATGCTAATCACTATCTAGAATATTTAGTAAATCGTGTTGCTTTTGATTTAAATCAAGTACGTTCACGAGCTTACGCTATTTATTTATTGACCCGGCAAAATAAAATAATGACCAACTATCTAGCATCCCTTTTAACCGATTTAAATAGAAAATATGATGCTTCTGAATGGGAAACCGATATTATGGCTATGTATATCGCATCTTCTTACAAGATGCTCAAAATGGATAAACAAGCTGAAGAATTATTAAAACCTGTCTGGAAAAAAATGGAAAAAGCTTATGATAATGCATGGTGGACAAATAACTACTATGATCCATTAGTGGTAGATGCAAGCAAAATTTACCTAATTAACAAGCATTTCTCAGAAAAAGCACAAGATATTCCTGCCCAAGCGTTGGAAAATATGGTGTTAATGCTCAATAAGCAAAAATACACAACGCTATCAGCAGCAATGACAATAATGGCATTAAGCAATTATTCTTCAAATATTGTCAATGCTCAATTAACCAACGATTCACTACAAATTAGTACAGCATCAAGAGGTAGCGATAAACAAAAATTGATTGCCAATTTACAAGGTATACTGGCGAAAGCGAAATTTGCTGCTGAGGATAATACCCTATATGTAAATAACGTTACCGATTTACCTGCATGGTATATGATTTCACAGCAAGGCTATGATAAAAACATTTCAAGCGAGCCGATTAAATCCGGACTTGAAATCTATCGTGAATTTACCGATAAAAATGGCAAACCTGTTGAACAAGTCGAACTGGGAGAGACAATTAATGTCACGATCAAAGTTCAAGCCCTATCTCAAGAAGGTGCGACCAACATTGCAGTTGTAGATCTATTGCCTGCCGGCTTTGAAGTGGTACAACAAGCCATGAACTCGGAGCAAAGTGATAATGAAGATGACAATGGCGATGAGCAAAACGGTTGGCAATCACCGATAGCCATAAAACCCCATGGCTACACTTGGTATCCTGATTATACCGACGTCCGTGAAGATCGAGTCATTATCTATGGTTCTACCGACCAAGGCGCGGTAAAAGAATTTTCTTATCAAATAAAAGCCACCAATGTTGGAACTTATACCATTCCACCTTCATTTGCTGAAGCAATGTATAATCGTGATATTCAGGCGATATCAAAAGCAGGCAACAAAATCAAAGTGGTATCACCACCACAACAATGATTAAACAACTAGATATATCGATTTTAAAACGGGCTTATCGCCCGTTTTTTTTACCGAATATTTAACGAAGAAAAAACAAATGATCGCATTAATGATCAACAAATAGCGAAACTATTAACTTCCTCTCAATAAACCCTATGAAAATACAATTACATATCACCAGCGCATACCTAAAAAAAGATCGTAAATTAAGATTTTTAATATCATGTTTTTACGCAAAGTAGTATAATTTATTACTTATTTTATTAATTATATTTGTTGGTCTTTTCTAATCCTTGTCAAGAAGTTTCAGAAATACCCTACGTTTTAGTAAAAAATAATCATTATAAAGCTTTATTAGATCTGATCTGTCTATAAGCATTAAGGGATAAGTTAAAATGGAATTACTACGATCTATTCTGCAATTACCTTTTTACATTTTGCAAAAAGGTTGGGAAATAATACGCTATTTCATCGTATTTTTATTTTATTTGATTAAAGCTATTTTCTGGCTTTTTAGCCCAATTATTGGTGAAATTAATTGGTCTACACCGAGTTGGTTACCAAAGGCAAAAGCCATTTATAATACAATTGGTAATGCATTGAATAAAAGAAAATTGTTGATAGGATCGACAATAATTCTTGGAACACTTACTTATATGGGTGCAAACTATGCTTACCATTGGTATTTAAACCGTCCACAACCTATCATACCTGCCCCAATTGTTAAACAAAATTACAGTGTGCGAATTACGCCGCCAAATAGATCTTATGATCAATTAACCCTCTATTTTGTTGGCGATATTCGCTCTCCAGCCCCTTTAGACAAAGTAAATAAAGAAATTACCGAAGGAATAACGATAACACCGCAAATTGAAGGAACGTGGAAATGGAGCGATGATAGAACGATTACTTTCAAGCCTAACGTTGCCTATTGGCCACTTGGCGCTGAGTATAACATTACCTTAGATGATTCTAAATTGTTAGCAGAAAACAGTTTTCTACCGGGAGATTTACCCGGCATCACTTTCACCACACCTTCTTTCAATTACAGTTTAGGCTATCAAGGTAAACTCTACTCAGATCCGACTCAAGACAATGTGAGAAATGTTTTATATACAGTATATTTTTCCCACACAGTAGATAAGCCCACTTTTGAAAAAAACATAAAGCTTGCAATGTACGAAGATGGAGTAGATTACCACCAAGACAAATTTCTCAACAATATCGATTTTACTATCGCTTACGAACAAGATGACACCATTGCCCATATCAAAAGTAGCCCTGTCCCATTTTTAGAAAAACCGGGTTATGCGAAACTAACCATTATGGAAGGTGTAAGTTCCACCATGGGTGGTAAACCAGTTGAATCAATTGCCAATTCAAAAGTTGCCATTCCGGACAAATATAATCTTGGTATTATTAATGCTGATGTGAAACTTGTTGAGGAAAGCAATGAAAAGATACAACAAGTATTAATTGTCTCTTTAACACATCCGGTAAAATCGGAAGATCTCACTAAGGTGGTTAAAGTTTGGCAATTGAGTGAAAGCACAAGCGACTACGAACATCACTACTATTACGATGAAATAACACGTAGAAACCAAAGTATCTTTAAGGTACCAGAAAAAGAGCTAGAAAAAGCTAAACCGATTGAGATAAAACCAATCGCAACTGAACACGCTTATCAAACTGTACTGAGTTTCAAAATAGATGCAGATCAAAAATCAAAACTTTATATCGAAGTTAACCAACCTTTATCTGCTCAAAATGGTTATTTCTTAAAAAATAGTTATCGGCATATATTAACCGTTCCGGAATATCCAAAACTTGTTGATTTTGCCGCATCAGGATCGTTATTATCACTATCGGGCGAGAAAAAAATAGCACTCCTCTCCCGTAACTTTAGTAATTTAAGACTTGAAATCGATCGGGTTATCCCTTCTCAATTACAACATTTAATCTCATTTAACCAATCTTACGACTTTGAAGATATGGATTTTGGCGAAATGGATAATGATCACTTTGTCGAAAAATATACAGTCAGGAAGGAGGTAAAAGGCTCCCTTCAAGCCATTACACAAACAGAAGTTGATCTTTCTAAATATTTAACAGCCAATAATAAAGATAGGAAAAATCGAGGGGTATTTTTACTTAGAGCCTATGGCGATGATTATGATAGCGACCGTTTTATGAGTTCACGCTTTATGGTAGTGACCGACCTGGGAATTATTGCCAAAAAGTCGCTCGACAAATCTTATGACCTGTTTATCCAATCAATTGCAAGTGGTGCTCCGGTTAGTAATGCTAAAGTAACGGTTATGGGAATGAATGGCGTTGCCATTATTTCCAAAAAAACCGATCAAACAGGACATGTTAAATTCTCAGCATTGTCAGAATACTATCGAGGTATTAAACCACTGTTATTTGTGGTTGAAAAAGATAGAGATTTATCTTTCTTACCTATCTCCAGCTATGATCGTGATCTTAACTTATCACGATTTGATATAGGTGGTATTGTAGAAACAATCAAAGGTGGTGAATTACGTTCCCATATCTTCTCAGATCGCGGTGTTTACCGTCCGGGTGACACGTTTCATATTGGAACCATTGTCAGAGCACAAAACTGGGCTAATTCATTGACTGGCATAACATTGGAAGCAGAAATTTATGATGCTCAATCTAATTTGGTATTAAAAAAACCCATTGTCCTTGATAAATCAGGATTCAATGAATTAAGTTATAAAACCAACTACAGCTCCCCAACGGGTGATTGGTATATCTATTTATATCTTAAAGACGATAACGAAGATGAACGAATCTTATTAGGCACAAGTTCGATTGTGATTCGTGAGTTTGAACCGGATAAAACGACCGTCTCGTTAAAATTATTACCGGACATTAAACAAGGTTGGGTGAAACCCGAACAGTTACAAGCTGAAATTACCGCTAAAAATTTAATCGGTACTGATGCCGCTGATCGCCGTGTAACAAATAGTGTAATCCTTGAACCTTCTTACCCACACTTCAAAAAGTATGAAGATTATAGCTTTTATGAATCGATTTCAGCGCATCGAAAAAGCTTTAAAGTCGAATTAGATGAAGAAGAAACCGATGAAAATGGTCAAGTTAAAATCGACCTTCATAAAAATATGGAAAGCTTTGAAGGCAATTACATGCTTAAAATGCTAACCGAAGTATTTGAGCCGGATAGTGGCCGAAGTGTAGCTGCAACTGCAACAACATTTGTATCACCTAGTGATTATATTGTCGGTGCTAAATCTGACGGCAATTTATCTTATATTAATAAAGATTCAGATCGTTATTTAGATATTATTGCTATCAACCCAATTCTTGAAAAAATTGAACTGAGTGATTTAACACTGTCTGTCACCGAACAAAAATATGTTTCAATTTTGGTTAAGCAACCGTCAAATACTTATCAATTTGAGTCACGTTTGAAAGAGTCAGTTATCTCAGAGCAACCTTTTGCGATTAACAAAGATAAAACAATTTATCAGTTAGATACGCAAAATCCGGGTAATTATATTATTCAAATTATGGATAAAGATAATCAGCTATTGTATAAAACTCGTTACACCGTTGTGGGTAATTCAAATGTGACACGTCAATTAGACCGCAATGCAGAGTTAGAACTTAAGATCAATAAAACCCAGTTTAATCCGGGCGATGAAATTGAGATCGCAATCAACGCGCCATATGTCGGTAGCGGTATTATCACTATCGAGCGGGATAAAGTTTATGCATGGAAATGGTTCCATACTAATACAACCAGTTCCGTCCAAAAAATCAAACTGCCTAAAAATATGAGTGGTAATGGCTACATTAATGTTCAATTTATTCGTGATCCAAATTCCGATGAAATATTTATGAGCCCGTTAAGCTACGGTGTGATACCATTTAAAATTACCAACAATCAGTTTGACGATAAACTGTCGTTACAAGCACCAGCAAAAATAAAATCGGGTGACAAACTCCCAATTACTTTGCATACCAACAGCCCGCAAAAAGTGGTAATTTTTGCGGTAGATGAAGGGATCTTACAAGTTTCGAATTATAAACTTAAAGATCCGTTAAACAGCTTTTTACGTAAAAAAGCGCTCTCAGTACGAACGTCACAAATTTTAGATCAGATATTGCCAGAGTTTCGTCATTTAATCACCCATTCAGCACCGGGAGGCGACGGCGATAATGATGATGTGCTATCCGGTCATCTTAATCCATTTAAACGTAAAATAGATGAACCTGTCGCTTATTGGTCGGGTATTATTGATGTTAACGGTAATAAAACCGTTGAATATCAAGTGCCTAATTATTTTAATGGGAAAATTCGAATCATGGCCGTTTCGGTAGGCGAGAAAACCATGGGTCATACCCAAATGTCAACCACGGTAAGTAATGATATTGTATTGCAACCTAATGCCCCCTACTTTGCCGCACCAAATGATGAATTTGAAGTGGCGCTTAATGTGACTAATTTGATTGAAAATGCTGACGATAAAGCTACCGCAATTAATATCGATGTCACAACAACCCCACACCTTTCAATTATCGGTGAGAGCAAAAAAACGATTGAGCTGGCTAATGGCAAAAATGGGGTACTGAAGTTTAAGTTTAAAGCCAATACTCAATTTGGCAGCGCTGATCTGCATTTCACCGCGACCGCAGGTAAAATTAAAGTAGAGCATGACGTAAGTCTTTCTGTTCGCCCACTTACTGAATATCGCCTAACCACCATGATGGGACGAATGGATGGACATAAACAAACCTTTACTGATTTAAGGGATATGTTTAATAGTTATAGTAAACGTGATGCATTGGTCTCTTTCTCGCCATTTGTGCTGAGCAAAGGTTTAGCAACCTATTTGCAGGACTATCCACACTACTGTTCAGAGCAAATTCTAAGTCGGGCGATTCCTGTTTTAGTTGGCGGCAGCTATCGTGAATTTAATTTAGCCGCCAAAGAAGGCATTACCCCTTTATCGGAATTGTTCCAAATTTTGCAATCACGTCAAAATAGTGAAGGCGCTATTGGATTATGGTATTCAACTTATAATGTTGATCCGTTTATTACATTATATGCGGTTAACTTTATGCTTGAAGCAAAAGATATGGGGCAAGCTGTTCCACAAAAAATGCTCGATAATGCCAATAAATATTTGGAGAAATTAGCTACATCTTATAAGAAAGATTTCTATAATTTACGGTTACGTGCTTATGCCAGTTATTTATTAACTCGACAAGATAGGATAACAACCAGCTATTTAGCATCCATTTTACAAGATCTCAATAAAAACTATAATTCATCAGCATGGGAAACTGATATTATTGCTATGTACATTGCATCTTCTTACAAGATGCTCAAAATGGACAAAGAGGCAGATAAAATCTTAAAACCAATTTGGCAAGAAATGTCAAAAGCTTATAACAAAGCTTGGTGGACGCATAACTATTATGATCCATTAGTCATCAATGCCAGCAACATCCACTTTATCAGTAAACATTTTCCTGAAAAAGTGAAAGACATCCCTGCTCAAGCGTTGGAAAACATGGTTTTAATGCTCAATAAGCAAAAATACACAACCCAATCGGCGGCAATGACAATATTAGCCTTAAGCAGTTATTCATCAAGTATCGCCAATGCGCAATTAAAGCCTGATTCTCTCCAGATTAGTGCGACATCAAAAGATACCGATAAACAAAGAATCATTGCTAATTTGAAAGGCATTTTAACCAAAGGACAATTTAGCGAAGCGGATAAAACCTTGAATGTGAAAAACAGTACCGATTACCCTGCATGGTATATGATTTCACAACAAGGTTATGATAAAAATATTCCAAACGAGCCGATTAAGTCCGGGCTTGAAATCTATCGAGAATACACCGACCAAAATGGTGCGCCGATTGAGCAAGTCAAACTGGGAGATAAAATCAATGTAACGGTCAAAGTACGTGCCATAGCTGATCAAGGTGCGACCAATATTGCCATTGTTGATTTACTACCAGCCGGATTTGAAGTCGTACAACAAGCGATTAATCCGGAGCAAAAGGATGCTGACGAGGATGAAAATGAGTACGATGATCAATACGCCGAGGATGAAGGCTACGATTACAGTTGGCGATCACCGATAGCGATAAAAACTGGTGGCAACACATGGTATCCTGAATATACTGATGTCCGTGAAGATCGGGTCATTATTTATGGCTCTACCTACAACAATAAGATTCAAGTATTCACTTATCAAATAAAAGCCACAAATATAGGTAGTTATCACGTTCCGCCTGCATTTGGTGAAGCAATGTATGATCGTGATATTCATGCGGTTTCTAAAGGTGGAAGCAAAATCATGGTTGTGCCACAACAATAATCATTTATCTTAATTGTTGGGTAATACATTTTAAACGGGCTTATCGCCCGTTTTTTTATTTTAATTGCCGATATTCATTGCCTTGTAAGCAAATCGATACGGCTTTTATCAATCGATTTAAGATTGGCTTTCATATTGGAATTGAAATGGGCATAATGCCCAATTATTTACTGTTCAATCAGTTTTAAAGTGGCAATAACCGGAATATGATCACTCACTAAAGGCCATTTAATCCCGTTCCACTCTTCACCGTTATTTGGAATAATTAATTTTTCAACTTCCCATACCTGATTACGGCTAGTGAATATATGGTCAAGATCTAATCCGGGATTTCCGGCTGGCCAGGTTCGGGTATCGACATTTTCTTGTTTAACTAAAGTCCAATATTTTTCAAACTCTTTAACAACCCGATCATTTTTAACCGAATTAAAATCACCCAATAAAATCATTATGCCGGAAGCAAGATTAGGAAACTCCTCGTCTAAATCCAGATCATCAAAAACGATGCTATTAATAAATCGTGCTTGTGACATTCTTACCTCATCTTCTTCATGCCAATCAAAGTGAGAGTTAAAAATATAGATAGGAGAATCAAACCCCGGCAGGTTGATTTTACTTAGCATCAATGCTCGTTGTTCATAATCGCCCGACGGCAACAAAAACACCTTAGTTTTTTCAATTGGATACTTAGATAATATTGCATTTCCATAATTGCCGCCTTTCATATCGGTAGCTTTACCAAAGGCGTAATACATACCGGTTTTTTCGGCAATAATTTTGGCTTGATCTAAGCCGTTACTGCGTGTGGTATTTTGATCGACTTCTTCCAGTGTGACGATATCCGCATTCATCGATTTAATCGCTTTAGCGACTAAATCAAGATCAACGGTATGCTTTCTCAATCCACCCGCTATATTGTAATTTGCAACGGTGATTTGTGGTTGTTTATCTTTTTCATATACTTTGTTTGGCGAGCTATAATACTGCGACTGAACTAAATCTTGTGATGCATAAGCATGAGAAAACCAAGCCAATAATCCAACTAGCCCTAATACAAAAAATTGTTTTTTCATCTGTTTTTTCCTATAGCAAAATGTGCTTAAAAGTTTGAATTTTTTCAAACTTGCCTATACTAAAATAGATATACGCTTTTAAATGCGATCTGTATCACAAGTTAAATTTTTATTATTAAATAAGTTATCATTGATTTTCTAACCACAATAAAAAAGCCATGAGATAACTGCATGGCTTTTTAGCGTATAAGACTAAATTATTTAGTATTTTTTATTATCATTTGCACCGGATAGTGATCGGAATAATTATCAGTAAATTCATCTTTCAAAACTTGAACATCCATGACATCATCTTTCAGTTTCGGTGACACATAAATATAATCATAGCGAAGTGGTGTTGATGCTTGATCATAAAATACTTTGGTTGGTGCAGTGGCAATAAAATCTTTATTCTTTATTTTTAATGCATCAATAAAGCCTGCATCAATAAGATTTTGTTGCACAGTATAACTGAGCTGACCGTCAACCAAGTTTTCTAAGATAGGTCTTTTTTTCTGTTTTTCTTTAATATCATTAAGTAAATTACTTGAGTCATACTCTTTCTTATCTGCCGGCGAGAATGAATTTAAGTCCCCTGCTATGATCCATTTACCGTTAGGATCACGACTATATTTAATTGAATCGATAATTAAATTCATCTCATCAATTCTTTTAGCCGTCCAGAAAGGATTCATATGGGTGACAACAAAATGGTAATTACCGATATCAGCATATAGCGCACCATGCCATAAATTATCGACAACTTTTTGCACATTAATTATCGGATATTTAGAAGTAATAGCTACCGGGAAAAACGCAGGATCATCAGGTGATTCTTTCAATAAAACCGCATATTTATGCCCATAACTGGCGGCAAATTTTTCGAGCTTTTCACGGGTAAAAAAGTTCATCTCTTGCCAGGCGATTATATCGGCATCCTGTGCTTTCGCCCAATCAATAAACTTCTGTTTACCCTCTGATTCATCTAATTTCATGCCGTTATAGACATTATAGCTAATCATCTTGAGCTCTTTAACATCTTCAATTGCAGCCAATGCGGTTGAAGTGCTGAAAATAAGACTACCAATCAGTGCGGCCATTTTTAATTTGCTTTTAATCATAAGATATTCCTTTCTATAATATTAATTGATATAACAAGTATCATATTGATTGCTATTTCTACAAAACGGTTTTTACAATTTATGTGACCTATGTCAATATTATTCATCTTTAACTCATTGACGAATATCATAAATCAATTTAATTCGATAAGAATAAGGGGAAAATCTAAAGCTTTTTACAGATAGAACTTGGGTTAAAATTTTTTCATCAAACAGCCAGCCAAATTAAAACCTTTATTAAAACTTTTTTAGTCATTTCAACTTATTTTAAAAAATCATTTAATCGGTTTTAAATTAGCTAAGCGTTTTTTCAATCTACTGGGTAAAGATAATCGGATAGAAAAAATATCCTAATTGTCTAATTAGGATATGTTAAACTCAGCAACGTAATAATGAATTAACCTTGAGGCCAAATAAAACGCCCTTTGGCTTCGGGATCTTCATTGATAAACTTTCTTAGTGCTTCAGATTGATAAAGTTGTTTAACATCTTTTGCCCATTGGGTATTGAGATTCTCTTTTTTAACAACCACCATTAATTCCAGATTAGGTGATAATTTTTCCTGAACTAATACATTATCAGCCGGCACTTTGCTAAGCCATGCTACACCGCCCGGCATAATTGCATAATCCACTTCACCCAAGGTACGAGGAATAATTTCAGATAATAAAAGTTTAAACTGCAAATTGTATTTATTTTCGGCAATATCATTCAGACTGGCGGTACCGGTTGGGGTATTTGGCTTAAGTTTGATCCAATTTAACTCTTGCAGTAATAACAGTGCCCGAGCAGTATTAGAAGGATCATTAGGAATAGCAATTGTTTGATTAGGGGCTATCTCATTGACAGAACGATGTGTTTGGGAAAACAGTGCTGCGGATATAGAAGGAATGTGAACTAACGAAACCAAATCATTATTTGTCTCTTTATTGTAGACATCAAGATAAGCTTGATGCTGAGCGGCATTCATATCAATACTTCCTTCAACCAGCGCCGTATTAGCATCTCTTAATGAACTAAAATTAACTAATTTAACTGTGTAGCCCTTTTTTTCCAGTTCCGGTTTAACGACTTTTTCCATTAAAATGTTATGCATACTTGGTGGCAAACCTACCACGATTTCTTTTTTGTCAGCGCTATTGGCTTGCTCCGATTCTGATTTACGATCACAACCAATCAAAGACAGTCCTAACATCATAAACAATGGCAAATAGAGATATTTTTTCATTATTACTCCTTTTTATTCTATTGATTAAATGAATCGTTAAACTCATTTAGGAAAATGTGTATTACTTATCGTAATAACATTATAGATAGGTATGATAAAACGTGATAATACAGAAAAATTATATAGTTATTCTAATAAAGAATATATATTGATTAAAAATTAAATTGCTCTGATGTTTATGCTTAAGTGAAACAGAAACATCAAAGCGATTCATTAATAATAACAAAAAGGTATAAAGTCAAACAAAAATTAAATAAGTTTTTAATCAAGTAAGGCGTGGTGTTATTGAAGGGAGATTACAAATAATAACGCTATTTTATCGCACTATTGATAAATCTGTCCTAAATAACCGTCTAACCTGCATGTAAAATCTAATTAATTCGATTCATACTCTCTTTCACCCATTTAATAAAAGCCCTTATTTTAGGATTACGCTGGTTACTTCCGGTAATAATATAGTAACGCTGTTTGCAAGTTGCAACCATATCCGGGAACGGGATAATCAATTCACCCGACTCAATGTATTTTTTAATGATATGATGCCGCCCCATTGCAATACCGGTATGATTCATAGCTGCGGTTAACGCCAAATCAGAACGGTCAAATAACATCATCGGAATTGAATAAAAATCATAATTTAGATTAAATTGTCGCTGCCATGTCTCCCATTCATCAAAGTTTGAATCATAACCCCATGCTTGATAATCGTGTAATAAAAAACAGTGTTTAAGGTTATCAAAGTGATCATTTAAATTATATCTCTCTGCATACTTTGCACTACAAACAGGGGTAATCGATTCATGCATTAAATGGTAACAATTTAAATCCTTATGTTCTAAATCATCATAATAGATCGCCAGATCAATGCGATGCTGGTTAAAATTAATCATTTCATTACCTGTTAAAATATTGACCGTGATATACGGGTGTTTGGTAATGAATTCTGAGATTCTAGGCACCAGCCAACCTTGAGCAAAAGTCGGTCTGGCATAAATCGTTAATTGGCCGGCTAACTCCTGACTTTTGATTTCTAAAATCTCTTTATTTAACTGAGCCAAAGATTTTTTTAGAATATTAAATAGATTTTCACCGTCATTGGTTAATTTAATACGCCGATGTGACCGAATAAACAGTTTAAATCCTAACTCCTCCTCCAGCTTATTAATTTGATGACTAACAGCACTCGGACTAATACATAACTCATCAGCTGCTTGAATAAAAGAACAGTAACGCGCGGCTGCTTCAAAAGTGTGAAACTTTGCTAATTGATAACGTGAAACCAATCGATTAGTTGTAAAAATGCGATCATCATCAAACATTACTCTCTCCTTTCTGAAAAATTCCGTTATTAAACTATAAATATTGCTGAAAACATATCCAATTGATCACAAATTATTAATTTCATGATACAAATCACATCTTTAACTGAAACTAGTTCATGCTAACGTGATTATTAATCATTTGTCAGTTTGGGATGCTTAAAATCTAATACTCACTCACTCTTTACTATACAAGGAAAACATGATGGATTCACAATTTTGGGTTTTAGGTGTTTTAGTAACAAGTATTTTGTTAATTGTAATTAGTATCGTCAAATGTAAACTTCATCCTTTTTTAGCTTTATTATTATCCAGTTTTTATGTGGGTGCTTTAATGGGAATGAAACCACTAACAATGATATCATCGATTCAAGATGGCATCGGTGGCACGCTGGGTTTTTTAGCTGCCGTCATCGGTTTAGGAACAATTTTAGGTAAAATGATGGAGATTTCCGGTGCCGCAGAGCGCATTGGGATCACCCTACAAAAATGCCGTTGGTTATCCCCTGATGTCATTATGGTGTTAGTCGGCTTGATCTGTGGTATCACTCTATTTGTTGAGGTTGGGGTTGTATTACTTATCCCGTTAGCATTCTCAATAGCTAAAAAAACCAAAACCTCGTTATTATTGTTAGCCATCCCTTTATGTACTGCGTTAATGGCAGTGCACTGCATTGTACCACCACACCCTGCTGCATTATATGTCACCAATGCATTAGGCGCCGATATTGGTAGTGTGATTATTTATGGTTTAATTATCGGATTAATTGCGTCATTAGCGGGCGGGCCGATTTTTTTACGAATGATTAAAAATAAAATTCCCTTCAAAGCTGTACCGGAACAATTTTCCGATTTAAAAGTGCGAACTGAAGAGGAGTTACCTTCATTAGGCGCAACCCTGTTTACCGTGTTACTGCCTATTATTCTAATGTTGATTAAAACCACTGCTGAATTAAATATGGACAAAACCAGCACCGTCTACTCCATACTTGAATTTATCGGTAATCCAATTACCGCTATGTTTATTGCTGCATTTGTCGCCTATTATATTCTAGGTATTAAGCGCCATATGAGCATGGCAACATTATTGACAAAAACAGAAGATTGTTTTTCATCTATTGCCAATATTCTGTTAATTATTGGGGCTGGCGGCGCATTTAATGGTATCTTAAAAGCCAGTGGATTAAGTGATAGTTTAGCGGGCATCTTATCACATCTGGATATGCACCCTATTTTATTAGCCTGGTTAGTCGCCATTATCTTACATGCCGCTGTAGGCTCAGCGACAGTTGCCATGATGGGGGCAACGGCTATTGTTTCGCCAATGATGGCGATGTATCCCGGTATCAGTCCGGAGATTATCACATTAGCTATTGGATCTGGCGCCATTGGTTGTACGATTGTCACTGACTCACTATTTTGGCTCGTCAAACAATATTGCGGAGCAACAATGAGCGAAATTTTCAAGTATTACACAACAGCCACCTTTATTGCATCAATTGTTGCACTAATAGGCACTTTCGTGTTATCTAATTTTATTTAATGATTCAACAACAAGGAGCGTATATGAGTCAAATCGATACGAAAGCACTAGTTAATGATAAACCACTAGTAGATAAACTGATCAAACTTCAACCATGCAGTTGGTTCAATCCCAATATAACCACATTGGACATTGCCCTTCCTTACGTCGGGCTTGATCAAACGGATATTACCGATGCCAGCGAACGGCTAAAACGCTTTGCACCATATCTTGCTTTAGCGTTTCCGGAAACTGCAGCAACACAAGGGATTATTGAATCGCCAGTTGTTGAAATTGCCAATATGAAAAAAGCAATGGAAGAGCGTTATAAAACCAATTTTGCCGGTCAGCTATTTTTAAAGAAAGACAGCCATTTACCTATTTCGGGGTCGATTAAAGCACGAGGGGGCATTTATGAAGTGTTAACCCATGCTGAAAAATTGGCAATTGAAAATGGTTTACTCACTAAAAACGATGACTATAGCAAGTTGTTCTCTGATGATTTCAAACAGTTTTTTAGTCAATACAGTATTGCAGTCGGTTCAACCGGTAATCTTGGCTTATCTATTGGTATTATGAGTGCCAAATTAGGGTTTAAAGTCAGTGTTCATATGTCAGCCGATGCCCGTGAATGGAAAAAACAGAAATTACGTTCACACGGGGTTAACGTTGTCGAATATGAACAAGATTATGGCGTAGCTGTTGAACAAGGGCGAAAAGCGGCACAATCCGATCCTAAATGTTTCTTTATTGATGATGAAAATTCAACAACACTATTTTTAGGCTATTCGGTTGCCGGAGAACGATTAAAACAACAGTTCGATCATATGGGTATTAAAGTCGATAAACAGCATCCGTTATTTGTCTATCTGCCTTGTGGCGTTGGGGGTGGACCGGGCGGTGTTGCTTTTGGGCTAAAAATGGCATTTGGTGATAATGTTCATTGTATTTTTGCCGAACCAACCCACTCGCCTTGTATGCTATTAGGTGTCTATACCGGTCTGCACGATGAAATCGCGGTACAAGATATCGGCATTGATAATCTTACAGCAGCGGACGGCTTAGCAGTTGGACGAGCTTCAGGATTTGTCGGTAGAGCGATGGAACGTCTGTTAGACGGCTATTATACGCTGTCAGATCAGGACATGTATGATCTATTGGCATTACTTGATAAAACTGAACATATTCAACTTGAACCTTCAGCACTGGCCGGAATGTTAGGGCCAATTGTGGTAACAAGCGATGCGCCATACTTAGAGCGTATGCAATTTACCGCTGAACAGTTGCAAAATGCAACCCACCTTGTTTGGGCAACCGGCGGTGGAATGGTACCAAGTGAAGAGATGCAAAAATATTTGCAAGCGGGAAGAAGTTAAAACTTCCCTTACTGACAAATATCACCTTGATATTTGTCAGTAAATCACAAATCTAAAACAAAAAATTAAAGTGCGCCGACAATTGGATGCGCTACATAAAGCTCTTCAAGATAGGTTATCTCGTCATCGGATAATGATACCGACAAAGCTCCGACAGCATCATCAAGATATTGTGTTTTTGTGGCACCAACAATTGGTGACGTCACTCCTTTGGCAAATTGCCATGCTAAAGCAATTTGCGTCATAGTGACATGATGTTTTTCGGCAAGTTCCTGCACTCTTTGCACAATTTTTATATCGGCGCTCTCCATTCCGTCATATTTGGCGATAGCGGTTTGATCTGTTTGGCTACGTAACGTATCGGTATGCCATTGCGAGCGTGCCAACCTACCCGCAGCTAAAGGACTATACGGCGTTAATGAAACATTAAATTGTTTACAAATCGGAATCAATTCACGCTCGTCTTCACGATATAATAAATTATAGTGATTTTGCATCGACACAAACTTGGTCCAGCCGTTTTTTTCAGCGGCAAGTTGCAGATTAAAAAATTGATAGCCATACATAGCGGATGCGCCTAAAGCTCTTACTTTCCCGGCTTTAACCAGCTTGTGCAATGCTTCCATGGTCTCTTCAATTGGCGTACTATAGTCAAAACGGTGAATAATATACAAATCAATATAATCGGTACCTAGTCTTTTTAACGAGCCTTCAATCTCTTTTTCAATCGCGCCCTTAGATAAATGACCTTCATTAAAATAGACTTTAGTGGCTAAAACCACCTTATCTCGCTGAATATTTCTCTTAATTGCTCGACCTACATATTCTTCACTGGTGCCGGCCGAGTAGGTATTTGCGGTATCAAAAAAATTAATGCCTAAATCAAGTGCATGCTTAATAATTGTTTCACTCTCATCCGGATTGAGCGTCCAAGCGTGCATTTTACTGGCTGGATCGCCAAAACTCATGCAACCCAAACAAAAACGTGAAACTTTAATATCGGTATTGCCTAGTTTTACATAATCCATAATATCCTCTCTTTAACTGCGACTTGATGATCTAAAGACCTATTTTGCGATCGGCACATAGCCCTTAGCTGATAAAATCATTGTAATCACAATATTGATTGAGATAAATAAGTGATTGATTTATAGTATCATGAATAATATTCATCAATATACTGCATATGTATAACTTTAATGAGTTAAATTACTTTATCACAATCGCCAAAGCCGGGAGCTTTGTCAAAGCGGCAAAATCCCTAGGCGTCTCTTCCTCCGCCCTCTCCCATAGTATGCAGAGTCTTGAAAGTCGTTTAAATCTTCGTTTATTTAATCGAACAACAAGAAGCATGTCGTTAACCGAAGCAGGTGATCAACTCTATAAGCAAATCGCCCCATTATTTCATTCCATTAATAACGAAGTTAACGCCTTATCTGACTTTCTAAGTACACCTTCGGGAACAATTAAAATTAATGCGTCCAGTCTGGCAACGCAAACAATTCTTTACCCCAAACTGCGCCATATATTAAAACGTTATCCACAAGTTAAAATTGAAATTCAATCTGATAATAATTGGGCGGATATTGTTAAACAAGGATATGATATGGGGTGTCGGATCGGCAATGATCTGCCTAAAGAGATGATAGCAGTAAAAATCTCTGATCCATTAAAAATGGCACTGGTAGCAAGCCCGAGTTACCTCAAAAATAAAACATTACCGGAAAAAATAAGCGATTTAGATCAACACCAGCTAATCGGATTAAGAATCTCAGCCCAGCATGCCAGCGAATTAACCTGGGAATTTATCTAAAATGGTAAAATCGTCAATTATCAGCCAACCTCTCAATTCACCACCAATAATCATATACGCAAACAAGCAGCCTTAGATGCGCTAGGCATCACGTGGATCGGCCGCCTTGAAGTTGAAGAAGAACTCGCTAATGGAACCTTAATCGAACTTTTACCCAAATTTGCCATAACCTATGAACCTTTTTATATTTACTACCCAAGCCGTAAAGGTCACTCAAACGTTTTCAAATTGGTGGTAGAGGCATTAAAATCTTCCTGACAGGTAACCAATTTCAATCATTCTTCCAGTCTTTATTTTGGATAAAATTTTATTAAATCTAAAGAATATTTAACAATTACTCCCTATTCGCTTTTGAGATAAGTACTTAAGATTGGGGTGTAAAAACTGAGTATTTGCTATTAGGTTTAATTATTAAGAAGTACGTTGTTTGGCGGTTCGATAAAAGAGAGATAATTTATTACATCGGTTTATTTGATGTTTAAGTGGTGATTAGGGCGATCCCACTCCCCCTGCCTCAACAATGCATTAAACATCCCGCTAAGATAAGAACGGTCAATCTGTTTTTTATGGGGGCTTAATCGTGATTTTTGTCAATTACGTGATACAATCTTAACCGTTAAATATTAGGAAGACGATAACCCACCCAGTTTTTTGAAATACGCTCACTAGCAGAGTGATCATACCAAGAACAGGGAGTTAATACACAATTATTGCTGGGACACAAATATCGTAGCACGACTAAATTATACAATGATGTGAGAGTAGAGAATGGCAGCACCTGAGAATTTAAAAACATATAGAGTTTATGTGTTAAAACAACGCCGTGGCGGAAGTGAGGTATTACTCGACACACGAACAAATACAACTAATTTTGAAATTGCCAAAATCGCATTTTGGCAATTATATAATGAAAATTTTGATAATAAACATTTGTTATTAATGACATGTAACAGTAAAAAAATTAATGTGTACCGCTTTCAATCAAAAGTCGGTGACGATTGCTATATCGATAAAAATTCCGAGTTAAATTATGAATAGAGAAAGACAACGCAAAAATGAACAAGCATACAGAGCAAGAAATGCCGGACGTCCTCGCTTTCCGGGCGCGTATTTAACAGAAGATGAGAGCGCTTTACTAAAGGAAATGGGTGCAATTTGCGGCACTCAGAGAGAAGCAATATTTGCAGGGCTAAAACTTTTAAAAGAAAAATTAAAAAAAGAAGAATAATTGCTACTAATAACGCAAAAATTCGTGGCACTGATATTGTTGAATTAATAGCAAATGAATACGAAGACTTGCCAACTAATCCGTACAACTCTACTACAAGATTTTTTATATATCGCTTCGATGTGGAATATTAAATCTCATTGAACAAAAAACTCGATTACGAGCTTTTTTGCATACAATAAATAAAATCAACCGCCATTAATTTTTTTTGATGATTTTATAAAAATGAAATTATTAGGAAAATTATTGTTTTTATTGGTGCCAGTGGTCGGACTCGAACCGACACGCTTTTAAGGGCGGCGGATTTTGAATCCGCTGCGTCTACCAATTTCGCCACACTGGCATTAAGAAGTGTAAATAAGTAAACGTTGGCATTATACTAAGCTTTGCGATATCTGCAACAGATATTATCGTTAAGCCTTCTGGTTGCCTAAAATTTCAGCTACCATTTGCGTTTCCATGCCGGTAATTTTTTAAGAATGACATAAGCGGTCTGTTTTGCCACCGGATAAATAATATTGTGCTCTTTTGCATAACGTAATGTGACTTCCTGCCATTTTTCATCAAACGTTTTCATCGTCCCGTCTTGATGAGCGCAATGTTTACAATAATTTTTGGAGATATCGTGTAAAGGATAATCGCCGATTGATGTCATTGGCATACCGCAGGCAATACACATTTTCATAATTTAATCCCAATTCACCAAGTGAAAAAACACATACGGATAACAAAATCCTACTCCGAGTTTAATAGGATTACAAGATGAGTTTAGCAGGATGATAACAGTTTAAAAGTTCAGCTCCATTTGTGGCGTCGTAGATGTGGATTGTTGCTGGCGTTGTTGCTGTATCAGCAAATAGCGACGCCTTAATGCTCGCTGTTTGCATAAACGTAACACGTCTTGTTTTTGACTATTAGATAGCTTTAACCAGTTAAAACGCTCTGCTCTTGATCGATAGCAGGTTAAACAATAGCCTTGCTTATCGGTCTCACAAACACGCTTACAAGGGCTTTGAATATCAAAAAACTCAATCTGATCCAATTTTTACCATATCCTTTTAGGGTGCTGTATAGATGCTTAATGCGCCTTTAACCCTAAAGCTTTACTGAGTACTTTAAAACAATCATCACAATCATGCGCAGCTGCGTGTAATAACGTTTGAGTTGGCGCATGAATCAGTTTATTGGTTAATCGATGCGAAAATTCGGCAAATACCTCATCGATATTCGCACCCTGTTTGATAGCGTTACGAGCCTTGAGTTCTAACTCTCGCTTAATATTTTCGGCATTACGTCGATACTGTACGATATAATCAACCGCTTCTCTGGCTTTTAACCATTCAAGAAAAACCTCCGCTTGCTGTTGAATAATAGCGTGGGCTTCTTGAGCGGCAATTGCACGTTGTTCAAGATTATTCTCAACCGTTTGTTGCAAATCATCAATAGTATAAAGATGGATAGGTTTGAGTTGATTGACTGTCGCTTCTATATCACGAGGCACCGCCAAATCGATAAATAGCATCTGCCGATAATCTCGAGCCTGTAATGCTTGTTTAACCATTGTTTGACTAATAATAGGTGATAAGCTCGCTGTCGAACTAATAACAATATCAACCTCGCTTAGCCGAGCTGCAATATCCGATAAAGCAATCATCTCAGCATCAACAATTGTGGTGAGTTTTAATGCATTTTCAACCGTGCGATTAGCAACAATGATATGATTGAAGTTATGAGGTTTTAAATAACGGGCAATAAGCTCAATAGTTTCCCCTGCTCCAACCAGCATAATATTTAAGCTTGAGGTATCAGTAAATAACTGGCGAGCAACTAAACAGGCAGCATAAGCAACCGATGCGGTATTGGCTCCAATATTGGTTTGACTACGCACAATTTTGGCAACATGAAATATCGATTGAAACAGTTTAGTTAATTTGACCGATAAGCAATTTTGTTGCTGCGAATAGTGATAAGCTTGCTTAACCTGACCTAAAATCTGCGGCTCACCAATAATCATCGAATCGATACCACAGGCAACTGACATTAAATGTTCAACGGCTTGTTGCCCTTCATGCCAATAAAATGAATCTCGATAATGGCTGATATCAAAATGATGAAATTGCGCTAACCAGTTTTCAACAGACTGTTTAAGCCGTAAATAGTCAGTTTGATGCGCATAACTTAAGTAGATTTCAGTTCGGTTACAAGTCGATAAAATAACACAGCCTTCCACTAAAGGATGTTGGTAAAGACTAGATAACGCTTGTTCGACTAATTCATTAGGAAAAGCCAATTTTTCCCTTAAAGCTAGTGGCGCTGTTTTATGATTAACACCTAATATTGTAATTGACATTGCAATGCTTCTTATTTTAAATTTTTTATTAGAAATAATTATTTTATTAAGCGTTCTTTGGGTTGGTATTATACATAAAAAAAATATAAAGGTTAATTTACAGTTAGATTTTCTTATTCGCTCATTTATCAGTTATAATCATCCTACCCTAGCCTAAACTAACTAAAGAGCTGACTTATGTTTAATAAAATAAAATATGTGCTTGTTATAAGCTTGCCATTGCTAATTACAGCTTGTCAAACGACCAAATATCAAACTACGGCATCATCACAGCAACAATGGCAGATGCATCAACAAGAACTTAAACAAATTACCGCTTTTCAAGTTAAAGGTAGCATAGCCCATATCGGCGAAAAAAACCGCAGCTATGGACGTTTCTTAATCACACAACAATCACCTAATCGTTACGAAATTAGATTAACCACACCGATTGGTACCAATATTTTAACGCTCAGAGCCGAGCCTGATTATGCTCAACTGACTGATAGTGACGGTGGACGTTATGATGATAGAAACGTTGAAAGTTTAATGAGAAGAGTGACCAACGTGAACATTCCGCTTGAGTCATTACACAATTGGTTGAAAGGTTATTCTGATGATCCAAATGCCGATAAATTAGATAATTTGGGTAGATTAGCCGCCACTTCATTTATGCAAAACAATAATAAATGGGCGCTTAAAATTACCAATTATGATACCTATACCTATCACAACAAAAAGATTGATTTACCGGCAACAATTGAACTTACCCATAAAGATGATCTTGTTCGCCTAAAAATCAGCAACTGGACTTTACAATAACGGATAAACCTAATGAAACACTGGTTGTCACCTGCTAAATTGAATTTATTTTTATATATCACTGGTCGTCGTGCTGATAATTACCATAATTTACAAACGCTGTTTCAATTTATTGATTATTGCGACAGCTTAACATTTAACGTTACGGCATGTGATGAGATCAAATTATTAACACCATTTGATCACGTCCCTGCCGATAAAAATTTAATTACCATTGCCGCACAGCGATTAAAAAATTATAGCAATCGGCAGGAATTAGGTGTCGAGATAAGTATTGATAAAAAAATACCAATGGGTGGCGGCCTTGGCGGTGCATCATCCAATGCAGCCACCGTGCTAGTTGCATTAAATCATTTATGGCAACTTAATCTATCAACACAAACATTAATGGAAATCGGGGGTCAAATTGGCGCTGATGTACCGATTTTTATTTATGGACATGCCGCTTTTGCCGAAGGAATTGGCGATCAGTTCCAACGTGTTGATATTGCCGAACATTGGTATTTAGTCAGTTACCCAAATATTGAAGTGTCAACGATAGAGGTATTCAACGATCCTAAGCTGACTCGTGATACACCTTGTCGAACGATTGATGAGCTTCTTTCAATACCCTTTGATAAACTCAGTAATGATTGTGAAAAAGTGGTACGTCAACGTTATCCCAACATTGATGAGTTAATCCATTACCTTTCACAATTTGCCCCTACCCGACTAACCGGCACAGGCGCATGTGTTTTTAGTCAATGCCAATCAAAAGATCATGCTTTGGCATTACAGGCTAAACTTAATAACACTATGTCGGTGAGTAGTTTTATTGCAAGGTCATTAAATCATTCGCCTTTGTACCAATCATGAAATCTAACCTTAAGGTGCTCAGTTAAAGCGACTTAAGGTTTATCAAAATTTTTTGCAATTACTATGATTGATTAATTAACCGCATCGCTAGGAATTATAAATAGATGCCCATTATAGTATTCAACACAGTATAGCCCTTCATAACTGTGATAACCTTGCTCAGCTAATTTTGCTTTTAGCCAATCTTCATCTTTTCCTAAATCTTTAAGTACATCATCTAACGGCTCTTCGTTTTCCAGCACGATTGATGCTATCCCTTTATCGCCTTTTTTAATGACCGACAGTTGCCCATTAGGCTCTAAAATCGCCTTTTCAACTTCGTGTATGGTAAATATGTTTTTCATCCTTAATAAAACGGCAAAACTCGACATGTCTAAATTGACCGCCGCAAATTCATTTAATTTAATTTTGCCTTTATCCATTAATACTATGGGATTACCGACAATAAAGGCTTTGGCATTTTGACTTTTCTTTTTTAAATAGTTGGAAACATACATAATCGTTGTCCACATCAGTAGCACAACCAAAAAATCAAATATGGTTAATTTAGGGTTGTAGATGATGCCGCCAGCAATACCACCCAAAATCATATTACCGATAAAATCAATGCTGGACATTTGAGATAACGATGTTTTACCGGTGATTTTAAGAAATAAAATGATACAGATAAACACGACAAATAATTTCACTGCAATAATTAAAAAATCGTAATAATTCATTTTAGTCTTACTCCAATAGTATTGATAAAACATCAAACAAGTTATAGGGTTATAAAAACAAATGAATAGAACTAAAAACAGCACAGCAGCGAAAGTGACGCTTTTAAGAAAAAATTGACACGATTAATGGTTTAAATGTATTTCGCCCATTTGCGAAATGCCAATCTTGAACACATCTAAAATACCAGATAAACTATTTAATCAATACCACCCGTATTCGGCTGGATCTATTACAGATGATAGTTTAAAGCCAGCAGACTACAGTAACGAACAGCAACGAACCGCAACGCTTAAAAAGCGTGACAAATCTAATCCGATCAAAACCGTTATCGCCTAGTATCGATAACCCAGTCCATGTGCGGTTTTGATTAAAGTTGGATTGAGTGGATCGATTTCTATTTGCTTACGTAACTTAGAAATATGTTGATCTAACGTTCGGCTATTGGGTGAATAATCATAGCCCCATACATAATCAAACAACATATCGCGAGTGACAACCTGATTTTTATGTTGATATAAGCACTCTAAGATTTTTACTTCACGCAATGAAAGCTCAATAACTTGATCATTTCGTTTGGCACAAAGTTCGGTTGGGTAAACCCATAAATCACCAAAAATAAAAAATGGGCTGGATGTTTGATTAGAAGAGAGTTGAGATTTAAGATAGCGTTTGGCAATGGCTTTGATTCTTGCTCTGAGTTCGTGGATACCAAAAGGCTTACTCATGTAATCATCGGCACCCAATTCTAGACCAATCACCCGATCAATCTCTTCATCTTTGGCCGATAAAAATAAAATGGGGACATCATCATTAGCTTTGCGAATCTCACGGCAAACAGAGTAACCGTCTAAGTCCGGCATCATAATATCTAAAATAACAAAATCGGGCGGGTTTTTACTAAATAGCTCAAGAGCGATTGTACCATTGGAAGCCTCAATAACGGTGTAGCCTTCCTGCTCTAAAAGATCGGTCATCCCCTTTCGGATATATTGATCATCTTCGACAATTAAAATTTTCATTTTGACTCCATTAAGATTAATGAAAACGCAACGCCTGGTTTCTCATTAGTCACTTTGATACTACCATTGAGCTGTTGGGCTAATTGATTTGCAATAGTTAAACCAATACCAGTGCCCGAAACGCCTTCGGTAATTGAAGAGTTAATTCGATAAAAAGGCTTAAAAATCTTTTTTAATTGATTATTAGCAATACCATTACCATAATCTCGAACGGTAATAATGGCTTTGTGATTTTGTTCAGTCAGAATTAAATCAACTTTTTGGCCATTTGAAGCATATTTCTCAGCGTTACTTAAAAAGTTGCTGATGATCTGTATCACGCTGTCTTGATCCGTATTCATCATAAAATCATAATGAACATCACAAATTAAATTCAGTTCTAAAGACTTGGTTTCCAAAACCGGCCTAAAGGTGAAATAAATTTGCTTTACAAGTTGAGTGATATTGACGGGTTTAATATTGAGTTTAGCTGGCTTATTAAAATTGAGCACATTTTGTACTAATCTTGTCAGCCGATTACTTTCACTGGTGATCACATCCAAATAATCCGGTACCGGTTGGGCTTCATCAATTAATCGCTCTTTGAGCATTTCAGAATAGAGAGAGATATTGGTTAATGGTGTTTTAAATTCGTGAGACACTTGCCCGACAAAGCTAACTTGTTGTTTTGCCAAACGTAATGTTTGGGTATATTCGCGATAACAATAGAGAGCAAGTCCTAAAATTATCAGAATAAATAAAACAATAACACTGACACCAAAAATATAGATATTGGTTAAATTTGCTGATTGATAATAATAAGTTAATTGCCAATTTTGTAACGGATAATCTAATGAGATCACAATTTCATTAGGGTACTTTTCCCCGTTATTATAAATCTGCTTTTCATCATTAGATAAATTAAAGCTATCGTTCATTGCCTTTTCATCTAACAGATTGATCACATCTAATGATAATTTAATATTAGAAAGTTCAAAACCGATAATGGTATCTGACTGGATTGACCAATAAACTAGGTAATTATAGGCTTGATACCAACCTGTGCTCGAACGGTGCTGTTCATTTTGAGTATTATGGTTAAATAAAATCGAGTTATCATATCCAATAGATTCAACTAATTGAGACCATTGTTTATCTGTATCATTGCTTAAATATTTAATAACACCATGGTCAATCACAAAAATATTTTTTACATCAGTTTGGATTTGTAACAATTTATCTATATTTGATTCATCATATAATAATATATCAGACAGACTATTAAAATAGGTCGATCGCTGGGTTAACAGCGATCCAATTAAAGACTTTATATTTTCTGCACGGCTTTGTGCTAACAACTTCTCCTGATTTTCGCGTTTTATTACTTCGTGTTCTAGCGTGCGCCAACCAAGATAGCTAAAAGCCATAATAAATATACAAAGAGATAGGATCGCTGTTAATTTTTTCATAAGTTATTTTTCGATTTTATTTTGTCTCGATTGAAATTGTTTTTCGACCATTTTCTTACGAGCAACTTTTGCATCATCCTTTTCGATTGCATCAGCTAAAGCCTGATTAATACCCATTTGTGCTTTCATCTTTTCGCTAGCTTCGGGAGCGATACCCATGTATCGCATTGATTCTTCTGAAAGCTTCTCTGCAGAAACAGTTAATAGTGATTTAGCTTCTTCCGCTTTTCCTTGATTATACAGTGCCACCGCTTCGTCATTTGCCAGAATAACTTTTTGTATTTCACTTTCAGCAATAATATTTGGATCAACCGCTTTATCTACCACATCTTGCTTATTGGTATAAGCAATATTGACGGTCTGATTTTCTTTTTCTACTTTCTTATTAAGTAAGTCATTATACGAAAATTCGATATTTGCTAAAGTTTTATTTTCGCCAGCTTTTCCTTTTGGTGGAATAACTTCTAATAATACATACCTTTCTTGATTTGCATATAGCTGGTTCATTTTAATAATCACTTTATTACCTTTAATGATACCATCTCGACCCATTAAACGAACAGGTTTTGTGCCATCTTTAAGATTAATGGTAATAACAATATCTTGCGCTACAGTGGACATGACATCTTTAAATTCCCGAACAAATACATTTTCAAGTTTGGAAGTATCATCAACAAATACATGATTACCGTCGCTGTAACTGGCAATTGAAGACATCAGTTGTTCATTATAGTCATCGCCAATACCAAAAGTACTAATGGCAATATTCTTTTTAGCCGCCACAATCGCCAATTCGGATAATTCCGATACAGAAGATGGCCCTATATTAGCTTGTCCGTCCGAAAGGAGGATGATACGGTTAACATTATCCCGTGAAAGTTGTTTAGAAACCTGATTTATCCCTTTACTTACACCAGCAAATAAGGCTGTACCGCCATTTGCAACCAGATTTTTTTCAATTAAACTTATTATTTTTTGTTTATTTTTGACTTTGGTCGAAGACAGAATAACTTCAGCATTAGTATTATAAGCAATAATTGATAAAGTATCGTCCTCATTTAACATATTGACAGCTAAAATAGCGGCTTCTTTCGCTTTTTTGATACGTTCGCCTGACATCGAGCCTGAACGATCAATAACAATTGCCAAATTGATAGGTACACGTCCAGTCGGTTCATTTTTTTCACCAATTAACGATATTCTCAGATAATTCTTTTCTTCACCATTTTCCAGAATAATTGGCTGAGCAAGTTCAGACTGAACTTGAATTCGAGGTTTAACCAAATCGGTAGCCTGACTCATAAAGCTCAATAGGGTAAATCCTACAGCAGTTATTAGTTTAATCATTTTCATTGTTTCATCCCTTTGTGAAAAGTTTATTTAATTATCCAACTTTTGCCAATCAAAATGTCTAATGCATGTATTTATATGTAAAAGTATGTAAAAACAATTACGAGTTTGAAAATAGACCTTTAAACAGGATTGAGGAATAGAATTCCTTTAAAATTTACAGGTTAATATAACAGCAATTGCCTTATTTAACCAACATGTCATTTTTTGTTTATTGCCAGCTTAAAGAGCAAAGGTATATAATAAAAAATTAGCAACTCTTATAGAGAACATATAGAGAATCTTGAATATGACTCAGTTACAAGAAAAACTTGAACTTATCAGAAACAGCATCATCACTATTCCCGATTATCCTAAACCAGGGATTTTATTTCGTGATATTACCAGCTTACTTGAAGACCCTATTGCATTTAAAACCGCTGTTGAATTACTGATTGACCACTATCGAGATAAAAAAATCGATAAAGTTGTCGGCACCGAAGCCCGTGGATTTATCTTTGCCGCCCCTATCGCCTTAGCATTAGGCGTAGGATTTGTACCAGTTAGAAAACCGCATAAGTTACCGCGTCACGTATTTAGCGAAGCGTACCAACTGGAATACGGCACTGATACCCTCGAAATGCATTGCGATGCTATCAAACCTAACGAACGAGTATTAATCATTGATGATCTGCTAGCAACCGGTGGTACTGTTGCCGCAACCGCCAAACTGATTGAAAAAGCAGGTGGCATTGCTCAGGATGCGGCTTTTGTGATTAATTTACCGGATCTGCATGGTAAAACAAAATTAACCGATTTAGGTATTAACTGTTTTACTCTCATCGACTTTCATGGTGAATAACCGACTAAACGGGGGTGAAGCTATCGCCCTCGCACCACCAAAATCAGCATAAAAGCCATGGATAAGGCTTTACTCATAACTAACGAAATTACTACCATTTTTTAACAGTTCATTAACATATTGCCCTTTCCTTTTCTTTTTTCAAAAGATATTCATCACTTTATCGCTGACTCCAAATCATACATACGCAATCCCCGCATCACAATATAAATGCATAAAAAAGCATATTAATGCTTGATTAAGCCAATAAACTGAATTATTATGCAAAATCTAAGCATAATTATTTATACAGAAAGGAATGTAAATAGATGAAAAAATTTAGTCATATTATTGCCCGAACACCTGCTAAATCATTGGTTGACGGATTAACTTCAGCAAATTTAGGTAAGCCCGATTATCAAAAAGCCTTAGATCAACATAACAACTATATTCGAGCCTTACAGCAATGTGATGTTGATATTACCATTTTACCCGCCGATGAGCGCTTCCCCGATTCAGTGTTTGTCGAAGATGTCACGCTGTGCACACCGCATTGCGCAATTATCACTCGCCCCGGCGCACCTAGCCGCCGTGAAGAGACTGAAATTATGATCGACACGATTGAACGATTCTACCCAAATAAAGTAGAACGCATTACCGCACCGGGAACGGTTGAAGCTGGTGATATTATGATGGTTGGTGATCATTACTACATTGGTTTATCTGCCCGCACTAATCAAGAAGGTGCAGATCAAATGATCGCAATTTTGCAAAAATATGGCTTAAGTGGTTCGGTTGTCACTTTAGAAAAAGTGCTACATCTAAAAACCGGCCTTGCTTACCTTGAAAACAATAACTTACTTGCTGCCGGCGAGTTTATTACTAAACCGGAATTTCAACATCTTAATATTATTACCATACCGGAACAAGAAAGTTATGCCGCCAACTGTATATGGGTTAATGGGCGGGTCATTATGCCTTCAGGTTACCCGATAACTAAAGCAAAAATTGAAGCATTAGGTTATATCGTTCTTGAAGTCGATACATCGGAATACCGTAAAATTGACGGTGGTGTAAGTTGTATGTCATTACGATTCTAAACCATAGTTAAACGAAAAATAATAGTTAGACGAGAAACAATAATTATACGAGCCTATTTCAATTTAATTGACCAAAAAGAAAACACAATGAATACACCAGTAAGAAAAAAACTCGGCATCCTACCGCTTACCCTTTTGGTGGTAGGTAGTATTGTTGGCAGCGGGATTTTTAGTTTACCGCAAAATATGGCTGAAGGCGCTGGCGCCGGCGCTATTTTAATTGCATGGGTCATTACCCTATTTGGCATGTTAATGCTAACGAGAATATTTCAATATCTCTCAATCCGTTTTTATAAAATTAACGACGGTTTATACGGCTATGTACGTGAAGGCTTTGGCGATTACATCGGCTTTAATGCTGCATGGGGATACTGGATATCAGCATGGATGGCCTGTGCCAGCTATTTAGTGATTCTTTTTAGTGCGATAGGCTCGTTTGATTGTTTTAATTATTTTGGCGACGGAACGACCTTGCCGTCAGTAATTGCCGGACTGATTTTTTTATGGATAGTCCATTTTTTTGTCTTAAAAGGCATCTATCGGGCATTTTTACTTAACTGTTTAGTCACTCTGGCTAAAATCATCCCCATTGGGCTATTTATTATTTGTGTCATTTTGGCATTTAAGGTAAATACCTTTAAGATCGATTTTTGGGGCTCACCACAGCTTGGCACAATCATCGAGCAGATCGAGCACACCATGCTTTACACGGTTTGGGTCTATTTAGGTATTGAAAGTGCGACCGTCTATGCTGCTCGAGCCAAAAATATGATCAGCATTAGTCGAGCAACATTTTTTGGCTTTGCCATCACCAGTCTGTTATTGGTTTGTGTTTCGGTCTTATCGTTGGGCGTTGTGCCACAAAATGAACTTGCCGAAATGAAAAACCCGTCTATGGCGTTAGTGATTGAGCGAGTCGTCGGCAGTTGGGGCGCGACCTTTATTAATCTGGGTTTGATTGTTTCAGTCAGTGGCGGCTTATTATCATGGCTGATGTTAGCGGCTGAAATGCTCTTTCTCACCGGACAAGGTGAAAAGCATACCGTACCAAAATGCTTTGGTAAACTTAATAAAAACGGCACCCCGGCCAATGCGTTATGGTTAACCACATGTTTGGTTACCATTTTAATTATTCTGGCGCACTTTCATCAATCCGGTTACAACACCTTGATTCAGTTATCGACATCAATGGTACTTATCCCCTATTTATTAGCGGCGCTGTTTGTGTTTAAACTCGCTTTAAATCGTGGTAAAGCTTATCTGATATTGATTGGCTCAGCCGGATCTATCTACGGATTTTGGCTGATTTATGCAGGTGGCATGTCCTATTTACTGTTATCGATGATTTTATATAGTGTGGGGCTGGTTTTTTATCTTTATGCCCGCAAACAGCGAAACTTACCTGCATTTAGCTATCTGCATGATAAACTTTATGCGATAGCAATCATTACACTGGCAATCATTGCTATCATCTATTTTTATATCCTGCCAAGTTAATATCAGTAAATGGCGTTATTTTCTGAACAGATAAAAGTCAGTTAATAGCGCTCTGAACGCTTTTGAGTAACACCCGTCAACATCACGCATACAAAGTTGCTGGGTTAAGACATTGTGCGTTGGCTCAAAAGCAAACGCCATTAGTGACAACGAATAGTCTTTATCTGCACTATAGTTAACATTCATCTGCTGGTGTAAATAGAGCTGATTTGACTCACATAACATCTTAAACTGATCGGCTAAGTGATAAGGCAGGACTAAACAAAAAAGCCCGTTTAACGACAACAGTCGTTTAACTGAGGCAATAAGCTCTGTAAAGCTTAACGTTTCAGTATAACGCGCAAACTGCCGCCTTGTAGTTCGGCAGGCAACGGCTGAGGCAAAATAAGGCGGATTGGTCACAATCAGATCATAACAATGGGCTTGATTTAATTGAAACTGATTAAGATCGGCAATCATCGCATTAATCGATTGAAAATCGGCTTGCAAACTATTTTGCTGGCACTGTTTAACCGCTTGCTCATCAATATCAATCGCATCGATTTGACAATCGGTACCTGCTAAACGTTGTGCTAGCATTAACGCAATAACACCACAACCGCAACCAATATCCAACACCTTTTTGGGCATCGGTTCCAGTGGCGTCCAAGCACCTAATAAGCAGCTATCGGTCGTCACTTTCATTGGGCTGTTATCGTGGGCGACAAAAAAGCGCTTAAAGGTAAATCCGCCTTTTTTTAATGCTGTTTGATCAGTTGTCATGGCAAAATTTCTTAAATAAAGGTTTATTGGACGCAACCGCATCCGCCCAGCGTGTCGGCTCCGGTAAGCGATATCCCCGTAAACATAAGTTCACCCATTTGAGTGCACTATCGAAACTAACACGATGACCGGGTGAGATAAATAACGGATTACAGTTATTTTTGCTTTGTAGAACCCAACCAATTTGCGCCTGTTTATCAATTAACGCAGTGACATTACCGGCGACTTTGGCAATCGGCTGAAATTGACCGCAAAGACGCTTTTTAGCTACACCGATAGTTGGCATATCCAATAACAACCCAAGATGGCTGGCGATACCTAAGCGGCGAGGATGGGCAATGCCTTGACCGTCGACAAAAAGCAAATCCGGTTTATGTTCAACTTGTTGCCAGGCGGCAAGTAAAGCCGGATACTCACGGAAAGAGAGATAGCCGGGAATATAGGGAAAGGTCGTCTCTATACGAGCGATATGATGCTCAACCAGCACCAATTGCGGGTAAGTTAAAATCACAATGGCTGCTCGGGTAATTCGACCGTCATCTTCAAAACCCACATCGGTACCACCAATTAATTTCACCGATGAGCTAAACTCATCAGTTAGTTTAACCTGCCCGGCTAATTGTTGTTGTGATTGTTTTAATTGTTCTAAATTGATAGACATTTTTATTTCGCTGAGTATGATCTATGGCAATAAATCGATTTTACCAGAATTAGTATGCCATATACATTAGCAAAACCGACCCAATTCATCGAAGAGATCAAAAAAAGCCGCTTTATTGTTAATGCGGCGCCGGTGGTAAATCCCCAGCAAGCCGGAGAGTTTATTGACCAAATCAGTGATCCAAATGCCACCCACAACTGCTGGGCGTGGAAGATTGGGCAACAGTATCGCTTTAATGATGACGGTGAACCGACCAGCACCGCCGGGCGCCCTATTTTATCGGCCATTGAAGGGCAAGATTGTGATCAAGTCGTGGTGGTGGTTACCCGTTATTTTGGTGGTATAAAACTGGGTACCGGTGGCTTGATACGAGCCTATGGCGGTAGTGCCAGCCACTGTTTACAACAAGCCGAACTGATTGAGCTTATCACACGCATACCGGTCGAATTTCACTGCTATTACAGTGAATGGCCTATCATTGAAAATCGACTTAAAGAGCTTGATGCGATTATTGAAAATCAAGATTTTGATGCACAAGGCGTCAATGTTAGGTTGGCAATCACTGAAGATAAAACCGCAATACTACAAAAAAACATCAGCGACATAACCCGTGGGCGAGTGATTATCCAATTACCCTAACAACGTGAGTAAGACAATAATACCGTTACTCAACAAGCTGTATAACAAATCAAAACGAAATTGACTTAAATGACTTGACAAGAAGTTTCAGAAAACACCTATGTTTTAGTAAAAAACGTTTTTAAAAAGATGAATCAATGATGTGCTTAAAACCATTTCTGCCAGATTTAATACCCTACCCCTAACGTTAGTTTGAAACAGATACAAACAATTAGATAAATCAGATTAACATTTAATCTCCCCAAAATAGTTTGTCAAAAACTTTCAGAAAATACCCATGTTTCAGTATAAAAGCTTATATAAAAAAATAAATCAATGATGTGCTTAAAACCATTTCTGCCAGATTAAATACCCTATCCTTAGCGTTACTTTGAAACAGATACAAACAATTAGATAAATCAGATTAACATTTAATCTCCCCAAAATAGTTTGTCAAAAACTTTCAGAAAATACCTATATTTCAGTATAAATGCTTATATAAAAAAATAAATCAACGTTGTGCTTAAAACCATTTCTGCCAGATTAAATACCCTATCCTTAGCGTTACTTTGAAACAGATACAGGCATTTAGAAAATCAGATTAATACTTAATCGTATCAAAATAGCTTGTCAAAAACTTTCAGAAAATACCTATGTTTTAGTAAAAAACGTTTTTAAAAAGATGAATCAATGATGTGCCTAAAACCATTTCTGCCAGATTAAATACCCTATCCTTAGCGTTACTTTGAAACAGATATAGGCATTTAGAAAATCAGATTAACACTTAATTTCCCCAAAATTGCTTGTCAAAAACTTTCAGAAAATACCTATGTTTTAGTAAAAACGTTTTTTAAAAGATGAATCAATGATGTGCTTAAAACCATTTCTGTCGGATTAAATACCCTATCCTTAGCGTTACTTTGAAACAGATACAGGCATTTAGAAAATCAGATTAACACTTAATCTCCCCAAAATAGCTTGTAAAGAACTTTCAGAAAATACCCATGTTTCAGTATAAAACCGTTTTTAAAATAACAATTGATATTTCAATGCAAGTTTATGGCTTTGGGTCGAGTAACGAGATTTGTCCCGGGCGTTTAATACACTCAATATCACTTACCTAAAGTTGTTAAAGCCAATCAGACAAATTCGGCAAGTAGATTGCTTTATATTCTCGGTTGCTTGCCTGTGATAATCAAATTACAATAAATCACACTGTCCAAATTTTAGATTCATTATGATTACATACTGTGATGCCACTTTAGATGATTTAGCCTTTATTGTTGATGTGTATAATTCAACCATTGCCAGTCGTTCGGTAACGGCTGATATCAATCCGGTTACTGTTGAAAGTCGGCTCGATTGGTTTAACCAGCACAATCCTCAACATCGCCCCCTTTGGCTAATCAAATATCACAACCAACCTTGTGGCTGGGTGAGTTTGTCATCATTTTATGGTCGGCCGGCTTATGATAAAACTGTTGAGATCAGCCTCTATCTTCATCAGGATTTTAGAGGTAAAAAAATCGGACAAATAATGGTGGCAAAGATTGAAGCATTTGCTCAGCAAGCAGGCATAAACACTATTCTTAGCTTTGTTTTTGGACACAACACCGCCAGTGTCAATTTATTTAAAAAAATGCACTATCAACAATGGGGATTATTGCCAAATGTTGCCGAACTTGACGGTGTTTCACGTGATTTAGTCATTTTTGGTAAACCGCTAAATTAACCGTTTATTGACTGACAATGATATCGCTTTATTCTACTGATTTATCTGAAAGGATTATTTCGTTATGAGTTTATTAAAACAGACACTTTTTTTAGCCAAACAAACCAAAATTACTAGCTCACTTGTGGTAATAAATGTTGCCTATTTTATTATCTCCCGAATGCTTGATAGTCGAGGACTTACCACTCATGATAACGCGTTTTTGATTGATTGGGGGGCGGATGTTGCGCAATTGACTTTCTCCGGTCAATATTGGCGCATGTTTACCAACCTTTTTGTACATATTAGCGTTACCCACTTAGCGATGAATATGCTTGCCTTATGGAGTGTCGGCAGCATTTTAGAAAGAGTCATCCCACCTTTTGCTTTTTTAGGTATCTATTTTCTGTCCGGACTTTATGGCAGTTTAGCCAGTGATATTACCACAATAAATGTGGTTGTGATTAGCTGTGGGGCATCGGGAGCGATTTTAGGTATTATTACGGCTTTCCTGGCGTTTTCACTTGTTAATCACGTTGATATGGAGCAGCTGCCAATAAAATCAATTATTGTCAGTTTAGTGCTTACCGCCGCAATCGGCTTGCTACCGTCTATCGATAATATGGCGCATATTGGCGGTGCCGTAACCGGATTTATTCTCGGTGGGATAGTTTCGGCATGTCTACGAAAGTTTAAATACTCTAGCAGTTTATTAAATATCATTATTGGGATAATTTTTATAATAGCGGCCGTAGGTTTATATCTAGCTTATCTAGATTATCAATTTCCTGCTAACTATCGCTACTATTATTAAACTAAAAAAAGGCGTTATATACATCAATAATAACGCCTTTTTTTAAAATCAATCAGACGATTAAAAGCTATTTAAAATACGTGCCGGATCGATTTTACACGCTCGTCGGGCTGGATAATAACTGGCAATCAAACTTAACAGCATCGCGGTGATAAAGACAATTAACACATCAAGAAAATGAATTTCGGACGGTAAAAAATCGATAAAGTAGATATTACTGTTCAAAATTTTATGCCCCATTAATGACTCAACCCCTTTCATTATGTTTGAAAGTTGCCATGACATTAGCACCCCTAAAATCACCCCAATGATACTGCCGATCAAGCCTGAGATAACCCCATACCAAATAAAGATATGTCTAATTAGGCGGTTGGTTGCACCGAGGGTTTTTAAAATCGCAATATCTCGTTGTTTATCTTTTACCGCAATAACTAAGGTTGAGACAATATTAAAACAGGCAACGCCAATCACGACAATCATTGCCAGATACATAATTTGCCTGATCATTTGGATATCACGATACATAAAACCGAAACTGTTTTCCCAACTGTTGAAGGTCATATTTTCGTTAAGATTTAATGCCGCCAGGCCGATGATCTGATTGGCTTGATAAAGATTATTCACATTGATCATTAAACCCGTGACACTGTCACCCATATCCAGCAGATTTTGCGCATCACTCAACGGCACTAAAGCGATATTATTACTTAAACTACCACTTAATTCTAAAATACCTTGCACTTGTAAACGTACCCTTCTCGGGGATTTAAGCTGATTCGGTTCGCTTGATACCGGAATTAATAACGATACCCAATCTCCTTCGCTCACCGCTAAACTTTTGGCTAACCCAGATCCAAGGATAATTTGTTGCTGGTCTGCCTTAAACGATGACCATTTATCATTTAAAACATAATTAGGTAAAGCGCTGATTTGTTGCTCTTGCACCGGATCAACCCCTTGCACCTCGACCGCCCCCAGCTTACTCCCGTTTTCAACCAAACCGGTAAAACTGACAAAAGGAGCGCTTGAAACTATGTTTGGGCTATTATCTTTTAGCTCTTGTTGGATATCTCGCCAATTATCTAAGTTACCGATTTCCGGATATAATTGACCGTGCGGCACGACCGATAAAACCCGATTATGCAGTTCACGCTCAAAGCCATTCATGGCACTCAAACCAATAATTAGCGCCGCTATACCTATAGCAATACTGAAGGTTGAAACAATTGAAATTAACGACACCATGCCACTTTTACGGCGCCCTCGGCGAAATCTAATGGCGGTAAAGAGAGATAAAATCATATTAATTACCCATTAAACTTGTGTTGGCTGCACTGCTTTCAGTTAATCGCCCGTCACTCATAATTAACTGTTTATCAAGTTTGTTTGCTAATGCTAAATCATGGGTGACCACTAAAAAGGCGGTACCATGTTCACGGTTTAACTTGATAAGCAGATCAAAAATCGCATCGGCTGTTGATTTATCGAGATTACCGGTTGGCTCATCAGCCATAACTAAAGCCGGATTATTAATTAACGCGCGCCCAATTGCCACTCGCTGACGCTCACCGCCAGAGAGCTCAGACGGGCGATGATTGGCTCGTTTAACTAAATTAACCGATTCAAGCATCGCCATAGCCCGTTGTTTGGCTTCGTTTGGTTTTACTCCGCCAATTAGAAGCGGCATAGCGACATTTTCCAGCGCCGTAAAATCAGGTAAAAGGTGATGAAATTGATAAACAAATCCAATTTGTTGATTACGCAGTTGCGCCTTTTCCTGCTCGGATAACCGATTAAGTTGTTGCGACTTAAACAAAATTTCACCCGATGTCGGTTGATCTAATCCGCCAAGCAGATGCAACAAGGTACTTTTACCTGAGCCGGAACTACCAATAATTGCCATTAATGATTTTGGATAGATATCAAACGTGACATCTTTTAACACCTCTGTCACCATTTTGCCTTCTTGATAGGTTTTACACAGATTTTTAGCTGACAGTAGTTTTTCTGAATTATTCATAACGTAAAGCCTCGGCAGGTTGAATATTAGCGGCACGGTAGGCAGGATAAATAGTTGAAATTAACGATAACATAAGCAATCCAAAAATAATTAATATAATTTGTGTCGGTTCAATCAAAGACGGCAACAAAATACCGGCGAACGATAAGCCTAAAACTTGCATGATTTCATTGAGATAAAGCGCAATCAACAATCCTATCGTACTGCCTAACAAGGTACCAATGATGCCCGATGTCGCACCTTGAATAATAAAAATGAGCATGATTTTTAATCGTGACAGCCCTTGCGTTTTCAAAATGGCAACTTCGCCTTGTTTTTCCATAACTAACAAGCTCAGCGAGGTGATAATATTAAATGCCGCCACAATAACAATTAAGCTAATGAGTAACCCCATAACATTTTTTTCCATTTTAACCGCTTGAAATAGCTCGCCTCGCTTAGCTCGCCAATCATTAAAGACTAATCCGTCCGGTAATGGTGCGCTGACCACTGAAGCAATATCTAATGGTTTATCTAAAAACAGCCGCCAACTGGTAATGTCGTTGCCACGATAACGTAATAAATTTTTGGCATCGGTTTGATTAACATAAATTAATGCTTGATTGATATCATGATTGACGGCAAACAGCCCAACAACATTAAATAACCGCTGTGAAGGAATACGACCGATTGGCGTAATTTGGCTGGCGTCAGTCACCATTAAGCGAATTTTATCACCCAATCCCACGCCTAGTTGATTAGCTAAGCTCTGTCCTAAAATCACATTATATTGTCCGGCTTTAAGTGCGGAAATCTCGCCCATGTAAATATAGTGAGTAATCGGATCGTTATCTTCAGCATTAATCCCCATTAAGGTACTAACCGTGATGCTATGCTCACTTTGTAAAATCACATCACCGGTGACTAAGGGCGTAATGCGGTTAACGCCGGGAATTTTTTCAAATTGTGATGAAGGAAAGGCAACCGGATCGAGTCGACCTTGTTGTGTGGTAATTTGCGCTTGCGGAAAAAACTTTAAAATACTGTTTTGCATCTGTTCTTCAAGGCCATTCATAACCGATAATACAACAATCAGACCGATAGAACCTAGCATAATGCCGATCATCGACAGCCATGATACAAACCTGCCAAAGCCGTCGGTCTTTTGACCGTAGACATAACGCAAGCCAATAAAAAACACTAATGGGCGAAATATTTTTGACATAAACGTATACAATACCTGAAACTTTGTGATAAAGCTTAACGAGTTGAATGTAAAGTGCTTATCATACAGGATTAAACAGATATAGAAAACAACCACGTAATTACGTTATAATCCTGCGATAACTATCGCAACGATATCAATTAACCTTATCATGCCTAATATAATGAATATTTCGACAATCATTCCTAAAAAATCCGGTGATATCAAGCAAGTGGGTGAACTTGTTGGCTCATCATTATCTCAACTGTGTGCGCAAGTAATTGAAGCGCATAATGGCTTAGTTGTGATTATTACCGATGATATGCAACAAACTACCCGAATTAATGAGGAGCTGAAACAGTTTTCTCGCTTTCCGTCAATATTCTTTCCCGATTGGGAAACCTTACCTTATGACAGTTTTTCACCGCATCAAGATATTGTATCGGAACGTTTATCGTGTCTTTATCATTTAGGACATTTGACTAAAGGTGCACTCATCTTACCGATTAATACCTTAATGCAAAAAGTCTGCCCACAAAGCTATTTAGGCGGGCATGTCTTTATGATGAAAAAAGGCTTAAGTATTAGCCGTGAAAATCTACGTTTACAGCTGGAAAATGCCGGTTATCGATCTGTCAGCCAGGTTATGGAACACGGCGAATATGCAACCCGTGGCGCCCTGTTTGATATTTTCCCTATGGGGAGTGATAATCCGTATCGGATTGACTTTTTTGATGATGAAATTGATAGCATTCGAACCTTTGATGTCGAAACACAGCGCACGCAAGATGAAATAACCGAAATACAATTACTTCCGGCTCACGAGTTTCCTTTTGATAAATCGGCTATTGAGCTATTTCGCAGCCAGTGGCGTGAACAATTTGAAGTCAGACTTGAGCCAGAAAGCATCTATCAGCAAGTGAGTAAAAATATTTTGCCCACCGGCATTGAGTATTGGCAAGCACTGTTTTTTAGTGAGCCGTTAACACCACTATTTTCCTATTTTTTAGATAATACGTTGATTATCAATACGGCAAACATTGAACAATTCGCCAATAAGTATTGGCAAGATATTTTGCAACGATATGAAAGCCGCCGTGTCGATCCTATGCGGCCGTTATTAGCGCCAACGACGATTTGGTCTAAAACCGACGAAATATTTGCTTATTTAAAAAATTATCCCCGCATTGTGGTTTCTCATACCGCCTTTAAACAATCGGCGAAAAGTATCAATCTGCCTTATCGCACTTTGCCCGATATTGCCATTGCGATGCAACAGAAAGATCCTTATTTACACTTTCAACAATTTATTGACGATTTTAACGGTAAAATTGTCTTTTCGGTCGAGTCGCAAGGCCGCAAAGAGGCGTTGCAAGAAGTGCTTGGTCGTATTCGGATTCACCCAACAACAATCGATCAACTCACTGAATTAAACCAGACTGAAAACCGATTTTGTTTGATGATTGGCGCCAGCGAGCAAGGCTTTATTGATGAACAACAAAACTATGCCTTTATTACCGAAAACGAGTTATTAGGTCGGCGGATTATCCGTCGTAAAAAAGAGCATAAACAAGCGATTAATACTGATAGCTTGATTCGAAGTTTAGCCGAATTAACGCCCGGTAAACCGGTTGTGCATATTGAGCATGGGGTTGGACGATATGCCGGACTCACCACGTTAGAAACCGGTGGCATTAGTGCCGAATACCTTATCTTACTTTATGCAAATGACACTAAGCTTTATGTTCCGGTATCTTCATTAAATTTAATTAGCCGCTACTCAGGTGGTGATGAAGAAAATGCCCCACTAAACAAACTGGGCACCGATGCATGGAGTAAAGCCAGACAAAAAGCCGCCGAAAAAGTTCGGGATGTTGCCGCCGAATTGCTGGATATTTATGCTGAGCGGGAGAGCAAACCCGGATTTGAATTTAAACAAGACCGTGAACAGTATGAACTATTTTGCAGTGCATTTCCCTATCAAGAAACGGAAGATCAGCAAAATGCCATTGGTGCCGTTATTGGCGATATGTGTTCACCATATGCCATGGATCGCTTAGTGTGTGGCGATGTTGGCTTTGGTAAAACCGAAGTGGCTATTCGAGCCGCATTTTTAGCGGTGATAAACCAAAAACAAGCAGCAGTACTAGTCCCAACTACCCTACTTGCTGAGCAACATTATGAGAGTTTTTGTGACCGTTTTGCTAATTGGCCAATTCGAATTGAAAGCTTATCTCGCTTCAAAACCGCCAAACAACAACAAGCAATTATTAAAGCGTTAGGCGAAGGTAAAGTCGATATTGTTATTGGCACTCATAAATTACTGCAAGAAGATGTGAAATGGAAAGATCTTGGATTACTTATTGTCGATGAAGAGCACCGTTTTGGTGTTCGGCAAAAAGAACGAATTAAAGCCATGCGTGCCAATATCGATATTTTAACGCTAACGGCCACCCCTATTCCACGTACGCTTAATATGGCAATGAGTGGTATGCGTGATTTGTCAATCATCGCAACGCCACCAGCACGTCGACTCGCTGTGAAAACATTTGTTCGGGAATACGATGATTTAGTGATTCGTGAAGCGATATTACGTGAAATTTTACGTGGTGGTCAGATCTACTATTTACATAATGATATATCAGACATTGAAAGCGTAAGTGAAAAACTGGCACAACTGGTACCGGAAGCTCGAATTACCATTGGTCATGGCCAAATGCATGAACGGGATTTAGAGCGGGTGATGAATGATTTTCATCATCAACGTTTTAACATACTGGTTTGTACAACCATTGTCGAAACCGGTATTGATATTCCCAATGCCAATACAATAATTATTGACCGTGCCGATAAATTTGGTTTAGCACAATTGCATCAATTACGAGGTCGTGTTGGGCGCTCTTATCATCAAGCTTACGCTTATTTATTAACGCCTCACCCTAAATTACTGACTAAAGATGCAAAAAAACGCCTTGATGCTATTGCCACCTTAGAAGATTTAGGCGCCGGTTTTGCACTTGCCACCCATGATCTTGAAATTCGTGGCGCTGGTGAACTACTGGGTAGCGATCAAAGCGGGCAAATCGAAACTATCGGTTTTAACCTTTACATTGAATTGCTTGAAGATGCGGTCAAATCCCTAAAAGAAGGCAAAGAGCCGACGCTTGAATCCTTGCTTAATAGCCAACAGACTGAAGTAGAGTTAAGATTGCCAACCTTAATTCCTGATGATTTCATCCCCGATGTCAATACCCGTTTGTCACTCTACAAGCGAATTGCGAGTATTGAAAATCTTGATGAGTTAACCGACATTCAAGTTGAAATGCGTGATCGCTTTGGTCAATTACCCGATGCAACAGTGTTTTTATTAGCCACAACCAAAATCCGTTATTATGCCAACCAATTAGGTATCACAAAAATTGAATTTAGCGATAAAGGTGGTTATATAGAATTTGGTAATAATAACCAAGTTTCGGTCGATTATTTAATTGAACTAATTCAAAAAGAGCCTAAAAACTATCGTCTCGAAGGAACAAATCGATTAAAATTACAACAAAAAGAGTTACAACAAAATCAACGTATTGATTATATTAATAATTTACTAAGTGATTTTGCAAAGCACCGTGAAAATTCATAATGAAATTTAACAACAAATAAGGAATTATGATAATGAAGAAGGCATCAGTCGCGATTGGGATAGTTGCTGTATTAGGCATAGCTTATGTTGGCTCAACTTGGTACTCGGGAAACCTTATTGAAGATAATATCGATGAGCAGATAACCGCTATTACAAAGCATCTTAACAGCAATAAACGTTCGGTTAGATTTAACCTGATTAAGAGTGATTACGAAAAAAATCTGTTTTCGAGCAAATTTCACTTAAAAGTGACGCTATCTCAAAAACCTAAATACCAATCGGAGGCTAGCGATGATGATCAACTTACCCTATTTGAAGATGATATAACTATTCACCACGGACCTTTTCCACTTGCCGCCTTAGCTAAAGGTAATTTTACCCCTCAACTCGCTTTGATTGAATATCAAATGTCCGAAAAAAAGAACCCTGATCTTTGGAAGAAAGCGGGTAATCAGCCTCCACTTACTGGTTATATAACTATCGACTATAACAGCAATAACCAGATTAATTTAATCACCAAAGGGGGAGAACTAACACATAATGAAATCCCGTCACTTAGCCCTGATGTAACAATAGAATATGGTGAAAGTAGCATCAATTTATTTAGCAAAAATCATGGTCATGATATGGGTGGTAACATAAAAAGTGATAATTTCAGCATTTATGCCAACAATGAAAACAAACTATCAATTTCTCAGTTTGAAGCTTCTCTCTCCTCGCCTAATGGTCTGGGTTTACAGGATTTTGAGATAAATATTGGCAAGCTATTTCAACGTGATCTTACTGAATTTCCTCTAGATGCATTATCCGTAGATGTTGAGCTTTATGATATTTTGAAATTAGAAAATTTTAAAGCCAAAGGCCGTGTTAATGGCATAACTAAGGATATAGAGATACATAACACTTTGGATAAATTAGTCTCGTTATCTGAGGAGGAGCCGGATTTAGTGTTATCTAATATCGACCTGAAGCAAATTTACCGCGCAGCTAACGATAATCAACTGCCAAATGGTTCCCTGCAAATGAAAATTGAGTCAATCAATTATGGACAACAACACCTCGGTAAATTGATATTCGATATCGATTTTTCAGATTCGAATGATTTGTTTGTCAGGAAACTTGTTTCATTAGGACTTGGAGCTATTGAATCTAATCATGCTAGTGTCCCTAACAATCCGAACATTGCATTGAATATATTCAATTTTCATTCCGATGCAGGGGATTTAAATTTTTCTTTCAAAATTAAACAATTAAGTCTGGGGAGCATCAAGACGTTTTTAAACGATACTGTTCTAACAAAAATCAAACTTGAAGCACCATTTGCCGTTTTAGATCGCTTTGTTGCTCAAGTGTCAAATCCTGATTCGAGTGATGTCACTGATGAACAATTATTTGAGACAAACAAAATAATAGACTCACTGTTACATGAGCTTGAAGATAGTCCGATTGTCGATATCAAACAAGGAAGTAACCCGGGCATTTATAGCGATATTGAAATTCATGGCAATAAAGATAAAATAAGGCTAAATAATCATTTCATATCAAAAGAAGAGTTTTTACAATTTTTCGAATCAAATGTGTATGATTAAAAAAACAGTCATCCTTAACCTATTGCGCCAATATTATTGGCGTAATATCGCTGAAAATCAGCAAAAATGGTAAAAAATACCCCTATACAGCCAATAATCTCCCCCCTACTCAATTATTTTCCGATCGCACTATTCACCTCTCTATAACGATAAAAATGTAAAAGTAATAGGGCTAACCCATTGTCAAAGGTTTAAAAAGTTATCGCTTCATAGGCTTAAATCGTTTAGAATTGCCAACGATCAGCTTTAACAAATTGAATGCGTTATAAATTTGTTCGTTGATTTTGGATTTTGCTAAGAAACAAGAACAATAATTTACAATTTTATAAATGAAAGAGATTTGACATGAAAAAAAGTACACTAGCTATTGGTATTATTGCAGTATTAGGCATTGGATATGTCGGCACATCATGGTATACAGGAAATGTAATTGAAAATAACTTCGACAACTACATTGCTGAAATCACGAAAAATTTCAACAACTCTCAAGAAATGTTCAATGTCGTTATCACCCATAATCAACCGGAAAAAGGCCTCTTTTCAACTAAGATGCATATGAATGTAATGCTAACGTCATTAGATGATGGCAGTAGCGTTAAATTATATGATGATAATATCACGATTCATCATGGACCTTTCCCTGTTGCTGCGTTAAGCAAAGGTACTTTTTTACCTCAAATGGCTTGGGTAGAATTTGAACCTACTGAACAAACATCGCCAGAAGTTTGGAAGATTGCTGGTAATAAGCCTTTTTACAAAGGTCATTTGGGTATTACTTATGGCGAATTTTTAACATTACAATTGGTCTCTAGCGCAATCAATCTATCTTCAGATGTCATTCCAGCAATCCCTAGTGGAAACTCACTGGCATTTAGTAGCGGTGAAATAACGGTTAAAGGTAATTCTGATTTATCTGATTTGCAAGTCAATACAAAGTTAGATGACCTGGATGTCACCATTAGTGACAGTAATGGTAAAAATAACATTAAAATCGACGGTTGGAATTTATCTCTACAGCAAGGAGAAAACCATCAAGATTTTCTATATGAATTTAAAGTTGATGACGTAAAACTCACTGCATTTAATAGCATCCCTTTACTGAAAATCCATAATATAACTCAAAAAGGTACGTTAAACTTTCTTGAAATGCAACAAGATATAACAGCAAGTATTGATAAAATTGAAGTCGATCCGCGTCCATTAACGATGGGACAAATCGCAAACTTTTCTATCAGTGATTTACAATTCAAGCAAAAAACACAAATTGATGATAAGGAAAGAGTCAATGGCTCATTGTTATTGAAAGTAGGTTCTTCAACATATGGAAAACAAAACTTAGGTGATCTTACTTTTGACTTCAGTGTTAAAAATCTATCTAAAGAATTTGATAGAAATCGTTATTCTACTGCCATTGGTTCAGAAATTACTGTCAATGAGATTAGTTTGCACAATGAAGCAGGTGTTGCAAAAATAAGTGGCTTATTTAAAGCAGCTGATGAAGTGGATGAAGAAGATCTAGATATTAATAACATACTAAATTGGGATACAGTTAAAGGACAACTTGAAATCCCTTTCAGTGTAATAGCATTAGTGAAAACACAAATAGAATCGCCTAATGATGAGAAAATATCACAAAATAAAGTTGATATGAACCGAATGCAGGTAGCAACTATGGCTAAAATGGCTTTCGCTGATAATCCTATGTTTAAAGTTGATGACAATGGTATTTCAAGTAATATATCAATTATAAAAGATCAAGAGTATAAGTTGAATGGTAAAACATTTACTAAAGAAGAATTAGAAGCATTAACGAGTCAATGACTCCATTAAACGCCGTACCTCAATTTATTCACTCGTCAATTCCACTAGCTTAGCTAGTGGAATATTATTTTTAATTTATCAACATTGAAACATCCCTATGAATACTCAACCTTCGTCGTTAGATCAAAATCAATTTAAACGGACCATGAAGACAAGGCATCTGATAATGCTGTCACTAGGTGGGGTCATTGGTACAGGACTCTTTTTTAATACGGGTTATATCATTGCCACTGCCGGCGCAATAGGGGCAATTATTGCTTATTTAATTGGCGCTTTAGTGGTCTATTTAGTCATGTTATGTTTAGGTGAACTTGCCGTTGCCATGCCTGAAACGGGTGCTTTTCATACTTACGCTTCACGCTTTATCAGTCCCGCTACGGGATATACAGTTGCTTGGCTTTATTGGCTCACTTGGACAGTTGCGCTAGGCTCGAGTCTGACTGCTGCCGGCTTATGTATGCAATATTGGTTCCCGCAGGTTTCGGTATGGATCTGGTGCTTAATTTTTTGTATCGTTATATTTACGTTAAATATTATTAGCTCACAATTTTTTGCCGAAAGTGAATTTTGGTTTTCAATCATTAAAGTTATCACCATTATTGTTTTTATTATCGCAGGTAGCGCTGCAATCTTTGGTTTTATTCCAATGAAGAACAACATGCCAGCCCCATTTTTACATCATATTACTGAAAATGGTTGGTTCCCTAACGGTATCACCCCAATTATTATGACAATGGTCACCGTTAACTTTGCTTTTTCTGGAACAGAACTTATTGGCATTGCCGCCGGTGAGACACATCATCCGGAAAAAACGATTCCATTAGCGATAAAAACAACGATTTTACGACTGATAATTTTCTTTGTTGGCACCATTTTTGTGCTGGCCGCTTTACTCCCGATGAATCAAGCAGGAGTAATAAAAAGCCCTTTTGTTGAGGTATTTGAAAATATTGGTTTACCTTATGCCGCAGATATCTATAACTTTGTTATTATCACCGCTATTTTATCCGCCGCTAATTCGGGACTTTATGCCTCTGGTCGAATGTTATGGTCTCTGTCAAATCAAGGGACTTTACCTAAGTGTTTTAGCCGACTCACTGGCAACGGTATTCCAACTATGGCAATTATAGTCAGTATGTTAGGGGGATTATTAGCACTCTTTTCCAGTGTGATTGCGCCCGACACGGTATTTGTTGCGCTAACGGCGATCTCTGGATTTGCGGTCGTTGCTGTTTGGCTGAGTATCTGCGCTTCTCATTACTTTTTTAGGAAGCAACTCACTGATGCTCAAGTTAAATCGTTAAAATATAAAGCACCATTTTATCCATTCGTTCCCATTTTGGGCTTTATACTTTGTTTAGTTGCTTGTGTCGGATTAGCGTTCGATCCGAATCAGCGCATCGCGTTATATTGTGGTATTCCTTTTGTCATTTTCTGCTTTATTGCGCACCATTTTACTCAAGTCTATCAAAAACGAGCAGTTAAAAATGAAATGTAATAACCTAATTGACCAACTATTAAAACAGAAAAAATATATTATCATCGACGGCGCTTTAGCAAGTGAGCTACAACGCCGAGGATGCGATCTTAATGATAGCCTTTGGTCAGCCAAAGTGCTCATTGAACAACCGGAACTTATCAGCCAAGTCCATTATGATTACTTTAAAGCCGGCGCCGATTGTGCCATTACAGCCAGTTATCAAGCTTCACCGCAAGGCTTTGCACTAAAAGGTATTGATTTAACAACATCCACTGCCTTAATTAAAAAAAGCGTTGAGCTTGCTAAACAAGCAAAACAACGCTATTTAAATGAAACGGGGCTCAATAAACCACTCATTATCGCCGGCTCTGTCGGCCCTTATGGTGCCTATTTGGCAAATGGTTCCGAATATACTGGCGATTATCAACTTAGCGAAGCGGCTTTTATTGATTTTCATATTGAGCGAATAACCGCCTTAATTGAAGCGCAGGTTGATATGTTGGCATGTGAAACACTGCCTTCATTTGCTGAAATTAAAGCTTTAGCCAAACTTATCACTAATTTTCCGGCGATTAGCTGTTGGTTTTCTCTAACGTTAAAAGATGAACATCATCTCAGTGACGGCACCCCATTAACTGAGGTTATCGAATTTTTAAATGGTTGTGATCAAATTGTCAGTATTGGTATTAACTGTATTGCGCTGGAAAAAGTCACCCCTGCCCTTGAAGTATTAAGCACACTGACTCAAAAACCATTAATTATCTACCCTAATTCGGGTGAACAGTATGATCCAACAACTAAACAATGGCATGCAAACCATAGCCATAATTGCACTTTTAGCAATCAATTACCCCGCTGGATAGAATTGGGTGCCAAATTGATCGGTGGCTGCTGTCAAACAACGCCGGATGATATTGCCCAAATAGCCCGGTTATTAAAAGATAAAATGTAACCGTTTTTTGACAAGAAGTTTCAGAAAATGTATATGTTTAAGTATAAAGCTTTTTTATATAGTAAACCGATTAAGAATCTATTTCAGTACCAGACATAAACACTCATAGCTTCTTGTCAAAAACTTTCAGAAAATGTATATGTTTAAGTATAAAGCTTTTTTATATAGCAGACCGATTAAGAATCTATTTCAGTACCAGACATAAACACTCATAGCTTCTTGTCAAAAACTTTCAGAAAATGTATATGTTTAAGTATAAAGCTTTTTATATAGTAGACCTATTAAGAATCTATCCCAGTACCTTGTATAAACACCAATATTTCTTGTCAAAAACTTTCAGAAAATGTATATGTTTGAGTATAAAGCTTTTTTAATATGGTAAACCGATTAAGAATCTATTCAAATACCTTGCATAAACACCAATATTTTCTCGTCAAGAACTTTCAGAAAATGTATGTATTTGATTATAAAGCTTTTTTAATATGGTAAACCGATTAAGAATCTATCCCCTTACCTTGCATAAACACCAATATTTCTTGTCAAAAACTTTCAGAAAATGTATATGTTTCAGTATAAAACATATCAAATACTGACTAATACACTATTTGATATGTTTTTATTATGTGACATTATTCAATATTGGCATGCCTTGACTTCATCAGTTCAGGCGATTGATGTAACTGCCCCATTAATCGATAAATCACGCTATCATAAATCAGTAATGCTAGTTGTTCAAAAGTACTGCCCATGGGTTGTGTAAAATGGGATAATTCAATCTTGACAGTCACACAGCTATCGGCCAGCTTCGCCAATGTTGAGTCGGCATTGCCGGTTAGAATAATGACTTTCACTCCCAGCTTTTGCGCCTGTTTGGCATAAGCAATTAAACTTGCGGTTTCACCGGAATGGGAACCCAGTATCAGCACATCATCCCCATTGGCTTTGGGCTTACTGATTTCGTTAATCACACTTACTGACAATCCTAAATGCATTAAGCGATTGGCAAAAGCACTAATTATTAGACCCGATCGCCCCGTTCCGGCTAAAAAAATGTGATTGGCAGCAATAATAGCATCACAAAATTGATTTAACTGATTTTGCTCAATATGATCAATCTGTGCAGTAATTTCATCTAATATATTGTTAAGTATGGTTTTAATTTGCATATTTTATCCTTGTGCCATGATTGCGGTTAACTTAGCAATATTGTTTTGGATATCATTGTTTTTGAAAATAAAGCCACCGGATACAATGTTTGTCGCACCGGCTTGTAAACAGTCTGATAAATTTGCATCGGTAATATTACCGTCGACTTGAATATCGTAATGGTAATTATGCTTAATCTTTTCCGATTGCAATTGAGCCATTTTCGCCAGCGTGAAGGGTAAAAAACGCTCTCCCTTTTGTCCCGGATTAACGCTCATCACTAATACACGATCAACAATCGGCAATAACAGTTTTAGTGCGGCGACCGGTGTTGACGGATTGATCGCAATACCAACTTTAATCCCATAACTGATAATTTTGTCGATTACAAAAGCGTGGTGAACAGTTGATTCCAAATGAAAGGTCAAAATATCAGGTTTAACGGCAATAAAATCCATAATCGATAGTTCCGGTTTTTCAATCATCAAATGACAATCGACCTTAAAGTGAGTATGTTTTTTTAAACTTGCTATAAATTCGCTATTAAAACCTAAGTTTGGCACATAGTGATTATCCATAATATCTATATGCACATCACTTATCCCACAGCTTTGTAAGGTGGATAAGGTGTCTTTAATCAGATAGAGATCGGAATTAAATAATGAGGGTGACAACAACATAATGACTCCTTATTTAAAGCCCCATAAGCATAAAATTTACTGTCCGTTGCCTTGCTCGCAACGTATCCCAATCGACAAAGTAAATTCGTCCAAGTGAGCCAAGTAACGGCTTGCCATTTTTGACGATAATAACCAGTGAACAGCTACCAAATAATGAGGATTTTATATGGGCATCGGTATTTAGCATTACCCATTTTTCGGCAGGATAATGGGGGTTATTTAAACTTAAACCAAACGCAATATGTTTTGGTCCCGGGCTGTTATACTGGTTTTCACTGGTCATTTTGGGCACTATTTTTTCTAAAATATTATTAATGTCTACTTGTAAAAGCTCGTCCCCATAAAAGTTGGTGTCATGCATTGACTCTTCAAAAAATAAAGAACAAGTGGTGTGCGTTGTGGCAATGGTTAATTGCCCGTTTTGGATATTAGCGTGTTGCATAAACTGATCGAGTGCATCACTAATATCATGATAAGAGTGCCGACCAGCTACTGTACTGATCGTTAAAGTATGATGATAGATTTTCATTTTTGACGCTCTGCTCTCTCCTCCCCCGTTTTTAATCACTCTGCGTTATATGCCGCAAGTTGAGTTAACCAAAACAGAGTAATATTAACGAGGGAATTAATCTGATAAATAGTGCTAAACCGCTAAACGTTTGCTTAACTCTGCAAAAAACTCATCTAGCCCGACACCAGTTAATAGAGGTAACCCATTTAGCACTTTATCTTTTATCGACTCAGGAACAATGGTTGTGCTGACAACGACATCATAAGCGTCAATTTTGTTAAGTTCATCGGCAATTTTGGATTGATAAATAGTGACATCATTTAAGCGGTTTTCATCCGCCAACCACTTGTTTACCTTACTGACTGCTATCGTTGATGTGGCATGCCCTGCTCCGCACATTATTAATAGTTTTTTCATCGTTTGTTTTCCTTTTAATACATTTCAATTTTTTTGATTTTGTTGATATAGATAAGTAGACATAAGATCACAAGCGCTAAGCCTATTAATCCTAAATAACCCAAATAATTTAGTAACAGTACAAATAAGGTAACTGGCCATAATCCACATAAGATAACGCTAACGGTGCCAGCCATACCCACATCGTAATTAGCTAAATGAAAAACGTCGGTAATAATCGGCGCTAACCAAGTTGACATATACAGGCATATCACTAAATAGATTGTTCCGCCCAAAATTGAACGGACAATATTGCCTTTGAAAAAAGGGACCATTAGGCAGATGCCAAAAGCGTAAAAAGCTAAATCACCAAAGGGTAATACTTTGTTGCCCGGTAAAATTAACGCCAGCAGTAATGAGACCGGCACCATAATTAAAGCGGTTGCCATAACGGCAGGATGACCGACTGTTAATGCGGCGTCCATACCGATGTTAACCTGTTTTCCATTGAGTTTTTTTCGGGTAAATTCACGAGCGGCATCGGCAACCGGTAGTAAGCCTTCCATAAACATGGCAACCATTTTGGGCATGATTTTCATAATGGCTGCCGTTGAGATCCCTAATTGACCAATTTTAGGGACATCATAGCCTGCCAATATACCGACGACTAAGCCGATGATTAACCCAATTACAACCGTATCACCAAAAATACCAAATTTTTTGGTTAACGTTTCTGAATCGGCATTGAGCTGATTTAATCCAGGGATGCGGTCAAATAACCAATTGAGTGGAATGGCGACAATTGCGCCGGATAATGCCATTAAATGGGTGATTGCAATGCCGGGATAACCAAAAAACGAGCTAATCGGTTTTTGCAGTAAATCAGCTAACAACCATTGCAACATCACCGCAGTAACAGCGCCGATTATCCCGATCCAATACTCACCTGTGACCGCATAAGCAACCAACCCTAAGAAAATAGCAAACCAGAAGTTCCAGATATCAACATTTAATGTCCGTGTCCAGCCTAAGGATATAAATAAGAAATTGATCACAAGTGAGGCCGGTATAAGTAATAATCCCAGTGTGGTTGAAAACGCCAATGGTCCGCCAACACCACAGCCAATATCCATTATGCTTAATGATGTGCCATATTGTTCACCCATTTTTTGAATGGCGATCCCTAAGGTATCTGACAATAATGAAATCACTAAACCTAATCCAACAATACCAATACCGACCGTGATGCCCGACATTAACGCTTTGGAAAAACTGACCCGAAAAAAAAGACCAATGACAAAAATAATGATAGGTAAAAAAACTACCCCACCAAGATTAATTAACCATTGAAAAATGCTAGTTACACTCTCCATTTGTACCTCCTTGAATAAAAGTAAAGGCGCATTAGTTCACGCCTGCTTGATCTAAAATAGCGATAAATTCGTTAACGCAATGACATGTTGTTAAGCGGGCTATTTGTTGTTCATTTTGGAATAAAGCGATTAAGTTCTGTAAGTTTTCAACTTGTTCATGGGGTTGTTTCATTGCCAGCATAAAAATAAATTTGACGGCAACTTTCTCCTGCTCATTTGTCATGGCTGAAAACATAATCGGGTGTTTTAATGATGCAAAACAGATTTGCGATTGATTAACTTTTGATGAATCGGTATGCGGCAGAGCAAAACCAGTTGAGTTAACCAATAATCCGGTAGGGTATTGTTGCTCTCTTTGTAAAATTCCGGCTAAAAAATCCTGTTTTACCATGCCGTGCACGTATAACATTTGTGCCATGGTAGTTAAGATCTCTTGCTGATTTGTTGCCTCAATATCAAATAGGCATAACTGTTTATCAAAGTACATCTTTCATTCCTCTTTGATTATCCAAAAATTGTTTTAGTTGTTTAAAATTCGTGATATTTTTTAGCCTCGATATCGCCGCTTTATTTGACACAATCTGATAAATCTCAGTAAAAACATCATTGATATTACTAATATTTTGCTCGCAAAGGCTGACCATAATAATGACGCTTATATCGATCATTCCCCACTTAATTGGTTTACTTAAGGTCATAATTGCGATGCTCGAACGGCAAACAAACATCGGGGAGCCATGGGGTAAAGCAATACCCTTTTCAATAGAGGTATCGCCAATCTGTTCACGCTGGAGTACTGATTGCCGATAACGATCTGTGACATAGCCGTTATCTTCAAGCAGGGTGATTAATTGATTAAGGCAATCGCTTTTGTGATGAATATCAACTTGAAGTTGTATTAAATCCGGCATAATAAATTTTGCTATTGCGGGATAGTGACCTGTCTGATCGGCAAAATTGTTGGGGCGATTAAGCACATAATCCGCATAAGCTTGCATTATCTTTTGATAATCATGAGTATTTAATAGTGATGATATTTTCACTATCGGTTTATTAACATTATGAATATCGAGCGTAGTAATAATTAAATCGACATTGGTTAAATCGGTCGAGGCTAACTTTGACACGGAAAAAACTTCGATATTATCCTTTGACGGCAATAATTTACGCACTTTGCTCAGCACTAAATTAGACGAAGCGCAACCATATTGGCAGATAATCACAATATTGTTAGCGTCAGCGGCTTTGTCTAAGGCAATTTGAAAATGGATCAATAAAAAAGATATTTCATGATCATTAAGGCGAATATCAAATTTGCGCTCTAAGTCCGATAACGCATACCAAAGCACACTAAATAGCGTTGAGTACTCTTGTTTTATCTCATTTAGCAATGGGTTATTTACTCTGATCTGTCTTTGCATACGGGTGATCATGGGTGGAAAGTGAGATAACAATGAGTGAAATAATTTGCTATCCTTGCTCAGATCAACCCCCTCAATATCGCTAATTTTTTTGATAATTTGCCTAACGGTTTGTTCATAAAAGCTGTTATCAACTTTGAGTGATTCATCAAAAATACGGTGCGCAAAAAAGAGTTTACTTAGATATTTGATATCATTGGTTGCAAACTTAACGGCAAAAGTCGTTTCGAACTGTTTAGTCAGATCAACTGCAATCAAATAAGATTGCATATAGCGGATGTGGTTAAATAAGAAATCTTCTTGCTCATCAATGGTAAAACCTAATTTAAGCCTTTTTAATAAAATGGTTATCGCAATAAGCAAAGAGGATAGATAGTATTCTGATGTTTGTTGAACTAACGATTCATCGTGGTTAAGTAGTATCTGGCTAATTTGCTCAAAGGACTTATCGCCAAATAGTGACATCATCAACTGATTGATATAAACACTGTCTTGTTTATTAACATAGCCGGAGAGAAAATATTTGATAGCTCGCTGTATTTGGCTCTCTTTACCTTGAACAATAATGCGCTTGTGGGTCACTTTAATGGTTACCCCTTCTTGTTCTAGTAAGCGATTAATAGACTCGATATCTTTATGTAACGAAGTTTTACTGACGATATAATCATTCGATAACTGCTCAAGCGAGAGGGTTTCATGATTTAAACAGCAACGTTTTACAATATCCAACCGTCGATACTCAGGCGTTAACCGGCGAGCTTTTTTATTAAAATACCCATGGGTATTGTGTTGCTCAAGGTAACAGATTATTGGTTCAATTGGCTGTTTTTTACCGACTAAAATAAGCCCTTTGCGTGGTGATTTTTCAATAAAAATTTCAGTATTAAAGGCTTTTGCTAACTGCTGATTTAGCTTTTCAACATCTGCATAAATGGTTTTGGTTGAAATTGATAATTTTGCGCTAAAATAGATTGCGGGTTTAAATGCCGATTCATTAAAAAGTAGCTTAAGTAAATCGATTTGCCTGTCCATTCCCCCACTCCCTTTTATCTCTGTTGTTGCAATATTTTTTCTGACTGATTAGTAAAAAGTATAATGAGTTGAATAAATAAGACGATGACATTTTTTTCCGCATTAATATGGAAGCAAATGTCATAATTAGAAGGCGGGAGCAGCTTTATGATGAGATGTGTCATCATAGGTTGGCTATAACGTAATGGGTTTAAAATGGGCAGGAAATGTGTGCCAGCTTGCTTTGTTTGATCCAATAAAAAACCGCCGTAAAGCGGTTAATCATAGTATTACAGCGCGGTCGATGTTTGTTATCATCAAACAAAATAGATAAAAACCGTTAAGCTTTGCGCTAGTATTGGCTGATCATAATAGTGTATTACCCGCAAAGCGCCATTAGCTTTAAGTTTTTAAATTTGTCTATTTTTTGGTTGCCAGCACTCTTTCAACAGTATCGACTATGGCTTGTGTTTGCGAATCAATTTCGATATTGACCTTATCATCAACTTGTTTATTGCCTAGCGTTGTTATTGCTAAAGTTTCCGGAATAAGATGAATATCAAACCCATTTTGCGTCACTTCGCCAATGGTTAAACTGGCTCCGTCGATGCCGATAAAGCCTTTGTATAACACATATTTCATAAACTGTTCTGGCAAGGTTAAATGCATGGTGCAGTTGGTCGGTGTTTTTTCAATCCGTTCAATTGTTGCAGTGCAAGAGATATGCCCGGACATAATATGCCCCCCCACTTCATCACCAAATTTGGCACTACGTTCAATATTAACGTAATCATTAATCTGTTTACTGCCTAACGTGGTTAAGGCGAGCGTTTCTTGCATGATATCAAACCAAACCGTATCATTTTCAAATTTGGTTACCGTTAAACAACAACCGTCATTAGCAATTGAAGCGCCAATTTCAATCTTAGCGGTTAACGATTTAGGTAACTTGACTTTATAAGTTCTTAATTTATCACGATCGACAATATCAATAATTTGTCCAACGCCTTGTACAATACCGGTAAACATATCTTTTATATCCTGTTTATATTGACTCTTGGCGGTTATTCTAGCCTAATGTCATGTCGATTTCCTGTTAATTCATCGGATATTTGCGATAACCAATTTAACTTGTTAATTCTTAATCAAAAATAATTCAATCGATTGAAAAGCGTGGCGACCTTGGATTAAAAGATATTCATTTTATGATGCAACTGTTATGATCATCATTTTACAATTATCTATTGAAATCAGGCTGGTTAATGATTGCCATTTAAATGCTATTGCCAATATCATTACGCCTTAAATGATTAGGAATTAATTATGCTAAAACTTATTTTAGCCATTTCAGTCGGATCAGTCGCTGGTGGTTTGTTGCGTTGGTTTTTATCGCTTAAATTTAATCTTATTGCCTTTGCGATACCTTTAGGCACGCTACTGTCAAACCTGATCGCCGGTTATATTATTGGCTTTGCCATTGCCTTTTTTAATCACGCCAATCTTTCCGCCGAATGGCGATTATTGGTCATAACCGGTTTTTGTGGCGGTTTATCCACCTTTTCTACTTTTTCTGCCGAAATTGTTAACTTTTTGCAAGAAGGCCGTTATACCTTAGGGCTGACAATGATTGCCGTTCATGTGATTGGGTCAGTTTTGATGACGTTTTTAGGGATATTGTCCTATCAATTTTTACGAACATGCTAATGACTTAATCAAAAATATTTCAAAAAATCGACATCAAGAGAGTTTACAACCTTAAAATACTGTATTAATATACACTGTATACAAATACAGTATCGAGGTTATTATGCTTATTGAACATTCAACGCCCCAATTAACGGCGATAGATTTTGAATCTCCTTTTCAACAAATTTTACAACAACAACGCCCGTTATTACGATCGTTCAATAAAGCCAAAAAATGGCAATTATGGTTATCTGATCGCCCAATGTTAAAACGGTCATGGATTAATACTGCCGGCCTTGATAAGCAAAAAGTGGTGCATTTAAGCAATTTAAAAGACGAAAGTTTAGTTGCCACTATCGAAAAAGCACTGCAAAGCAAAACTTGCAGTTATGTGGTTGCTTGCATCAACCAACTCAACGATCAAGATAAACAGCGTCTTGAACAAGCGGTACTGTCGAGCGATACATGCTTACTTTTAGTTCACGATCAGTTGAGTGAACAACCTGTCGCCTACCATTAATTTGATCATGATAAGACAATACGCCTACTTTCATGCAGGCGTATTTGAGTCCACGGCTGAATTAATCATGCTAAGACAATACGTCAGTAGAATAATAAATAGCGTTATTACTCTACTGATCGCTTAACCTTAATTCAACCAATCAAGCCTAAAATAGATAATGCCTCTACGGCGTTATCATTATTTCAAATATAACATTAGCCACCGCACGCTTTTTTTGTTTGACGTTCAATTTGTAAACACGATGAAACGATCACACTTATCGAAAAAGTGCAGTTAACAACAGCAAAACTTCGCTTGCAATTGTATGGCTAATGAACGATCGACTATCAATTGTTTTGTATTTTAAACTTTACTAATGATTGACTAAAATAACGGTTATCGTTTTGTTAAGTCATTTAAAGTAGATAAAAAATGTATGCAATAAGGTGCTTATTGCTTATTTAATGCATCTTGTCGGGCTTGATTTATGATTGCTTTAGACATCCATTGGGCAATAGATATCAGTTGTTGATTATTTAAGTTCCAAATATCTTTTAATACCATAAAGATTTCTGAACCGTAGACTACCGAAATAGCATAAACGACCTTTTGGTATAACTCTTCAGGTAATTCAAACTTTAACGGTTGCAATATAGACGGTAGTATCTCTTTACGATTACCCCGTACAAACTTTTTCTTTTGAGGTTCAACATTGCGCCGTTGATTTGCCCACTGTTGTAAAGATATTCTCAAAGCAGCACGCAAAGCGCCTTCATGTTTTAACATCTGCGGAAAGGCAAAAGCCAGAAAATCATTGACTCTTTCCTGACAATCGGATTTATCCGACTTCCAATAAAAGATAGGACCTAATGAGCATTCAACCACCGCCGCAATCAAATCACTTTGCGTCGGAAAATAACGGTAAGCTGTCGCTCTTGATATACCTGATTTATCAGCAAGTTCGGTAATGGTTAATTCACCGCCCTCCTCGAGTGCTTCCAATGCTGTGTTAATTAAACGATGAAAAGTTCGCTTTTTTGCTCCAGTATATTGTTGAAACAAAGCCATAAGATATATTCGCCTAAGAATTTTTTTTGAAGGTTTAATGTAGGTGGCGCCTATAATACTGCATTTTTTTTAAATTTTTAAAGCATATTTTTTGAAAAAAAATGAGACTTTAGTCTCATTTTATATATAATGTACCACTAACCTGGATTCGTTTGGTTAATGTTTTGAGTTCGACTTTATATCCAACAAGGAGAAATAAATGGCATTACAGGACACGATTTATTTGGTAACAACCCTTGACACCAAAGGTGAAGAGGCCGTTTTTATAAAGAATTTACTTGTACAAAAGAATCTCGTTTGTAAGTTAGTCGATATTTCAACTCTTTCACATCAATACAATCACTTCGCAGATATTTCATCCGAAACCGTCGCAAATTTTCATCCCAATGGAAAAGAAGCAATCTTTAATGCCGATAGAGGCAATGCCATTGTAGCTATGGCAAGTGCATTTAAATCATTTTTAATGGCGCAAAAGGATGTTGCTGCAATTTTAGGTCTGGGTGGTTCAGGTGGAACAGCATTAATTACCCCAGCAATGCAATCATTACCGGTCGGTGTACCAAAATTAATGGTATCAACCATGGCATCGGGTGATATTTCCGGCTACATTGGCGCCAGTGATATTGCCATGATGTACTCCGTCACCGATATTGCCGGCATAAATGTTATTTCACGTAAAGTTTTAACAAACGCCGCTAATTTTATTGCCGGCGCAGTATTATTTAAATCTCAAGAAGCCGTTGAGGATAAACCGGCTATTGGTTTGACCATGTTTGGGGTTACCACCACTTGCGTACAGTCTGTCACAGCAAAACTTCATGACAACTATGACTGTCTGGTTTTTCATGCAACCGGCAGTGGCGGTAAAGCAATGGAAAAATTGGCTGATAGCCATTTATTGCAAGGTGTGCTTGATATCACCACAACTGAAGTATGCGACCATTTATTCGACGGCGTACTCGCTTGTGACGAAGATCGCTTTGGTGCGATTGAAAGAAGCCAAGTTCCTTATATCGGATCGACCGGTGCGCTTGATATGGTCAATTTTTCAAGCCCGGATACGATACCGCAAAAATATCAAGATCGCTTATTTTATCCGCATAACCCACAAGTAACCTTGATGAGAACAACGCCGGAAGAAAACCGAAAAATGGCGAATTGGATAGCAACCAAACTCAACAAATGTCAAGGCAAAGTAACATTTATTATTCCTGAAGGTGGATTTTCAGCTTTAGATATTCAAGGTGGTGCTTTTTGGTCACCGGAAGCAAATAAGGCATTTATTGATGAATTTGAGAAGGTTTTTAATCAAACCGAAAATAGAAAATTAATTAAAGTGCCTTATCACATCAACTCACCAGAGTTTTGTGATCTTGTTATCAATGAATTTACCAATATTATGAAATAACATTTGGAGAATATATGAGTAGTAAACGTGCGCAATTGCTTAAAAAATTCCATGACATGATTTCAAAAGGTCAACCTATTATTGGTGGTGGAGCAGGTACAGGATTATCAGCTAAATGTGAAGAAGCAGGTGGCATAGATCTCATCGTTATTTATAACTCCGGTCGTTATCGTATGGCTGGACGTGGTTCGTTAGCAGGGCTTTTAGCTTATGGTAATGCTAACGAAATTGTCATGGATATGGCAAAAGAAGTTTTACCCGTAGTGAAAAACACACCGGTGCTTGCTGGTGTTAATGGTACTGATCCATTTTGTATGTTTGATCAGTTTTTAGATAAATTAAAAGAAACAGGTTTTGCCGGTGTGCAAAATTTCCCAACCGTTGGACTTATCGACGGTAATTTTAGAGCTAACTTAGAAGAAACCGGCATGGGTTATGCGTTAGAAGTTGAAATGATTCGTAAAGCCCACGAAAAAGATCTTCTCACAACACCTTATGTCTTTAGTGAGCAAAATGCCATTGATATGGCAAAAGCTGGCGCTGATATTTTAGTACCTCATATGGGATTAACCACCGGTGGTAGTATTGGTGCTGAAACAGCACTTAAGCTTGCTGATTGTGTACCATTAATTAATCAATGGGCAAAAGCAGCTAAAGCGATTCGCCCGGATATTATTATCCTTTGTCATGGTGGTCCAATTGCTACCCCTGAAGATGCTCAGTATATTTTACAAAACTGTCCGGACTGTAACGGCTTTTATGGTGCTAGTTCCATGGAACGACTACCTACAGAAGTTGCTTTAAAGCAAACTACAGAACAATTTAAACTTATTCGTCGCTAACAATAATGAAGAAAGCAATAACGGCTACAGCAATGTAGCCCGTTATTTATTCCAACCTCTCCCCTACTAATCTAACGCTTATCATCTTGAATTATCCTCGGTTTGCCAAAACGATTAATCTTCATTTTATTGATCGAATAAATTTAATGATTACTGACGAGAGAGTGTTTAAATAATGCATGCTGAATTTTTTTGCTTGGTTGCCATTTAAGTTTATCTAGCATCGGTATGATTTTCTATGACTTATCACAATGATTATGGCGATTAAATTCACGTATAACTTTACAAGTTGTCATAATTTATGAAACAATCACTTCGTATTATCCTATTTTGACCGAGTAATAGCCATTAGTATCATTTTATACCATTATCAATTGATGTTATTTTGCTAACTTAAATATAGGAAAAATAAAGATGAAACAATATCAAACTGATCTAGCAGCACTTTTTTTACGAATTGCTTTAGGTGTTATGTTTTTGGTTCATGGTTTCACAAAATTACTGGTTTTTACCCCGTCCGGCACTTCACAATATTTTGAATCTCTTGGCTTCCCTGGCTTTACAGCCTACATTGCAATCGTGTTTGAAATTGGTGGCGGTGCGTTGTTACTGCTAGGTATTTTTACCCGTGTTATCGCTATTATCGCTGTGATTGAAATGTTGGTTATTACCTTTATCCATTATGGCAATGGTTGGCAATTTTCCAATACTGGCGGCGGCTGGGAATATCCGGCATTTATGACTATTACCGCCCTCAGCCTTGCGCTATTAGGCAATGGGCGTTATAGCGTATTAAGACATAAATACCCGCAATTGGCAGAGTAAAATCTGGTAACCAATTTTATTGATACCCTCAAATTCAATCGATAATGCTACTTAGAAGGTATATGTTTTAGGTCAAAACATATACCTTCCGCATTTTATAAATTCTGTTGTTACAATCTAAATAATTTTCAGTCAGTTTTGTTATATTTATTTCAATAATCTATCTAAATGAGTTTGCTCAGTTTTCGCAATCTCATTCAAGTATCGACCATAAGCTAGTCATACCTCAAATAAGATTACCGTGCTTTGAATAATCATGAATCTTATCAGCATCAAACTCACCCAATATCACCTCATTAACAATCGCTCTAGGCTGACTATACGACTATTACGGCAATTTGTGCAGATATTTATAAATCCGCTTTTTAGCTATCCAACGCCATACTCTCTTACTGAACAAAGTAGTATGGTAGGTAACTATTTTTTATTAAATTAAAAAAAATAGTTGCGAGTAAATAATTTCTGTTATATTTTATTCACTAATTGACACAGTAAATCAAATTAATGGTTTTAATTTTATGAATTGTTTTTGCGTTTTAGTTATTAAACATCATCATCACCATCATTCCTGAATAGTCTTCGGGCGATTGGTGCTGGAAGACATTTGGTCTTCCGGTGATATCGCGAAAGCAAATAGAAAACCCTCGGAAGATCAAACTTCCGAGGGTTTTTTGTTTGTGGTTTAAAATTTTTTTGGATAAGTTGGAGAATAATATGTTGGATAATTCACGTTTACGTATAGCAATGCAAAAATCTGGGCGCTTAAGTGACGAATCGAAAAAGTTACTGGCACAATGTGGCATTAAGATTAATCTACAAGAGCAACGCTTGATTGCCTTTGCCGAAAATATGCCAATTGATATCTTGCGTGTTCGCGATGATGATATCCCCGGTTTAGTCATTGACGGCGTGGTTGATATCGGTATTGTCGGTGAAAATGTGCTTGAAGAAGAAGTACTTGATAGACAAGCTGAAGGCGAAGATCCTAAATATAAAAAATTACGTCGGTTAGATTTTGGTGGATGCCGACTATCGATTGCAGCGCCAAGAGATTTTAACTATACCGGTCCTGAATGTTTAAATAACCTACGAATCGCCACCACTTATCCTCACCTAATCCGTCGTTACCTCGCTCAATATAATGTTACCTTCAAAACCTGTTTGCTTAATGGATCAGTTGAAGTCGCACCTCGTGCCGGACTGGCGGATGTGATTTGTGATTTAGTCTCAAGTGGTGCAACGCTTGAAGCAAATGGTCTACAAGAGATCGAAATAATCTATAAATCCAAAGCATGCTTAATTCAACGTGACGGCGAGATGTCAGCGACTAAACAGGCATTAATCGACAAAGTAATGACCCGTATGCAAGGGGTGATACAGGCTCGTGAATCTAAATATATTATGCTACATGCCCCAACCGAAGTATTAGATGAGGTGGTTGCATTATTGCCGGGCGCAGAAAATCCAACAATATTGCCATTAACCGGTGAACAAAATCGAGTTGCCCTCCATATGGTAAGCTCCGAATCGCTGTTCTGGGAGACCATGGAAAAGTTAAAAGCATTAGGCGCAAGCTCAATCCTTGTGTTACCAATTGAAAAAATGATGGAGTAAAACAACTATGAAACTCTCTTACTGGCAACAATGTACAGAGCAACAACAAGCGCAGCTATTAACTCGCCCCGCTATGGCGGCTTCTGATAGCATTAGTCAAGCGGTTAGCTCCATTTTAGATCAGGTAAAACAAACTGGCGATGTCGCTTTAAAAGCGTTAAGTCAGCAGTTTGATAAAGTTGAAATCAATCATCTTAAGCTATCTCAAGATGAGATTAAAACCGCAACCGCTCAAGTTGATCCGGCATTAAAACAAGCGATGCAATTAGCGGTGAGCAATATTAAAAAATTTCACCAAGCACAAGTTAAACCGTCGATAACGGTTGAAACGATGCCCGGCATCACCTGTCAATTAGTCACAAGACCTATCGACTCGGTGGGGCTTTACATTCCCGGTGGCTCCGCCCCACTACTCTCAACAGTATTAATGCTGGCAACCCCGGCAAGCATTGCTGGTTGCCGCAAAGTGATACTCTGCTCACCGCCACCAATTGCTAACGAAATTCTTTATGCGGCTGAGCTGTGTGGTGTGACAGAAATCTATCAATTAGGTGGCGCGCAAGCGATTGCAGCAATGGCATTTGGTACCGAAACCGTTCCGAAAGTGGACAAAATATTTGGGCCCGGCAATGCCTACGTTACCGAAGCAAAACGCCAAATTAGCCAGCGGCTTGACGGTGCGGCAATCGACATGCCGGCAGGTCCTTCAGAAGTTCTGGTTATCGCTGATAGCTCAGCTAACCCAGCATTTATTGCCGCTGATTTATTATCTCAAGCAGAACATGGCCCCGATTCGCAAGTGGTACTGCTGACGCCGGATGAAAAAATCGCACAAGCGGTATCAATCGAAGTCGACAAACAGCTAGCACAATTATCACGCCAGGCGATTGCCGAAAAAGCGTTACAAGAAAGCCGACTTATTGTCACTAAAGATTTACAGCAATGTGTTGCAATCAGTAACCGTTATGGACCTGAACATTTAATCATTCAAACCCAAAATGCCGACGAGCTTGTCGAGCAGATAACCAGTGCCGGATCGATTTTTCTAGGTGACTGGTCGCCTGAATCAGCCGGCGATTATGCATCGGGCACCAACCATGTATTACCGACTTATGGTTACACCGCTACCTACTCAAGTTTAGGATTAGCTGACTTCCAAAAACGCATGACCGTTCAAAAATTAACGCCGAAAGGCTTGCAAGCAATTGGTAATGCGGTTGAACTTATGGCACAAGCTGAACAACTCACCGCGCATAAACAAGCGGTCACCCTTCGTTTAGCGGCATTAAATGCAACCAATCAAAAGTAGGTAAATAACATGGATATTAATCAATTAGTCAGAAAAAATGTACAAAAATTGACGCCGTATCAATCTGCTCGCCGCATTGGTGGTCAAGGCGATGTATGGCTTAATGCCAACGAATACCCTGTTGCACCTCACTTTGAATTAACGGAGCAAACATTAAACCGCTACCCGGAGCCGCAACCGGAGCAAGTGATAAAGCGTTATGCGCAATATGCTGGCGTACAGTGTGAACAATTAATTGTTAGCCGTGGCGCCGATGAGGCAATAGAGTTACTGATGCGAGCGTTTTGCGAACCGGAGCAAGACAGTATTTTATACTGCCCACCAACTTACGGTATGTATCAAGTCAGTGCTGAAACGCTAGGCATTAAAATTAAAACGGTACCAACGACTTCAGACTGGCAGCTTGATTTACAAGCCATTGCGCAAAATCTTGATACCGTTAAATTAATTTACGTTTGTTCGCCAAATAATCCAACCGGTAACTTGATAAAACCGGAAGATATTAAAAGCTTGCTCAAGCTGGCAAATGATCGTGCTTTAGTGGTGATTGATGAAGCCTATATTGAGTTTACTCCTCAATCATCTGTGGTGAGTTGGCTCAACGAGCACCCAAACCTCGTGATTTTACGAACATTATCCAAAGCCTTTGCTTTAGCTGGATTGCGCTGTGGCTTTGCTATTGCTAACAAACCGGTGATCGACGCCTTACAAAAGGTGATTGCGCCTTATCCATTAGCCACGCCGGTCGCTGATATTGCCAGTCAAGCACTGAGTAAAGAAGGGATTGAGACGATGAGACAAAATGTCGAAAAGCTTAATAACCAAAAACAGACATTTATCGAGGCGCTCAATAAATTATCAATAGTTGAAAAAGTTTACCCTAGCTGGTCTAACTATTTATGTGTTAAATTTCAAGAAGGTAAAGACGTATTTAAAACCTTATGGGATCAAGGCATTATTCTGCGTGATCAAAGTAAATCCACCGGACAAAAAAATATGATTCGCATCTCTATTGGTACTCAAAGCGAATGTGAAGCGGTGATCACTGCACTTAAAGCGATAAACTAGGAGCAATCATGTTACAAAAATATTTATTTATCGATCGTGACGGAACCTTAATTACTGAACCGCCAATTGATTTTCAAGTTGATAGTTTCGAAAAACTAGCATTTGAACCGAATGTCATTCCGGCACTACTTAAATTACAAGCAGCGGGTTATAAGTTGGTCATGGTGACCAACCAAGACGGTCTGGGTACTGACAGTTACCCGCAAGCGAGTTTTGACGGTCCACACAATTTGATGATGCAAATTTTTGCATCTCAAGGGGTGAATTTTGAAGAAGTGTTAATCTGCCCACACTTTCCGCAAGATAATTGCCAATGTCGAAAACCTAAGATTGAATTAGTCTTACCTTACTTAACCAGTGGAAAGCTCGACAAAGCAAAAAGTTATGTAATTGGTGACAGGGTCACAGATATTCAACTTGCTGAAAATATGCAGATCAACGGATTACGTTATGACCCAATTACCCTTAACTGGAATGAAATAGCCCAACGATTAACCACCGCTGATCGCTATGCAAAAGTGCAACGTAATACTAAAGAAACCAAAATACTTGTTGAAGTTTGGCTAGACCGGCAAGGTGGTAGCCAAATCAATACCGGTATTGGCTTTTTTGACCATATGCTTGACCAAATTGCGACACACGGTGGTATTAAACTCAATATTCAAGTTGAAGGTGATTTACATGTTGATGATCATCACACGATTGAAGATACCGGTTTAGCTTTAGGTGAAGCCTTAAAATTGGCGCTAGGTGATAAACGAGGCATTACACGTTATGCTTCTGTCATCCCTATGGATGAGTGTTTAGCTACATGTGCAATGGATATATCTGGCCGTCCTTATCTGGTCTTTAAAGCGCAGTTTACCCATCAAAAAGTGGGCGATATGAGCACGCAAATGGTTGAACACTTTTTTTACTCAATCAGTTATGCAATGGGTATTACGCTCCATATTGAAACGCAAGGCGATAATGATCATCACAAAATTGAAAGCCTATTTAAAGCCTTTGCCAGAACGCTTAAACAAGCAATTAAAATCGAAGGTGATAGACTACCTAGTTCAAAAGGAGTTTTGTAATGAATATCGTCATTTTAGATACGGGTTGTGCCAATCTGGCCTCAGTAAAATATGCGATTGAAAGGCTTGGCTATCAACCCATTATTAGCCTTGACCCCGATGTCGTTATCAACGCTGATAAGCTGTTTTTACCGGGCGTTGGCTCAGCTTCGGCGGCAATGGAAAAATTAAAACAACGCAATTTAATCGACCTTATTAAAGTCTGTACTCAGCCAGTGCTTGGTATCTGTCTTGGCATGCAACTGTTAGCTGAGTATAGTAGTGAAGGACATGTTCACACGTTAGGTATTATTGATGAAAAAGTAGCGAAAATTCCGGATACCGGATTACCGCTACCTCATATGGGGTGGAATCAAGTATACCCTAAAGCCGGTCATCATCTATTTAGAGATATTCCTGATGGTGCTTATTTTTACTTCGTACATGGATACGCCTTACCATTATGCTCATCAACTATCGCAGAAACCAATTACGGCGAAAGCTTTACAGCTGCCGTACAAAAAGACAACTTTTACGGTGTTCAGTTTCATCCCGAGCGTTCTGGCTCGGCCGGTGCAAAATTGCTGAAAAACTTTTTGGAGATGTAACAATGACGGCTAACCCAATTATCATTCCTGCGCTCGATTTAATTGACGGCTCAGTTGTTCGCTTGCATCAAGGCGACTATGAAAAAAAACGCGATTATGGTAACGATCCATTAACTCGCTTGCAAGCCTATGCCAATGAAGGCGCAAAGCTATTGCATCTGGTTGATTTAACCGGTGCCAAAGATCCTAAAGCCCGCCAAATATCACTAATAAAAACGCTGATTAATGGTGTACAAGTACCGGTACAAATTGGTGGTGGAATTCGTCATGAAGACGATGTTAAAGCCCTACTTGCCGCCGGTGCTAGTCGGGTTGTCATTGGCTCAACGGCAATTAAAGAGCCTTCATTGGTTAAGCAGTGGTTTAAAACTTATGGCGCCGATGCGTTAGTTTTGGCATTAGATGTCCGCATTGACCAACAAGGCAATAAATATGTTGCTATTCACGGCTGGCAAGAGGATTCTAAAAAGACGCTTGAGCAAGTGATTGAAGATTATCTCCCTTTTGGTCTTAAACATGTACTATGTACCGATATCTCTAAAGACGGTACACTCAGCGGGAGCAATATTGAATTATATCAACAAATCAGCCAACAATACCCTCAAATTGCTTTTCAAGCTTCCGGAGGCATCGGTCAATTAGCCGATGTGCAAGCTTTAAAAGACAGTGGTGTTGCAGGGGTCATTGTAGGTCGAGCATTGCTCGAAGGTAAATTTACAGTTCAGGAGGCAATTTCATGCTGGCAAAAAGGATAATCCCTTGTTTAGATGTGCGTAACGGGCAAGTGGTTAAAGGCGTACAGTTTCGCAATCATGAGATTATTGGTGATATCGTACCACTGGCAAAAAGATATGCTCAAGAAGGTGCTGACGAACTGGTTTTTTATGATATTACTGCGTCATCAGACGGCCGGGTAGTAGATAAAAGCTGGGTTGCCAAAGTTGCCGAAGTGATTGATATCCCCTTTTGTGTCGCCGGCGGCATAAAAACAGTTGAAGATGCCGGGCAGATTTTGGCTTATGGCGCAGATAAAATTTCAATCAACTCGCCGGCATTAGCAAACCCCAAATTAATCACTCAGTTGGCAGATTGTTATGGTGTGCAATGTATTGTTGTGGGCATCGATACTTGGTATGACAAACAGACGAATAACTATCACGTTTATCAATTTACCGGCGATGAAAAACGCACTGTGGCAACTAAGTGGAATACTATTGACTGGCTGCAAGAGGTACAACAGCGCGGCGCCGGTGAAATTGTTCTTAATATGATGAATCAAGACGGCGTTCGTCATGGTTATGATCTTGAGCAATTAAAAACCATGCGTGAAGTGTGCCACGTGCCGCTGATTGCCTCCGGCGGTGCAGGTGAGATGAAACATTTTTTAGAAGCATTTAAAGACGCTCATGTCGACGGTGCATTAGCCGCTTCAGTCTTTCATAAACAAATTATTAATATTGGCGAACTTAAACAATATTTAGCTAACCACGGAGTAGAGATACGATTATGCTAGTTTCAAATTCTAATGACCCATTTGATCCAAATCAGCTTGATTGGCAAAAAGTTGACAATTTAATGCCGGTTATTATTCAACACTATGTTTCAGGCGATGTATTGATGCTTGGTTACATGAATCAATCAGCACTTAGCCAAACGCTCGCTAGTGGTAAAGTCACCTTTTATTCACGCACTAAAGCCCGTTTATGGACAAAAGGCGAAACATCAGGGAATTTTTTAAATGTGGTCAGCATTTCAACCGATTGTGATAACGACACTTTGCTTATTTTAGTCGATCCGGTTGGCGCAACTTGCCATACCGGCTCAAATAGTTGCTTTGCCAACGCACAAACACAGTGGGGATTTTTATATCAGCTCGAACAGCTGATTGCTTCGCGCAAAAATGCCGATCCTAAGTCATCTTACACCGCTAAACTCTATCATGACGGTACGAAGCGTATTGCGCAGAAAGTGGGAGAAGAAGGGGTTGAAACAGCTCTTGCCGCAACGGTACGTGATACTTTTGAACTTAAAAATGAATCTGCCGATCTAATTTATCATCTGTTGGTGTTATTGCAAGATCAGAATCTATCTTTACAAGATGTGATTGAGATATTAAAAGCAAGACACAAATAGTTTTACTTAATCAAAGTGTGATCCGTTTCGCACTTTGATTTTTTACAAACCTCACTGGGCAAATCATTTAACGGATCGGCAGTTTTACCCCATTAAACATTGCCTGAACTTGAACATTATTTTCACACAAAATCAACTTATCAACCGTCTGTTTATTTAAATGCGGCGAAAATTGACTGATAAACTCATACATATAATTACGTAAAAATAGTGAACGTGCAAAAGCGATATAAGTTGTGCTATAAGGAAAGATATGCCCGGCATTGAGCACAACAAAATCACTATCGGCTGATTCATTAACGGCCATTTTCGCCACTATCCCTACCCCAACCCCTAACTTAACATAGGTTTTAATCAAGTCAGCATCGGTAGTACTAAAGACAATATTAGGCAACTGATTGGCTTTGATAAAAGCTTGATTTAAATCTGAACCGTCGTTAGAAAAATCGTAACTGACCAGCGGGTATTTCGATAACTCTTCAATGCTGATCAAACTGCTTTTTGCCAGCGGATGATCTTTCATCACAATTACCGCTTGATTCCAATGATAGCAAGGTAAGGCTATCATATCATCGTTAAGCTGTGCCAGATCGGTAATAATGGCAAAATCGGCTTGTCCACTTTGCGCCTGCAATAAGCATTGTGAAGATGAGCCCTGCTCCATGTGTAAAGTAATGCTTGGGTATTGTTTCATAAACTGTTGAATGACAACGGGCAAGGTATAACGGGCTTGAGTATAGGTGGTTGTGATTGTTAGCGTCCCTTGGTTTGGTTGGCTAAACTCTTTAGCGATAATTTTTATATCGTGTGATTTGTTTAAGATTTCCCGGGCTAAACTAACAATTTTTTCGCCAACCGGCGTGACTTCTGAAAGGTGTTTTCCCACTCGGGTAAAGATTTGAACACCTAATTCATCTTCAAGTAATTTAATCTGCTTGCTAATGCCAGGCTGTGAGGTATAAAGCTTTTCCGATGTTAACGATACATTGAGATCATTATTGACGACTTCAACAATATATCGTAGTTGTTGCAATTTCATGATAAAGGCTCCTTTAACTTTACCGGCTTTGCTCTTTTTCGAAACAAGCAAAAAAGAGAACAACCATAAAGTTATTCCTTTTACACTATAGCACAAACCTAAACTGCATTTTTATACTAAAACGTAGACAAAACCCGAAACAGTGTAATGACTGTTTCGGGCACTCTTAGCTATTTTTTACCGCTAATCCATTTGCCATCAACATATTGCATTACCCAGCCGGTCGATTTTCCGTTAACTTCAGAAGTCACATATTGTTGTTTACTTTTTCGGCTAAAACGAACGATAGCAGGGTTACCGTCAGGATCTTTACTTGGTGCTTTAGTAAGATAGAGAAACTTTTCCGGTAAACGATCTTTAAATCGTTGCAATTCCTCAATCAATGGCGCACGTGTTTCTCTGGATTTAGGGAAATTATGGGCAGCTAAAAAGATCCCCGATGCACCGTCACGTAACACAAAATGCGCATCTGACTTAACGCATTTTAATTCAGGCAAATCAACAGGATCTTCTTTCGGTGGTGCCACATCACCATTTTTTAATATTTTACGGGTATTTTTACAATCCGGGTTAGTACATCCCATATATAACCCAAAACGACCCGATTTTAAGTGCATTTCAGAACCACATTTTTCACACTCAATAATCGGACCTTCGTAGCTTTTTACTTTAAAGTTTCCTTTTTCAACAATAGAGCCATCACAAATTGGGTTATTACCACAAATATGTAATTTACGCTCATTATCCAGTAAGTAGCTATCCATTGCAGTGTGACATTTTGGGCATCGTTTACGTGCACGTAAAGCATCGGTTTCAGCCGTGTCGGCCTCTTCTAAGATGTTTAGCGTTTCGTGTTCAGGTATCAGGTTTATCGTTTGTTTGCAGCGCTCTTTAGGCGGTAAAGCATAACCCGAACAGGCTAAAAATACGCCCGTTCCCGCAGTTTTAATTCCCATTTCACGCCCACAATTTGGGCATTTAATTTCAGGTGTTAAAACTAAAGGATTAAGTTGCATACCACCTTTATCTGGCGCTTGCTCTGCAACTTCTAAATGCTGACTAAAATCACTAAAGAACTGATCGAGCACTTCCCGCCACTCTTGTTTTTTGTGAGCAATCTCATCGAGCGCATGCTCCATACGGGCAGTAAAATCATAGCTCATTAAATCATTGAAGTTTTCATTCAATCGGTCAGTAACAATCTCACCAATCTTTTCAGCGTAAAAACGGCGATTATCTAAACGAACATAACCCCGGTCTTGAATAGTCGAAATGATCGTTGCATAAGTCGACGGACGGCCAATCTCACGTTTTTCAAGCTCTTTAACCAATGACGCCTCGTTATAGCGTGCTGGCGGTTTAGTAAAGTGCTGATTTGGGTTTAGGCTGATTAAATCCAACTTATCATTAACCGCAACGGTCGGTAAGATTTTATCTTCACTGTTTTTGGTCAACTGTGGTTGTACTTTTGTCCAACCGTCAAATCGTAAAGTACGCCCTTTGGCTTTTAAAATAAAATCGCCGGATTTGACCGTAATAGTTGTCGAATTATATTCGGCTGATGTCATTTGACACGCCACAAATTGGCGCCAAATTAATTGATATAACTTACACGCATCTGCTTCAACATCACTGATATTGTCGGCCAAAATGGTAACATCAGAAGGACGAATAGCTTCATGGGCTTCTTGCGAGTTCTTTTTACTGGTGTAAACATTAGCGGTTTTAGGTAAGTACTTATCACCAAAATGCTGTCCAATATAATCTCGCACCATGGTTAACGCATCTTGACTTAGATTGGTCGAATCGGTACGCATATAGGTAATATAACCGGCTTCGTAAAGGCGCTGTGCCAACATCATCGTCTTTTTAACGCCAAAACCTAAACGGGTGCTAGCAGCTTGCTGCAATGTCGAGGTTATAAAAGGGGCAGTTGGATTACTTTTGGTCGGCTTTTGCTCAATATTTGTTACATGATACTGACTATTATTAAGCTCAGCTAATGCCATATCAATGGCAACTTTATCTTTAGGCTCAAATGCTTCATCTTTGTAATGCGTCACTTGTAGCGTTAATGGCTCTTGTTTGGCAGTACTTAAGTCGGCATAGAGATCCCAATACTCTTCAGGAATAAATGCATGAATTTCACGCTCACGCTCAACCACAAGGCGCACAGCAACAGACTGAACACGACCAGCCGATAGCCCCCTTGCGACTTTTTTCCAAAGTAGTGGTGATAACATAAAGCCCACAACACGGTCCATAAATCGGCGTGCTTGTTGAGCATTGACCCGATCCATATCAATCATCGCGGGATGATTAAAGGCATTTTTTATAGCGGTTTTGGTGATCTCATTAAATACCACCCGACGATATTTGCTATCATCGCCACCTATCACATCTTTAAGATGCCAAGCAATGGCTTCCCCTTCTCTATCCAAGTCGGTTGCCAGATAGATCATATCGGCATCTTTGGCTAATTTTTTAAGTTCGGCAACCACACGTTCTTTGCCGGGTAAGATCTCATAGTGTGCTTTCCAACCGTTATAAGGATCAACACTCATGCGATCTACTAGCGCCTGTTTTTCAGAACGCTTAACTTTTTTCTCTGTTTTATCTTTGGCGGTTTTTTCTGTGCGCTGGCTACTGCCACTTACCGGAAGATCTCGAATGTGCCCCACGCTTGATTTAACCACGAAATCTTTGCCAAGATATTTATTTATCGTTTTTGCTTTGGCTGGTGATTCCACAATAACAAGGGATTTTCCCATAATTAAACCTATATTATCCTGTTGTTTACGTTATTTACTCTCAACTTCGTTAAGAAGAAGCGAAAGTAAATCATCTTTAATTGTCGATACTTTATTGACGTATTGCTCTTTTTGCTCAGCATCTTCAATCAGTTGTGTAATTGTTTGTGACAACGTGCAACCTCGGCGCTTAGCTAAACTTGCCAATCGTTGCCAGACTAGAAACTCTAAATCAATTGATTTTTTTCGGGTATTTTGTTGTTCAGCATTAAAATGTCGTTTACGTCTTGCCCGAATGGTTTGCTTCATGCGATTGTCTAAATCGGGATTTAAATGCGCTTTTATCCAATCAACGACACGTGTTGGATTATGCTCTAATAACAGTAATTCATTGACGGCATGATTTGCAGCGCTTTTTTCTAAATAACGCGTAATAGCTTCGCCTTCTAAATGCCTTTTTACTAGATAGTGCCACTTCCAACCACATTCAAGGTTTTCTAATTGCTGATATTTCATAGGTTCACCTTGTGACGCTGTAACTATTTCGCCTATTTGTAGCATAAACTTAAAACACAATAAAGAAAATTATTGCATTTGACAAATTTTTTATAAATCTGCTATCGTTCACCTTTCACTTTGTTCTTCATTTAAGGAATCGCAAATAATGGCTAAAGCCGATGTTATTTATATTAATGGTTACATTTATACCGCAGATAGACAAGATACTGTCTGTGAAGCTATAGCAATTAAAAATGGTTATATCATTGCCACTGGTAGCACGCAAGAGATAAATAACAGTCATTATGTAGATAATCATACTACAGTTTACGATCTGCACGGCAAAACAATGATGCCAGGCATTATTGATTCACATTTGCACACCTTCTGGGGTGGTATGCAACTGTCATCTTGCAATCTCAACTATCAAAGTTTAACGGTCGAACAAACGCTAGCCATTATTCAAGATTATTTAGATAAAGATAAAACTAATCATGATTCACACTGGCTACAAGTTCGTGGTTGGCTAAGACAAGAAGTCCTGCCGATTGGTACTGACATCACTCGTTTTGACCTTGATAAGCTAAATACCAAGCGCCCGGTTATTTTGTTTTCTAATGACTGTCATACTTTGGTTGCTAACACAACGGCTTTGGAAAAATTCGGCATCGATAAAAATACCCCGGAACCGACTGACGGTAAAATCGGTCGCACCGATGACGGTGAACCTAATGGCATTTTAGAAGATGCGCCGGCCATGCGTGCTTTTGATAGTATTTCGAAACTGACCGAAGAACAAGCCGCACATATTGCTAAATTAGCACAAGCGGAACTAAACAAACAAGGCGTAACAGCGGTTATGGATGCTCGGATAACCGAAACCCAAGCCGATGCCTTTTTAAAGCTACAACAGCAAGATCAACTTACTATACGCTTATTTGGCGCACGTGAGTTACCGCCCGATGATGTCACCTCGATCGAAGCTATCCCGGCTTTACTGGAAAAAGTTAAACAGTTTGCCAGCCGTTACGACGATAAAAACTGGCAACCTAAGCCCGGTATTAAAATTTCACATACTAAACTGTTTGTTGACGGGGTAATGCAAGCGCCATTAATGACAGCAAGACTGTTGCAACCTTATCAACTTGAGCATGAAAAAGATCGTTATGGTGATTTATACTACTCAACTGAGATGCTAAATGCTTTAATTTTAGAGTCATCTCGTGCCGGTTTTCATCCACATATGCATACAGTTGGCGAAGGCGCCATTGAAGTGGTGCTTGATGCCATCGAAAAAATGCGCCAAGCATTACCCGATGCCGATATCCGCCCTAGCACGGCACATAATGAACTCAGTGCAGCACATCAATATGCAAGGTATAAGCAATTAAATGCTTGTGTCGTGTTTTCATTCCAATGGGCTGGCTGTAGCGATGCCATGGTTGAACAATATCAAACACTATTTGGCGAAAAGCGCTATAACGGTTTAGAATCCCACGGGCAATATATTGATGCAGGCGTCAACTGCGCCTTTGGTAGCGATTGGCCAATCGACCCATTAAATGAGTGGTATGATTTTCAAGTAGCCATGACCCGACAAATTGATGCACAGCATCCACGATTAAACAGTGACCGTAATTTAACCGCTACCGAAGTTTTACGCTGTGCAACCATTGGTGCCGCTTATGTGCTCAAACAAGACGAGTATATTGGCTCAATTGAAAAAGGTAAATTTGCTGATTTGATTATTTTAGATCGCAATCCATTTACCATTCCGGCAACCGATATGCAAAATGTCAAAGTGTTAACCACAATTATCGGTGGTAAAACAGTTTATCAGCAAGATTAAAGTAAAAAAGCGTTTTTATTACTATAAAAATTTAAGTTGACTATCTCCAATCGTGTGGCGAGATAGTCAATTTGAGCTGATAATGCAGCCTCAACTAGATAGTATTACACCGTCAGCATTGACGGTGTAATATCATTGATTACTGATCTTCAATGACCTCTTCAGTCTGATCGGCATTTTTTCGGGTAAAGTGTAAAATGGCGGCAATAATAAAAGCGCCAATAAACATATCGATCACATACCAAACTGCACCTTTCGTTACGCCACCTAAAGCAACTAGTCCACCAAATGCTACCAGCGAATCGATACCATTAATCATACCTAACATACCGGCAATGGCTGTACCAACCACAATAGCAATAATCACTCGTTTAGGATCTTTGGCGGCAAATGGGATTGCACCTTCGGTAATGCCAGCCAGTGACAGAAAGAAAGCTGTGATACCAAACTCTTTTTCTTCTTTGGTATATTTAGCTCGAGACACGATTAACGAAGACAACGCTAACCCTAATGGCGGAATGGCACAGCACATACGAAATACGCCATTAGGACCATATACCCCTTCTGCCATTGCGGCTAACGTAAAGGCCGTGGCGGCTTTACTACAAGGTCCACCCATATCTAATGCCGCTAATATGCCAATACCGATACCTAAAAATGCGGCGTTGACTTCTGACATACCTTTTAGTGTTTCCACCATGGCTTTGACAAACCAATCAAGTGGATAAGATAAGCCATAGATATAGATCGGAGCCATAACCAATAATGTCACCGTTGGAATGATCATAACAGGCATTACTGAGGCAATAACCGGATGAACTTTAACCTTTTTAAACCACTTAACAAAATAGCCGATTAAAATACCAAAAATCATTGCACCAATAAAACCAGTGCTGACTTGATTAACACCAATAGGATTATTAACCACATACCCCATAATAAACGCCGGTGCGAGCGCAGCATTACCGCCAATAGAATAAGCCATATAAGCGGCCAAAACCGGCACCATCATCGCAAAGCCATAAAAAGCGACTTGCTGAAGATCGGCAAAGAATTGATTACGAGGCAATATGGTATCGTTAGTCACCTCACCTGTCATTAACACTATGGAAAAGAGTATGCCTGAGGCAATAATAACCGGCAGAAATTTACTGATACCGGTATTAAGTGCTCTGAAAATCTCTTTGCCAATGCTGTCTTTAACCACGTGAGTTGCAATCTTATCGGCATTATCAAAAATGTTAACCGTGTTTTTCACCGCTTCGCCGGTGCTCACTTTAATGATATTGTTAAATGGCTCTAATCTATCTGCATTTTCAATTGAAATATCCGTTGCTAATAAAATCACATCAGCACTTTTTAAATCTTGTTCCGTCAAAGCATTATCAATGCCTGCTGCACCTTGCGTTTCTACTTTACAATCCCAGCCACGTTTTTTGGCTTCATTTTCAATCTTCCCTTTAGCAATATAAGTATGTGCCATACCGGCTGTACAAGCACAAATTGCGACGATCTTTTTGCTTTTCACTGACGCTTTATTCATACAAACCTCGAATCTTATCGGCAAGTAGTTGGGTATTACAATTGAGTAAATCTTGGGCAAATTCATCATTTGCCAAATTGGAGGCTAATTTGGCAATAATGGTGAGATGTTCTTGATTAGCGTGTTGCGGAGCACCAATCATAATAACTAATTTGACTTTGTTATCATTATTCCAAACTACCCCTTTAAGATATCGACCAATGACAATAAACGGTGTTTTGACCGCTCCACTTTTAGCATGAGGCAAGGCAATATCTGTCAGTACATCTGTTTCCATTTCTTGCTCATGAGTAATAACATCCTGAAAAAACTGCGTGATATCCGTTAAATACGCTTTACTACTTTCTGCCATTAATTGGATCACTAATGATTTATCTTGAGCAATATCATCAGTTAATTCGACAGGAATAACAGGAATTGAAGCCATAAATAAATCCTCTTAATTATTATTCTGTATAAAATTTCAATAAAATAAACATATACAAAACAAATATATAACGATTCTTTTTTATTGACACTCAATTTTTGGCTTAAATAATTAGACTTTGATCACAAATCTGAAAGAATTAAAATTTATCAATTTGAAAATAAGCATTGCGTTTATTAGCAAATTCTCACACCGAATAAAACTCGTCGCTAAGCATTATCAGCTGAGGAGCAACCCAATCCGCTTGCTTCAATTTGTTATCAGCATAATAACGATTCTTAAACGTTTAACAGAAAAAACTTCAGGTTTATTAAGCTTTGTATCTAACGCTGATAAAGCAAAAATTTTAATAGGAAAGAAGCAAGCTAGTAAGAAAAAAGCTTGAAATAATGACAGTTAGAGATCAATACAATAATTTCAAGTTTCTTAAGGAAGGTCTGTTTTTTATTTAGATATAAACTTTAAAATCAACTTATTTTAAAAAACATTAACTTGTTGACTGATTGAATGTTTACCTTATACTATGCGCAATTGTTTACCGGCAGTACAAAAATGTTCAACTCCTCAAATCTTCTCAATTGTGTACTCTTTCCAATCGTTAAGCCTAATTATTCAAAATTAAATCGCCAATTAGAAAATAAAGTGATTGTCATTACCGGCGCTAGCTATGGAATTGGTGAAAGTCTGGTTAATCTTTTAGCTAATATTCAATGTCATCTTATTTTAGTTGCTAGAACACATGATAAATTGATAAATATACAGCAGTCATTTGCTCACAAAAAAGCTAAGATTGATATATTTTCGGTTGATTTGCGCGAATCGGAACAATTGGATAATTTAATGACTAATTTACAGCGATACTCTGTTGATATCTTAATCAATAATGCTGGCAAATCAATTTGTCGGCCAATACTGCAATCATTATCACGTATGCATGATTTTGATAGAACGATGAAGTTAAATTATTATGCACCGGTCAAACTCTGCTTGGCGTTAATTCCCCATTTACAGCGTAATCAAGGGCAAATTATTAATGTTTCCGCCATAAACGTACTTTTAGCCCCAACGGCTAATTGGGCTGCTTATCAAGCCTCAAAAACGGCCTTTGACCAATGGTTAAGCTGTGCAAGGCCAGAATTGGAAAATCAGAAAATCAAGGTTTCAACAGCTTATTTACCTCTTGTTAAAACACGAATGCTTGAACCTACTAAGATTTATAATAGATTTCCTGCCTTACAAGTTGATGAAGCTGCAGCCATAATCTGTCGTTTATTACAAACAAAAAAACATCAATATAAACCCTGGTGGACCATTATTGTTCAACTTGCCTCATTAATTTTTAATAATATTTGGGTTAAATTGAACCGTTATTATTTGAAGAAAAAGCTATGATAAAACTTATTAAAGCGCTATATAAAAAGAAATTATTAACTTTATTAGGTATTTGGCACTTATTAAATAGCATTCATATTGTTGGTATCAATTTAATGGCGTTGCTTTATGTTCGTCAAAAACTTTCTCCTAACCAAATTGCTATCGATGAGAACGGCACTGGCACCGATTATCGTACCCTTTTTAACCAATCTCAGCACCTTGCCAAACAATTAGCAATTAATTTTAAAATAAAGCGTCATCAAAAAGTCGCTATTATAGCGCACAACCACCTACTCTTAGTTCACACTTTATTTGCTATGACAAGATTAGGCGTTGATGTTTATCTTATCAATACTGAACTGTCGACAAATCAACTTAAGTCCATTCACGAAAATGTCGGTTTTGACTGGATAATTCACGATCCAGAAATAGCGTGTTTATCAAATGTAAAAAGCTTACCCATTTATCATGAAAGCCTTATGTCAATTCACTCTCTATTAGTTTCAACCTCGACAATTGATGTAAAAATTAAAACGACCCACTTCTCAAAAATTACTGTTTTAACGAGTGGCACAACAGGCCGTTTTAAATTAGCAGCACGCGATAGTAAGGCACAAAATTTTATTAGTCCATTTTGTCAACTACTGGTGAAACTAAATCTTTTCCGTTATCAAAAAATCTATATTGCAACGCCTATTTATCATGGGTTTGGCATGGCAAGTTTATGTATCGCTGTGTTATTAGGTGCAACAATGTTTTTAACAAAAAAATTTGATAGTCAAAAAGCATGTGGGTTAATTGCGAGTAACCAAATAGAGGTGGTTACACTTGTTCCTTTAATGTTAAATAGGATGTTGAAATGTTCTAAACATCAACTCACTAGTTTAAAATGTATTATTACCGGAGGAGCGCCAATTACAGCAATATTAGTTGATCAAGTCATTACTACGCTTGGAAAGATATTATTCAATTTGTATGGCACATCAGAAGCAGGTATTTGCATGATTGCCTCGCCCGATGATCTCTCTATTAAGCCAGAAACCATTGGTAAACCGCTGAGAGGATTATCAACTAAATTACTGAAGCAAAACAATGAATCACAAAAACACCATGAGCTGTTTATTAAATGTGCTTGGTCAACTGTAGGCAACCATTGGGTTTCAACAGGAGATTTAGTCTATCAAGATGCTGACGGTTATTACTTTTTAGCAGGTCGAGTTGATGATATGATTGTTTCAGGTGGTGAAAATGTTTATCCATATGAACTTGAGCACTGCTTATCAACTCATCCGGAAATTAATGATATAACAGTGATAAGTGTGCCGGATGAAGAATTCGGGCAAAGATTGGTCGCCTTTATTGTTTTAAATCCTAATACCGAACAATCCGAAACTAAAATACAGGATTGGCTTAAATCAAAAATAGCCCGTTATCAGATGCCAAAAAAAATCATTTTTATCGACGAACTACCGATGACAAGCATTGGAAAAATAGACCGTAAAAAATTACAACAGCTGTTTTTCACTCATTTAAGTAATGTATAACATTTAGTTAGCAATAAATGAACTGTTGTCCATTATTATATTCTAATAAAAAATTTTCTTAGAAAGGTATTATGAATTTGTAGGCGGCGCTATTTAGCCTCTACTTTAGGTTACTCTTCTTGAAAAATAAGCCTGAAAAGTTGACTGGTTTATTTCTAGTTTTCAGTATTTATTTATGGTTAACGTCCTAAAAAAATATCTTTACTGGATCTAGAACTCTCATCTTTAATTTGTTTCTTCTTTTCTATTAAATAGTTATTTGCTTTGATATATATATCTTTATCGCATTCAATGTTTAAGATTAATTTATTATTACTCTTATTTATGATGAGAAAATGATTATCCTTATAATCAAAAATAATATTTTCTACCGATGTAGCGCCTTTATTAAAATTAGATAAATTATAATAATATCTGAAAGTTACATATTGTTTTGAGATATGAATATAACCATACTCTTTTTCATCAACTTTAGCAAAAATTTTTAATGTTAAAGAATCCTCATCTTCAATTTTATCATATTGATAGGATTTTATATAAAACTTAGGGCTAGTAAATGAGCACGTAAATAACAAAGATATTATTAAAAAAGTGATTACTGAAATTACCTTAAAGATTTTCATTTCATTATACCTGCTGCTTGAGATGCACTATACATAGAACTTACACATTGTCTTTTGAGCAAATTATACCCTTTTGTTACATTTACCACATCTTAATTATCAACATACTTTTTTAAAATTAGACATTTGCATATCATCTACATCAAAACTTGTTCCTTTGGGACTAGCGAATGAGAAAAACAAAACTTGAATTAAAAGAAAAATTTTTCCATTATGCCTATCCCTCTATTTTTAAATTGAAATCTTTTTGTGCAATGAAGATAGTTTCTTTGAAACCAACGTCTTTAGATGTTCCAACCATAACTTTCTTTATTATCTTTTTCAACTCACCAATACCCATACCTAATCTAATTAATATATCCATCGCTTTTCTAGATATTAAAAGACCGTCCCCGAAGGGATTTACGAGAGTATTATAATTATGCGTATAAGCATAAACTTTGGGTAGCTTCCTTTTAGTTCTATGGGATCTTGGCTTATATTGGTTCCGGTATTACTGTCGTAATATCGGAACCGATTAGATAAGCTGAAGCGTTGAAACTTTAAACGGATTATGCATTACCATTCTAACACGAGCTGTTTTACTCAGTCCGTCAGTTTAGAAAACAGTGTTGACGAGATATCAACACCATAGATCTCCTTATATAGAAATAATATTTATCTCATTCCTTTATGAAGGATTACATAACTTTCTTTAAATTTTAGCTCACAAGCTTGTTCAAAATACTCTTTAGCTAACTCGCTATTTTCTACACTGTCATCTTTACAATACATAACACCTTAATTATGCGTTGCTTCAGTAACACCCTGATCGGCTGCTTTTTTATACCAATATAGCGCTTTTTCTTTATCGACTTCGATACCATCCCCGTTGTCATACATAAGTGCTGTATCATATTGTGCATCACCAAGCCCTTGTTCTGCTGCTTTTGTGTACCAATAGAGTGCTTTTTCTTTATCTATGCCGATACCGTGCCCCCAGGTATACAAATTTGCTAAATCATATTGCGCCTTAACAAGTCCTTGTTTCGCTGTTTTTTTGTACCAAAAGAGTGCTTTTTCTGCATTTCTGTGACCTACACGCCCGTCATATATGTGTGCTAAATTATACTGAGCATCTTTATCTCCCTGCACAGCCTCAGTGTTACAAGCAATGAAAGCTTGTTCAGAATCGTTTTGTTCAAAATAGGTCGCGCAATTATTAGCGTAAGCCGTCGTCGATAATAATGCTGTTAATACAACAAATAGTACTTTTTTCATTAGTTTTCCTTAAATTCCTTAAATATAATAATTTTTTTATTTTGCCTGCTGGCAAGAAAAGATCAAAAATGGGCTTGCTATCTATTACTTCTTGACAATGTACTTTTAAATTGCTTATCGGTATCGGGTTAAAGAGTTGATAAAATGACTAACACGCTAACCAAATATATTGAGCCGTATTAAAATGTCACTGTTAAGCTAATTTATATCAAAAAAGTGATTGTGTTAATAGAATAAATAACATTTTTAGGCTGTATAAAAAAAGAACTGCCTTAATATGTAAGACAATCCTTTTAACAGATTTCTGATATGTGTGACTTGTGAATAATGGCTATTTCATTCCTTTATGAAGGATATCGCAACTATCTTTAAATTTTAGCTCACAAGCTTTTTCAAAATACTTTTTAGCTAACTCGCTATTTTCTACACTGTCATCTTTATAATACATAACACCTTAATCAAGCCTTGCTTCAGTAACACCCTGATCGGCTGCTTGTTTATACCAATACAGCGCTTTTTCTTTATCGACTGCGATACCATCTCCTTTGTCATACATAAGTGCTAAATCATATTGTGCATCACCATGCCCTTGTTCAGCAGCTTTTGTGTACCAATATAATGCTTTCCTTTTATCAACTTTGACTTCATCACCTAGAGCATACTTCCTTGCCAAATAATATTCTCTATCAGCAAGTTCTTCTTCTACCGCTTTTTTAACTTCAGAGTACCAATATGCTGCTATTTCATTATTGACTTCGACACCATCTCCTTGGTCATACATATAGGCTAACTCTAATTGCGCAGAAAAATAACCTCGTTCCGCTACTTGAGTGTACAAATCGAGCGCTTTTTCTTTATCGACTTCGACACCCTGACCTTGGTCATACATATGTGCTAACGTTAATTGCGCAGGAATATACCCTTCTTCCGCTGCTTTTGTGTACCAATAGAGTGCTTTTTCTTTATTGATTACGACATTTTCACCTTTGTCATACATACTAGCTAAGCCATATTCTATATAAGCAACTTCTTCTACCACATCTTGAACTTGAGAGTACCAATATGCTGCTTTTTCTTTATTGACTTCGACACCATCTCCTTGGTCATACATATATGCTAACTCTAATCGCGCATAAAAATAACCTTGTTCCGCTGCTTGAGTGTACAAATCGAGCGCTTTTTCTTTATCGACTTCGACACCCTCTCCTACTTCATACATGTGTGCTAACTCTAATTGCGCCCAACCATCCCCTTGTTCCGCAGCTTTTGTATACCAATACACCGCTTTTTCTTTATTTTTTTCGACACCGTCACCTCTGTAATAAAGAAACCCTAAATAATTTTCCGCCAAATCAAACCCTTGTTCTACTGCTTTTGTTAACCAATAGAGTGCTTTATCTTTATCTATGCCGACACCGTACCCTTCGTTATACGTCAGTGCTAAATCATATTGCGCATTAACAAGCCCTTGCTCCGCTGCTTTTGTGTACCAATAGAGTGCTTTTTCTTTATTGTCGACGCCTTGTCCGTCATATGTAAGTGCTAAATTATACTGAGCTTCCCTATCTCCCTTCTCTGCCTCAGTGCTACAAGCAATAAAAGCTTGATGATAATACTTTTCAGCTAACTCGCTATTAACTTCAATACCATCACCTTTATAATACATAAAGCCTAAACTAAGCATTGCGTTAGTGTTACCATTATCTGCTGCTTTTTTATACCAAAATAGTGCTTTCTCTTTATCGACTTCGATCTCGTCTCCTTTGTCATACATTTTTGCTAAACGATATTGTGTTTGACTAAGCTTTTTTTTCATTGCGTTACTGAGCCAATATACCGTTTTATCTTTATTAACTTCGAGACCGTCACCTTTGTCATACAGTTCTGCTAAACGATATTGCGCTTGATCAATTCCATATTCCGGTTCAGTGATTTTTCTACCTAACCTTTCACGTAGTTCTGCTATAACATCGTCACCTTCATTATTCAAAACTGCTAAATAATATTGCGCCTTAACAAATCCTTTTTTTGCTGCTTTCGTGTACCAATATACTGCTTTCTCTTTATTGACCTCAACACCGTCTCCTTTGTCATATCTCTTTGCTAACTCTAATTGCGCCCAACCATCCCCTTGTTCCGCAGCTTTTGTATACCAATACACCGCTTTTTCTTGATTGACTTCGACACCGAGCCCATAGTTATAAATGTTTGCTAATCCATATTGTGCAGAAATAAGCCCTTGTTGCTCAGCTTTAGTATACCAATATAGCGCTTTTTCTTTATTACCATATTGCCCTAAATCATATTGCGCAACAACAAATCCTTGCTCTGCTGCTTTAGTGAGCCATTTTTCACGTTCAAACCTTTCGGATAAATCATATTGTGCTTGAACAGATCCGGCTTCCGCTGCTTGAGTGAGCCAATAGAGTGCTTGTTCTTTATCGACTTCGACTCCCTCACCTTCTTCATACATGCGTGATAAACCATATTGCGCAACAGAAACCCCTTGTTCCGCTGCCTGAGTAAGCCAATATAGCGCTTTTTCAGTATTTTCTTCGACACCGTCGCCGTTGTAATACATAAATGCTAAATTAAACTGAGCATTTTTATCTCCCTGCTCTGCCTCAGTGTTACAAGCAATAAAAGCTTGATCAAAAGCTTTTTGTTCGAAATAGGTCGCGCAATTATTAGCGTAAGCCGTCGTCGATAATAATGCTGTTAATACAACAAATAGTACTTTTTTCATTAGTTTTCCTTAAATTCCTTAAATATAATAATTTTTTTTATTTTGCCTGCTGGCAAGAAAAGATCAAAAATGGGCTTACTATCTATTACTTCTTGACAATGCACTTTTAAATCGCTTATCGGTATCGGGTTATGGAGTTGATAAAATGACTAACACGCTAACCAAATATATTGAGCCGTATTAAAATGTCACTGTTAAGCTAATTTATATCAAAAAAGTGATTGTGTTAATAGAATAAATAATATTTTTAGGCTGTATAAAAAAAGAACTGCCTTAATATATAAGACAATCCTTTTAACAGATTTCTGATATGTGTGACTTGTGAATAATGGCTATTTCATTCCTTTATGAAGGATATCGCAACTTTCTTTAAATTTTTGCTCACAAGCTTGTTCAAAATACTCTTTAGCTAACTCGCTATTTTTTTCAATACCATCACCTTTATAATACATAACGCCCAAATCATGCATTGCTTCAGTGTTACCATTATCTACAGATTTTTTATACCAAAATAGTGCTTTTTCTTTATCGACTTCGATCTCTTCACCTTTGTCATACATATGTGCTAAACGATATTGTGTTTGACTAAGCTTTTTTTTCATTGCGTTACTGAGCCAATATACCGTTTTATCTTTATTAACTTCGAGACCGTCACCTTTGTCATACAGTTCTGCTAAACGATATTGCGCTTGATCAATTCCATATTCCGGTTCAGTGATTTTTCTACCTAACCTTTCACGTAGTTCTGCTATAACATCGTCACCTTCATTATTCAAAACTGCTAAATAATATTGCGCCTTAACAAATCCTTTTTTTGCTGCTTTCGTGTACCAATATACTGCTTTCTCTTTATTGACCTCAACACCGTCTCCTTTGTCATATCTCTTTGCTAACTCTAATTGCGCCCAACCATCCCCTTGTTCCGCAGCTTTTGTATACCAATACACCGCTTTTTCTTGATTGACTTCGACACCGAGCCCATAGTTATAAATGTTTGCTAATCCATATTGTGCAGAAATAAGCCCTTGTTGCTCAGCTTTAGTATACCAATATAGCGCTTTTTCTTTATTACCATATTGCCCTAAATCATATTGCGCAACAACAAATCCTTGCTCTGCTGCTTTAGTGAGCCATTTTTCACGTTCAAACCTTTCGGATAAATCATATTGTGCTTGAACAGATCCGGCTTCCGCTGCTTGAGTGAGCCAATAGAGTGCTTGTTCTTTATCGACTTCGACTCCCTCACCTTCTTCATACATGCGTGATAAACCATATTGCGCAACAGAAACCCCTTGTTCCGCTGCCTGAGTAAGCCAATATAGTGCTTTTTCAGTATTTTCTTCGACACCGTCGCCGTTGTAATACATAAATGCTAAATTAAACTGAGCATCTTTATCTCCCTGCTCAGCCTCAGTGTTACAAGCAATAAAAGCTTTATCAAAAGCTTTTTGTTCAAAATAGGTCGCGCAATTATTAGCGTAAGCCGTCGTCGATAATAATGCTGCTAATACAACAAATAGTGTTTTTTTCATGGTTTTCCTTAGATTCCTAAAATATAGTATTTTTTACTTTGCCTACTAATAATAAAAGAACAAAATAGGCTTGCTTTCTTTTACTCGTTAACAATGTACTTTTAAAGGTTTATGGATATATAGAGTTGAAAAAAATGTTAACACACCACTTATTGGGTCACATAAAAATGTCTCTGTTATTAGAAAAGTATTTAACCACACTATTCCCTTTCCTTCAGCAATTAAAAAAGGAATTTATTTTATGAGTAAATAACCTTAGCATATTCTATTTTCATCCTTTTATACTTATTCATCACTGAACGCTTACCTAAATATCAGTCACTTTCAATGCATTTAAACCATCTATTTTGATTAAGATTTGTTTAGAAATAATTCATCCTAAATGGTCAAATTCGCCGTTTGCATAATTTAATGTCAATATAATAAAAATTAGCTTGCATAATTATAATAATGTGGGAGAATTCCCTGCCGCTTTTAGCGGGTAAAAAGGCAAAACTATACTTAGTAGTTTTTTATTGTTTTTTGGGACAGAGGAGCAAAGTTAGTCATGTCCGCAATAAAAATGAAACGAGTTTTAACCACACCTGCATTGATTGCATTTGGTTTAGCTTATATGGTTCCTTTAGGGATCTTTACCACTTATGGGGAAGTTACCGTTGCCAGTAATGGGCACTTACCTGTAGCTTACATTATCACCTTAGCCATGATCTTTTTTACAGCACTGAGCTATTGCCGTATGGCAAATAAGCTACCGATTGCTGGATCTGCCTACTCTTATGTACAACATACCTTTGGAGGCAAAATTGGATTTTTGGTTGGTTGGGCGCAAATCCTTGATTACCTGTTTTTACCGATATTAAATTATTTGGTTTTGGGTATCTATCTTAATGAAGCATTTCCTGATATACCCGCATGGGTTTTTGTGTTAGGTTCTTTAATTAGCGTAAGCTTTTTAAATTACTTAGGTATTAAGTTAATTAATTCGGTTAATTTTACTTTGATTATTGTTCAAATGATTTTTATCGGGTTATTTATCTTTTTAACACTGACCAATGTTAATTTAACGCCTGAAGCAATGATGAAACCGTTGTTAGTGAATGCGGGCGATTTTAGCGGGCTACTTTCCGGGGCAGCAATATTATGCTTAGCATTTTTAGGATTTGATGCTATTGCAACGTTAGCTGAAGAGTCAAATGATGCGCAAAAATCGTTACCTAGAGCGATTATATGTACCGTACTTATTGCCGGTTGTATCTTTTTGGTGGTCTCTTATTGTGCTCATTTAGCTTATCCTAACTGGATCGATTTTGCTAATAACAAAGATACTGCAAGTTTAGAAGTTGTGCGCCGTGTAGGTGATATTAGCCATTTAGGTGGTGATTTTATGTATAACTTTTTCCAAGCTGCATATTTAACCGGTGTGTTTGCCTCTGCAATGACTGCACAAACCAGTGTTTCACGCATTTTTTATGCTATGGGGCGTGAAGGTGTGTTACCGAAGCAGATCTTCTATAAAATTCATCCACGCTTTAGAACGCCTTATTTATCGATTATCTTTGTAGCTTGTTTTTCATTGCTATCATTAGTATTAGATCTTAGTCTGGTCGTTTCGATGATAAGCTTTGGCGCCTTAGTTGCTTTTACTTTTGTTAACTTATGTGTTATCAAAAGTTATCTTAGCGGTAAAAACACTAAAACGTTAGCAATCCTGTTTAAATATGGATTATTGCCGGCGATTGGCGTGCTACTTTCTTTGTGGTTGTGGACAAGTTTGGATGAAACAGCGATGGTTGTTGGATTGGTCTGGTTAGCAATTGGCTTTTTATATTTGGTCTATTTAACCAAAGGCTTTAGATCTGCATTACCTTCGATCGATCATAAAGAATTAAGTTCGATTATTAAAGATTAAATTATCTGGTCTACTTGCAAGTTTTAGTTACTGTCCTTTTAAAACAATTCCGTCGACATGATGTCGACGGAATAATGAAATTTTTTGGTTATGAATAAGTATCGTTAATTACTCACCAAAACCAGTAGCAAATAATTCACGGATTTCATCCATCGCTGCTTGCTCGTCTTCACCGTCACAAATAATTTCGACAGTTGAACCACCTTTAATACCAGCACCAAGCAAACCCATCATACTTTTTAATTTGATCGTTTTATCATTATAAACAAGCTCAATAGATGATTTATAACGACCCGCTAATTTTACCAGTGTCGTTACAGGGCGTGCATGTAAACCAGTTGAATTTTTTACTACCATTTGCTCTTTTAACATATTACAGTCCTTATTTATATCTTAACGTTAATACAATGGCAGTATTTATATCATAAATTGAATAATATTGCTCTTTTTTTGCATGCAAATTTTTGCAAAATAATACGCATCAATGATTTGAAGGATTTTTCAATCTCAGTTTACTTTTATCCCCAGAAATATCGTACAACATGGAAAAAAACCGGCGCAGCAAAACAGATTGAATCAAACCGATCAAGCACACCGCCATGCCCCCCGATTAGCCGTCCCCAATCTTTTACGCCCCGATCTCGCTTAATGGCAGACATAACCAATCCACCAAAAAAACCAAGCAAGGTGATCATTAACGAAATGAGCCCGGCTTGCACAAAGCTAAATGGCGTTATCCAAAACAGGCAAGCACCAATAAAGCTTGCCGATAATACCCCACCGACAAAACCTTCAATGGTTTTTGACGGGGATAAATTTGGACTGATTTTATGCTTGCCCCATAATTTTCCAAACACATATTGTAAAACATCGGATAACTGCACAACCAAGACTAAAAAAGCAATAAGCAGTAAGTTTCGGCCTTGATAATTATCGATTTGTAACGCTAATAATGCCGGCACACAAGAGATGCTGTAAACGGTGATTGTCAGCCCCCATTGTACTTCGGCAGTGCGTTCAAGAAAATTTTGGCTTGAACCGGTAATTGACGACAAAATAGCTAACAATAAAAAACCATAAATCGGTATAAAGATACTGAACATTCCATACCACGAAATGGCAACGAAAATATATTGCAGTGGTAAGGCAACGCCAAAGGCAAAAATTAGCGCATAAAAGTCATAGCGGTTAACGGGGGTTAAGACCAAAAATTCACGCAATGCTAAGCCGGATATAACAAAAAATAGAAAAATGACCGCCAGTTTTCCGATGAAAAATGCCAAACCAATAATTAGCACCATAATCCACCAAGCATTAATGCGGGTGTTTAAATTATCAATCACCGGATTAGGACTTTGCACTCGTCGTTTTAATAACAGACCAATAGTCGATGCGATGACTAAAAACAGACCGATACCCAAAAATAAAAGCAGTGTATCACGTTGGTAATCTGTCATGTCTTTCTCCTGATTGTCTGTTATTGCTCAATGTAGCATTAAGCATTAATGCAGGGTGTGCTTAATTAAAAAAATAACACACCTAACGCCAGAGCTATTAGTAATCCAAGTTGTAAAATAATACAAGCGATCTGTTTTTTGAATAACTTCATTGTGCCGTTTTCACGTTCATGGATTGATCGCTCGTTTTGTTGATTCGCTTTAATCAGATTTAATTGCCCTAAAGCATCGTCTAATTCCGTGATTGCTTCGGGCAGACGGTCGCTTTGGCTGGCAAGATATTCAAATAACTTTCTATCAAAGGCGATACGTAGCGCATAATATTTACTGATTAATCCGATAAAAAAAGTGATCAAACACAATATGATTACATATAGATTGCCGATTGACCAACTTGCCAGTAGCCAGAAAAACAGTGCCATTAAGCTCAATGATAACGACAAAATATCTAATCGCTGGCTGATAAGTAAAAAGCTACTGAATGTCACTAACCTCGTTTTCGTTATATTATCGGTTTGAGTCATCTAATCTTTACCCCTTTTTTAATTGTAAAAACCACTCAGTTAAAATTACACGTTGCGCTTTAGAGATCACAATACTGCTACGACAAGCTTTTACTTTGGCAATGGCGTCATCAAGATTTTGCGCTCGATGCGTCCATAATAACCAAGCAATAACCGCCGTAGCGCTACGGGAATAACCTAATGCACAACACACCAGTAATTTGCCCTTTTGATAATACTGATTAATCACTTCTGCGCTCTGCTGGCACTGCGCCGCGGTTAGCGGGGTCATATCTAAGACCGGTATTAAAGTATAATTGCCCTTAAAAGGCGCTATGGGTAATTCAGCGCATAAGTCCAGCACCGAAACAAACTGATAGGCTTTGAGCGTTTTAGTTTCCGCTATGCGACCAAGATAAAGCTTATCTTCGATCATATCGGGGGATGCATGGTTAATGGTCCATAAACGGGAATTGAGCCACATAACAACCCAATAAGGTAAATAAAGTATGGCGATAGCCAACTTAAACCGTCCGTTAGGCTGTTTTTGAAAACCTTTAGCACCTAATAGCAAATAATTAATGGCAACTAATAGCAGTGCGCCGGCTAACCATAATAACCAAAGTGCCTCATGCTTAAAGTAAACAGCCAAACCATAGGTTATAAGCGCAAAAACACTATAGAGCGTCACCCATTTGCCGTTTTTCAAGCGTGATGCATTTTTGAATAGTGATTGCCCATTATCCGGCCATAACCAGATACATAAGCAACCAACCCATAATCCGGTCGGTATATCAAAAAAGTGGTGTTGCCATGTGGTTAATACGGAAAGCGCAATCAGTAAACACCAAATATTAAGCAGATACTTTGTTGCCACAGATTTAAAATAGCCGGCATAAAATTGCCACAAAATAACCAGTAAGGTGATATGCAGTGACGGGGCTTGATTAAATGGCTTATCAAAGCCCATTAATACCTCAAACAGCCATCCCAAAAAGCCGTCTAAAGCCGGACGTTCATAGCTGAATTTAAGCGGGAAAAGCAAAAAACAGCCGATACAAATTATTTGAGCGGTCAGTAGTCGTAAACAAAGTGTTTTAACCGATTGCTTACTGGTGGCTAATAAGATTGCCAGACCATACATCAAATCGATTGACCAATAGGGCACAATAGTCCAAGACCAAAGCGGAATTAAGCTTTCCCAGCCAAAAACAATGCTTGTGACATTAGCACGGCTAGCGGTAAATGAGTTGGTTAAATTATAACTGCTAAAGAAAAACAGGCACAATCCAACTAACCATAAGCATTTATAAATGCTTAAATGAGTTGAAGGTGCGGTTGCTGATGTTTTCATCATCGATTAGTGAATGCGCTGTGCTAATGAAACGGTAAAGATGCCCCACTGATCAATGCGCATGGTAATTTTTTTGAAGCCGGCTTGAGCGACAAGCTGATCCATTTCAAGTTGTGTTCGTCTACGCATTATCCAGGGTTGACCGTCTCGATGAGAAGTTAATGCTCTGGCAATAAAGGTTAACTGAGGATGCCAAGGCTGGTTGGTATAAATCAAATAACCGCCAACCGGTATCGCATCGGCTAATCCGGCTAACGAGTTATGGATTAATTGATTATCGCCAAACAGCTCGTAAAGCCCTGAGACAATGGCAAGATTAGGTTTTGGTGATAATTGCGCTAATTGTTGTCGATCAAACGCATCACCCTTTTCAAAACGAACGATATCACTTAAGCCTTTTTGTTCAATTAATTTTTGCCCGTCACGGACATTAATATCGCTATAATCCCTCAATAGCACGTAATCGGGTTTGTGAGCGATTTGAGTAATGGTATCTAAAATATAGCGTCCATGGCCGGCTGCAATATCGACAATATTGACCTTGTCATTTTGTTGCTGTAAACGACTAATCGCCTCTTTTAATAGCTCTTCAAGATTGAGCTTACGTTGTCTAATGCCACGCCAACCAATAGATTGTAAATAGAGATAATCAAAAAATTGCCCTAATTTAGAATTTCCCGCAGGTTCATTCCGATAGACATAATCAAGGGTACTGCCGGAATCAAAGCCAGTTTCTAAACCGAGTTTAATGCCATGAGATATTTTGCCGGCGTACTTTAAGCTTGCCTTAATAAATTTCCAATATAACGGCTTAACTAAACCGGAAGGCGGTAAGGTTAAATTATCGGTTTCTAATCGAGTATAACCTACCCGATCGGCGTTAAGTCGTGACGGCGTATAAGCTGGGCTGGCAAAGCAGCCGAGAATAAAACGCCTTGCTCGTTCAAGAGCGATATGGCGATCTTTTTCACCCAACGTATCATGAAAAAAGCCCGGCAAAATATGACACTCTTTTTGCGGCGTGCCTAGATTGTCATAAAACTGTTGTTGGGGTTTACGCCTAACCACATAATCCGATCCGGAAACCAGTAATTGAGTCGGTACGGTAATTGCGTTAGCATCTTTTATAATTCTGTCTGATACCGAATAGAGATCGAGCAGTAAACGCACTGAAATCGGTCGGGTAATAAGTGGGTCTTGCGTGAATGAGCGGGCACGTTCAGCATCATGAGTTAATAAATTGGGTTTGACATAACTA